>WHSV01000142.1 GCA_009379915.1 Actinomycetota bacterium | reverse complement strand
GACGGTGGCTACCACGCGATGGGGGCCGACCTCCCCGAGCGCCTGGAGGGTTAGCCGAGTTCCCTAACGACCTCGAGACACCCCGAGCCCCCAAACCTCGTGCCTTTTGTGTCACAGGCCCTCAGTAGCGTTTGTTCCAGAACGAGGAATGGAACGGAGCACCGGCGCAAGCAGGAGGGCGTGACATGCGAATCGATTGCACTCAGTGCGAGATGTACCAGTCGGAGCACTGCGAGGACTGCCTCGTGACCGCGGTGCTGCATCCGCCCGCGGGACCGGTCGAGATCGACCAGGACCTCGATCCACCGCTACGGGAACTGGCGGGGGCGGGGCTGATACCGGTACTGAAGTTTCGGCCCCGCCCACAGAGCCGGGACGAACCAGACGCCCGCGGGACCGGCTCGGCGGGACCGCAGAATTGCTTGGACCGCAAAGCAAACTGAGGGTGACTAGGCTGCCCGTGTGAATATCGCGCGGGCGGTGATCCTGATCGTCGTTCTGGCTCTGGCCGGCGCCGGGGTGGTTGCGTGGTTCTCGCGCTCTCCGGCCTCCCTCCGCGCCGCCGAACCGGGGCCCTCCGCGACGGACCCCGCCCGGGGGGCCGAGTTCACCGGGGAGCAGATCGCGCGCGGCAATGCATATCGCAAGCCGGGCTACCTGAGCTTCGCTCTCGGAGCGCTCCTTCAACTCGCGGTCCTCCTGGTGCTGGCGCGCGGGCCGATGTCACGGCTGGTGAACGGGCTCGAGCGGGTGCCCGGCGGTTGGCCGGTGCATGCGTTGCTCGCGGCCGCGGTCCTGGCATTGATCCTGACCCTCGCCACGCTGCCGCTCGCGTTCGTGCGCGGTTACGTGGTGGCTCATGACTGGGGCCTCTCGACACAGGACGTCGGGGGCTGGCTGTCCGATCAGGGTCGCGGCCTGCTCGTCGCCGCGGGAACGATGTCGGTCGCCGCGGTCGCGTTCTACGGAGCGGTGCGGTGGCGCCCGGGATCCTGGTGGCTCTGGGGTTGGGGTGCGTTCACGATGCTCACACTGGTGTTGGCCTACCTCTACCCGGTGATCATCGCTCCCTTGTTCTTCAACTTCTCGTCGCTGGAGGACACCGAGCTCACCCGCGAGATCAAGTGGCTGGCTGCCGAGGCAGGGATCGAGGTGGACCGCGTGCTCGTCGCCGACGCGAGCCGCAGGACGACCTCCGAGAACGCCTACGTCGCAGGTTTCGGCTCGACGAAGCAGGTCGTTGTCTACGACACCTTGCTCGACGCGGGAGGCAAGGACGAGACGTTGTTCATCGTGGCCCACGAGCTCGGTCACCAGCGCGCCAACCACGTGCTCAAGAACGTCGCCCTGGGGAGCCTTGCTCTGCTCGGGTCGTTCGCGCTGCTGGGCTGGCTCGGCCGAGGAGGTTGGCCCTGGTCGTGGGCGGGGGCCGAAGCGGTGGGGGACCTGAGGGCGCTCCCACTGCTGGCGGTGTTCGCCTTTCTCGCCGGTTTCGTTTTGCTTCCGGCCGAGAACCTCGTGTCCCGCACCTTCGAGCGCGAGGCGGATGCCACCGCGCGCGAGCTGACGGAAGATTCGGACACCGCGGTGAGAACCTTCAGACGGCTCGCCTTCGCCAACCTCGCGGATCTCGATCCACCGCCGCTCGCGGTCTGGGCGTTGTACACGCATCCCCCGATTCCCGACCGAATCGAGCTTTTCTTGGCCCCGAGCCAGGACTCGCCCTAGACTCCGTCTAACGAACTTGAACAAGCGGTCCGGTTCTGCAGGGTCCCAGTCGTTCAAGGGGGACCGAGAAGGGGGAGTTGGGGATGCCGGCAACGACGATCATCGAGAGATTCCACGAGCGGGTGCGCACGCATCCCGAGAAGGTGGCTCTGCGCTACAAGGAACGCGGGGCGGGCTCGGCCGGACCGCATGACGGAGGCGGCACATGGCACGACGTCACCTGGCGGGAGTACGGCGACTCGGTCAAGAAGGTCGGCAAGGCTCTCCACGCTCTCGGGTTCTCCTCGGGCGACAAGATGGCGCTGCTGTCGGGGAACCGCGTCGAATGGCACGTGGCGGACATCGGCTGCCTGAGCTTCGGCGGCGCGACCGCCCCCGTCTACACCACCAACTCGCCCGAGCAGGTCGCCTACATCGTCGGACACTCCGACTCGAAGGTCGCCTGCGTCGAGAACACCGAGCAGCTCGAGAAGGTCCTGAAGATGCGCTCCGAGCTCCCGGCCCTCGAGAAGGTCGTGGTCTTCGAGGGGGCGGAATCGGCCGGGGCCGATAAGGACTTCGTCGTCACCTGGGAGGACTTCCTGGCCCTCGCCGACGACGTCGACGACAAGGTCTACGACGAGGCCACTTCGAACATCAAGCCCGAGGACCTCGCAACCTTCGTCTACACCTCGGGCACGACCGGCCCTCCCAAGGCGGTCATGTTGAGTCACTCCAACATCTGGTGGACCTGCACCCACTCCGAGCAGCACGTCCCGATCGGGGACGGGGAGAGCGGACGGGCCCTCAGCTACCTCCCGCTCAGCCACATCGCCGAGCGCATGATCAGCCACCTCCTGCAGATCTATCACGGCACCCAGACCTGGTTCGGAGGCGGAGTGCCTACGCTGATCGAGGATCTCCAGGCGTGCAAGCCGACCTACTTCTTCGCGGTGCCGAGGGTCTGGGAGAAGTTCTACGCGGGCGTCACCGCCAAGATGGCGGCCGCCGATCCCGAAGACCGCAAGGTGAAGATCGCCAAGAAAGCGATCGAGACGGGCCGGAGGGTCACCGAGCTCGAGCAGCAGGCCGTCGCGCGCGGCGGCAAGATGGCCGACGCAAAGGTTCCGCTCGCCCTCCGCGTCCGGCACAGGGTCCTCGACAAGCTGGCGCTCACCAAGGTGCGCGCCGCGTTCGGCCTCGAGGAGTGCAACCTGGCGCTCAGCGCCGCGGCCCCCCTGGCCGCCGAGCTCATCTGGTTCTTTCACTCGGCCGGCATCAAGATCACCGAGGGCTACGGGCAGAGCGAGGACAACGGGCCGACCACGTGGAACCCGCCGGATTCGGTCCTCATCGGCACGGTCGGCACTGCGTTTCCCGAGCTCGAGGTAAAGCTCGCCGAAGACGGCGAGGTTCTGGTGCGCGGCGGGAACGTCATGCAGGGCTACTACAAGAACGAAGAGGCCACGAAGGAGGCCATCGACTCCGACGGGTGGTTGCACTCGGGCGACGTCGGCGAGTTCAACGAGCACGGCTACCTCAAGATCACCGACCGCAAGAAGGACCTCATCATCACCGCGGGCGGCAAGAACATCGCCCCGCAGGAGATCGAGAACCGGCTCAAGTTCCATGGGCTCATCTCCCAGGTGGTCGTCGTCGGCGACCGGCGTCCCTTCCTGACCGCCCTCGTGACGCTCGACGAAGAGAAGGCCCCCGACTTCGCCAGGGAGCACGGGATCGAGGGTGACATCGCCGCCATCTGCGGGCACGAACGCACGCTCAAGGAGATCCAGGCCGCCGTCGACGAGCTCAACTCGAACCTCGCGAAGGTCGAGGGCATCAAGAAGTTCCGCGTGCTCGAGCGCGACTTCCTCCAGGAGGAGAACGAGATTACCCCCACCCTCAAGGTCAAGAGGCGCACCATCGGAGAGCTCTACAGCGCGGTCATCCAGGAGATGTACGACAGGGAATCTCCCCATTCGGGAGCGGCCAAGGCCCCAACCCGCAAATAGGGCGTATCCTTAGAGCCATCTACTGCGGCTACCTTTTAAGGAGGCGACAGTGTCGGTTCACCAGCGCAACGCGCGCGTGACCGTGCGCAGCGTTCAGGGCTTCAAGGACAGAGGCGAGCGGTTCCCGATGCTCACCTGTTACGAGGCCCTCTCGGCTCGAATCCTCGATGAGGCGGGCATTCCCCTGCTCCTGGTGGGGGACAGCCTCGGCATGGTCGTGCTGGGCTACGACTCGACCGTCCCCGTGACGATGGACGAGATGCTCCATCACACGGCCGCGGTCAGCCGCGGAGCCAGCACCGCCATGGTCATCGGCGACATGCCCTTCATGAGTTTTCAGGGGGACGCAGACGAGGCTCTGTACAACGCGGGCCGCTTTCTCAAAGAGGCGGGCGCCCACGCGGTCAAGCTCGAGGGCGGAGGTCGCATCGTCGATGTCGTCGAGCGCATGACCTCGAGCGGCATTCCGGTGATGGCTCATCTCGGGCTCACCCCGCAGTCCGTGAACCAGTTCGGCGGGTTCCGGGTCCAGGGGCGCACCGAGGAGCAGGCCCATCGCATCACGGAGGACGCCAAGAACCTCGAGGCCGCGGGTGCATTCTCGCTCGTGCTCGAGGGCGTTCCGAGCGACCTCGCCCGGCAAATCACGGGGAGCCTCACGATTCCCACCATCGGGATCGGCGCCGGCCCTCACTGCGACGGGCAGGTCCTCGTGTACCACGATTGGCTCGGCATCACGCCCGGCAAGACGCCCAAGTTCGCCAAGGCCTACGCCCAGCTCGGCGTCGCCATCGCCGAGGCCGCGCGGGCCTACGCGGACGAGGTCCGCAGCGGCGCCCACCCGGACGAGGAGCACTCCTACTCTTAGCGAGCGAGCCTCACACCGCCGAGCGGATTTCGGGACGATGAGAGTCTCGCTCGCTGCATCTGGTGTGAGCCACGCTCGCGGATAACCCCAAGCCCACACACGAGTGGCCATGACTAGGCTGTCTTCGTCGACACCACATCGATGAAGGAGCCGTCATGGCCACTGCCTCGACCCTACTGCGCGACCACG
>WHSV01000141.1 GCA_009379915.1 Actinomycetota bacterium | reverse complement strand
GTGTCGGCAGACCTTCGAGATGAGAGAAACGTCATGGCCTCCCGAGTTCAACCCGCCGCCAGCAAATTGGGAGGATCCCTGGCGCGGATTCATCACTGACTACCCGCTGGAACACCGATCGGCATCTACCCACTCCTAAAAGACGACACCTGTCGGTTCCTGGCGTGTGACTTCGACGGCGACGGATGGGCCTCGGACGCGGGTTCCTTCCTGGCCGCCGCCGCCCGCCATGACGTGGCGGCATACCTGGAGCGATCTCGCTCCGGTGCGGGCGGACACGTCTGGGTCTTCTTCTCCGCCCCCGTGCCCGCGGTTGCCGCCCGCAGACTCGCAGCGGGACTCCTTCGCGAGGCGATGATCGAGCGCGGCGAGATCGATCTCGAGAGCTACGATCGTTTCTTTCCGAACCAGGACTTCGTGCCCAAAGGTAGCTTCGGAAACCTGATCGCGCTGCCGCTCGACCGCACGGCGCGCGAGCAGGGAAATACCGAGTTCGTCGATCCCGCAACCCTCGAGCCCTATCCGGATCAGTGGCGCTTCCTGACCGGGGCCACCCGGCTAGCGCCCACGGGCCTCGATCAAGCCCTCGCGTCCCTGCCCGCGGTGAAGGTGGGGCCAGACGCCCTCACGGATCAGATCCGCAGCACCCGAAACCGTCTGCCTGCTCCCGATGCGGTCGCGTGTTCTCAGAGAGCGGGGCTCAGCGTGGACAAGTCCGGGCTCCCACCCTGGCTGCTATCCGACATCAAGCACCTCGCCTCTCTCCATAACCCGCAGTTCTACGAGCGTCAGCGGCTCAGGCTCTCGACGTTCAGGGTTCCAAGGTTCATCCGCTGCTACCGCGAGGACATCACCCACCTGCACCTGCCGCGCGGACTGCTCGAAGGGCTCAAGGATCTGCTCCGCCAGGCCGGGACCCGACTCGACCTACGCGACAACAGGTCGATGACTGATGAGATCGAGCTTTCGTTCGGCGGAACCCTGACCAGGGCCCAAGCAGAGGCCGTCGATGGTGTCCTCAAACATGACCTCGGTGTGCTGGTAGCTCCGCCCGGTGTTGGCAAGACGGTCATGGCCTGCTCGGTGATCGCGCACCGAGGCGTTCCCACCATCGTGCTCGTCCACCGCAAGCCGCTGCTGGATCAGTGGCGCGCCCAGATCACCGGTCTCCTCGATCTCCCCTCCTCGGCCGTTGGTCAGATCGGCGGCGGCCGCAACAAGCCGACGCGTGTCATCGATCTCGCCATGATCCAAAGCCTCACGCGCGCCGAGGAGCTCGAGAAGCTGTTTGCCACCTACGGACTGGTCGTGGTGGACGAATGTCACCACCTGCCTGCAGTTTCCTTCGAGTCCGTTGTGCGACAAGCTCCCGGTCGCCACTTCCTGGGCCTGACGGCAACCCCCTACCGGCGCGACGGGCTCGAGGGCATCATCGCCATGCAGTGCGGCTCCATCCGCCATCGGATTGACGCTTCTGGTGATCCCGCGGAAGAGCTGACCCGGGAGCTTCTCGTTCGCGAGACCGATTTCGCTCTTGATCTGACCGACGACACGCCGATTCAGGATGTCTTCGCCGCCCTTGTGGCACACGAGCCCCGCAACAAGTTGATCTGCGAGGATGTGCTCGAAGCTCTTTCCCGGGGGCGGCGGTGTTTGATCCTGAGTCAGCGAAGGGAGCACTGCCGGATCCTCAACCAACTCCTGCGCGACGCGGGCAAGGCGCCGCTGGTGTTGGACGGCAGCCTGGGAAAGAAAGCCCGCGACGAGATCCTTCTCATCATCGACTCCGCATCCTCGGACACCGAGCTGTGTGTCATCTCAACCGGACAGTACTTAGGGGAGGGGTTCGACTGCCCCCAGCTCGACACTCTGTTCCTCGCCTTCCCCGTGTCCTTCAAGGGACGGATCGTGCAATATGCGGGGCGGCTCCTGAGGACCCATGAAGGAAAGAGCGCGGTGACTGTCTACGACTACGCCGACCCGGCCGTGCCGGTGCTCAAGAAGATGCATACGAAGAGGCTCCGGGCCTACGCGAACCTCGGCTTCCCTAAGCTCAGGGGCAAGGGCGCCAGGACCTAAGAGCAACCCTTTCAGCGCGACACGATTTCGACACGCGCGCGACGCAAAATGATGAAGAACGATGAGAGCTCTTGCGAGTCGCGATCAGGCCGGTGACCTGGGAAGATGCACGATCTCGAGAGATGTTGACAAGCGACGAGAACACCGAGGAAACGACCTCTTAATCCGTAGGTTCAGGGTTCGATTCCCTGGTGACCCACGCATTTGCCAACAAAGAAGACCTCCTCGTCCTCGCTGGCATGGACGTTGTATTCGGTGAGATGTATCCCCCCGCTATCGGGGGTCACTGGAAGTTCGAGTTGCGCAAACGTGGCGTCTCTGCTCGAGCCGCTCTGCGCCAGCACCCGTGGGCCGTCGGGCTTATGGAGACCACGATGAACCCAGGCCCCGCAAGCGCCGAGCACCACAACGCAACGATGGGTTGCCTGCGCGAAGCGGGCTTCGGATTCCGCGAAGCCGTGCATGCGTACAACCTGCTCGACAGTTTTACCTACGGCTTCGCCCTCCAGGAGAAAACCATCCCGTTTGCGACACCTGAGGAATCCGCCGAGATGGCGAAGACCACGTTGGGTGACATGGGCGAGTTGTATCCGTACATAGCGGAGGTCGCGATCGAGTTCAGCAAGTCTGGCTACAGCTACACCGCAGAGTTCGAGTTCGGCCTCGATTTCATCCTCGACGGCCTCGAGCGTCTGTTAGGTCGCTAGCCGACCGATCGACATCAAGCCGCCAGTGGGCCGACAGCTTCCTCGGTGAGGTTCCACAATCGCCGAGCCGTCGCCGGGTCGCTTGCAGAGTCGTATACATCGGCTAATCGGGGACGGCCTCGCAGCTGCCCGAACCCAGCAGGGGCGATGAACGCTCCGCTCGGCGTGCTCTCATCCAGAGCCCACAACGTGCCCCGCGCTCCTGTCTCCGGTGACGACAGCAGTGCCGACGTAAGGATCTTGCTGATCGAACCGAGACGACTACGGCCAGACCGATCTAGTTGTCGGGCAAACAGGTTCGTAGACACGGTTCCCGGGTGAACGCCTACCGCGCGAACCGATGAGCGGATCTGTTTACTCCGCCGATGGAGCTGTTGTGCGAACAAGAGGTTCGCCTGTTTCGTATTTCGGTAGACCTGTTTGCCGTCGTACGGATCTGGCTTAAGCAGCTGCTCCAGCGTCGTCCAAGGTGTTAACCGACCCCGCTGCGCCTCGTTGCTGGAGAGCATGACGACCCGCGCGGCGCTCGCTTCCAGCACCGTCCACAGCGCGCTAACCAGCGCTGCATGTCCCAGATGATTGGTTGCCATCTGCAGCTCGAATCCTTGTGCCGAAAACAGCAACGGCCCACCCATGACTCCGGCATTGCAGACCAGTCCGTCGATCTTCTCGTGGCTGTCGACCAGTCTCTTGGCACATCTCGCGACCTGATCCAAGTCGGATAGATCGAGTCCGACAACACTCGATGATCCAGGCCCGACCAGACGCGCCGCGGCGGCCTCGCCCCTAACCCTGTCCCGTACCGCCAGCACTACATGGGCACCTCGACCAACAAGTGCCGCGGCTGTCGCAAAGCCGATACCGCTGTTGGCGCCGGTGATCAAGATCGTGCGCGCTGACAGCTGGCCCACGTGCTCGGAGTCCCAGGTGGTCCCATCCTTAGACAGCGATGGCGACCTTGCCACGAGCATTCCCTTCGTCCAGATACAGGATCGCCTCGGGTGCCTCACTGAGCGGATATGTGCGGTCGACCACCGGGGTGAGCCTGCCGTTCTCGATCATCTCTTTGAGCGCGCCGAGGTCTTTTGCACTCACCGCCGCGATGAAGGTCCCCAACTTCTGTCCTATGAAAAGCGACAACACCTGAGCCCGGATCTGTCGATCCGCCCCACCAAGCCACCGCCCATCGGTCTCGCCTCCCGTGATGACAAGCTTCCCTTTGGGAGTAAGGACGGATCGCAGGCGGGCCAGGGTTGCGTTCCCACCTATGTCGATGATCACGTCGAAGCGGTCGCCACCCGCAGCGAAGTCCGCCGTCTTGTAGTCGATGACGTGGTCTGCACCGATCGACCGAACTAGACCAACCTTGGACGTGCTGCAAACCGCCGTGACCTCGGCTCCCAATGCTTTGGCCAGCTGAACCGCGAACGTGCCGACTCCCCCCGATGCGCCGGTGATCAGCACCTTCTGACCCGCTCGCACATTTCCCTTGCGGAGAGCCTGAAGCGCGGTCGAAGCGGAGGTCGGCACCACGGCGGCCTGCTCGAAACTGAGGTTGACGGGCATAGCGGCGAGCTTGTCCACCGCCACCACCGCGTACTCGGCGTACGAACCCTCGGCGACGCCGAAGACCTCGTCGCCGGGCCGGAAGGCCGTGACGTCATCGCCGACCGCCTCAACCACACCGGCCACGTCTGAACCCAGAACGGGATTCTTCGGCGCTCGGAGCCCGAAGCCCGCCAGCCGGATGGGATACGGCAGCCCGGTCATCACGTGCCAGACGCCCCGATCCACCCCTGCCGCGTGAACCTTGACCAGCACCTCGCCATCACCGACCTCGGGCCGGTCGATCTCCCGCAGTTCCAGACCATCGGCGTTGCCATATTCGTCGTGAACGATCGCTTTCATGAATTTCTCCTCCATCTAGTGTCCCGTCTCTAACGCTTCTTTACAACGAGCGATCTTCCCAAGGATCACATCCGCGGTCGCATGCCATTCGAATGGCTTGGGGTGCTTGTTGTGCAGCTCAATGTG
>WHSV01000045.1 GCA_009379915.1 Actinomycetota bacterium | reverse complement strand
CCGCTCACGCCGGCGGTTCGCCGCCGTCGGGCAATGCACGCGATCGTCGAGACGATCGCTCCTTTCATGGTATCCCGGCACAGGCCGCTCGAACCGCATACAACCACTTAGATTCTCTAGTGATCGAGCAGTGACGCGGCGATCGCGGCTCGTTGCGTGGCGGGCGTGCCGTTGAACGAAGAGATCGCAAGCGCTCTCTTGTAGTAACGGTGGAGGATGTGCTCCCAGGTGAATCCGATCCCACCGTGAACCTGTATCGACCGCTCGCATGCGACCACCGCAGCCTCGCCGGACATCGAGTGGGCGGCGGCCGCCGCACGATCGGCCTCCTCCGTGGATTCCGCGACCGACCAGGCCGCCCAGTACGCGAGAGAGCGGGCGAGCTCGGTACTCATGTAGGTATCGGCGATCTGGTGGGACACGGCTTGATAGGAGCCGATCGCCCTGTCGAACTGCCTTCGCTCTGAGGCGTAGTCGCGCGCCAGCTCGAGAACTCTCTGGGCTATGCCGACGGCTTCGAGCGCGAGTGCGGCATCGGTCCGGCGACGGATGTGGCTCAACACGACGTCGCCTTGAGCCGGCGCGACGAGCAGCGTCGCGCGGTGGCTCTCCAGCGTCAGCCGTCCCATGCGACGTGTGCTGTCAATGGATCCGAGAGGCGTGACCGCATCGCCGTGGGGCTCTACCAGCCAGAGCCCGGCGCCGCCGGTGGTCGTCGCGCTGACGACGACGTGCGTGGCGAGCGGCAGATCGGCGACCGGCTCCTTGATCCCGGTGAGGGTCCACTCGTCACCGTCCGACTCGGCCGCTGTGGTCAGACGGTCGGTGTCCTCGACCGTCCGGGCTCCGGTCGGCTCGGCAAAAGCGAGAGCGACGCGCGCCCCTCCCGATGCGACCGACTCCAGCACGTCCGGTGCGCCCTGAAGCGCGGGCAGAGCGAGCGCGATGGTGCTGAGGTAGGGACCGGGATAGAGCCCGTATCCGAGTTCCTCGATGAGCACCGCCTCCTCGAGAAAGCTCATGCCCGCGCCGCCGTGTTCCTCTGGGATGGATAATCCCGTCCATCCCAGCTCGGCCATCTTCGGCCAGGACGATGGATCCCATCCCTCATCCGATGCGGAGAGTTCGGCAATACGCTCGTGTGGAAACTCAGACGCCATGAACGAGCGAACCTGCTCGCGCAGCATCTGTTGTTCCTCGGTAAAGGAGAAGTCCATGCCCTATCCCCTCTCCGAGGGTCGGGGGATCGTTCTCCAAGTTTCGCTACTCCCCCGCACCCCCTACCGGCTCCTCGGCAGTCCGAGCACTCGCTCGGCGATGATGTTGCGCAGGATCTCGGACGTGCCTGCCTCGATCGTGTTGCCCCTGCTGCGAAGCTGCTGGTACTGCCAGAACCCCGACCAGTCGGCGTCATCGTCATCGAGTTGGGCGCGCACCCCGAGGACGTCGAGAGCGAGCTTGCCCAGCCGTTGGTTCGACTCGCTCCAGTGCAGCTTGGCGATGGAGCCCTCGGGGCCCGGCACCCCGGTCCTCATCAGGGTGGTCAACGCCCGGTAATTCGTGAACTTCAGAGCCTGGAGGTCGATCCACTGCTGAGCGATCCGATCACGTATCAACGGATCCTCGCCCGCGCCGGTCTCGTCGGCAAGTGCGATCAACTTTGCAACGAGAACCTCGAGTCGTGCTGTGAGAGTGAAGCCGAGGGTTCCTCGCTCGTGCAGAAGCGTGGTCATCGCCACCCCCCAGCCCGCGTTGGCCTCGCCGACGACATTGGTCTTCGGAACCTTCACGTCGTTGAAGAAGATCTCGTTGAACTCAGGATCACCGGTTATCTGCACGAGAGGCCGGACCTCGACCCCTTCGGAGTGCATGTCGACGAGCAGGTAAGTGATGCCTTTGTGCTTCGGCGCGTCCGGATCGGTGCGAACGACGAGAATGCAGAAGTCGGCGATGTGGGCGTAGCTCGACCACACCTTCTGTCCGTTGACGACGTAGTGATCGCCGGCGTCCTCGGCTTTCGTTCTCAGCGAGGCGAGGTCGCTGCCCGATCCGGGCTCGGAGAACCCCTGGCACCAGACCTCCTCGCCGGAGAGAATGCGTGCGAGGTGAGCGGACTTCTGCTCGTCTGTTCCGTGGGCGATGATCGTCGGACCCGCCATGCCGAGCCCGATGAGGCCGATGTGCTCCGGAGTCTCGGCCCGCGCGCTCTCCTCGAGGAAGATGGCCTGGTGGGTGTAGGGGGCACCCTGGCCCCCGTACTCCTTGGGCCAGGTCAAACCCGAGTAGCCCGCGGCGTACAACCTCTTCGACCATTCGCGCGACACCGACTCGTCCATCCGCCCGCTGCTTGGGGCCCGTTCGCTCCATCCCGCGGGAAGGTTGACCGCGATCCAGGTCCTCAAGTCCTTGCGAAAGGCCGCCTCTTCGGGGGTATCTCTGAAGTCCATAGGCAGCGCAGTCTAGTAGGTCGTGATCCGGCGATTCAGCCTCGCCGGTTGACAAAACTCTGCCCTTCGCGTCGAACGCGCCGCCGGCGCAGACCACTATGCAGGGCGCTCGTTCGCAAGTACCCTGCGGGGAGCACCTTGGTGACGACGTGGCCGCCCGCGCCCTCGTGCAAGAGTGCAAAATGGAACCTCTACGAAGCCGGGAAACCTGGGGGATGAATGTCATCTGAGCCGGATGTCGAAATAAGCATCAGAGAACTCACGAAGTCGTTCGGCCCCCAGACCGTGCTCGAGGACATCACCTTCGACGTGCCGAAGGGAAAAGTCACGGTTCTGCTCGGTCCATCGGGGACCGGCAAGTCCGTGTTTCTCAAACACCTCGTCGGCCTGCTGAAGCCCGACCGAGGCGAGATCTGGATCGACGGCAAGAACGTTCCCGCTCTGTCGGAGAAGGAGCTCTACCAGGTTCGTCGCAAGTTCGGAGTGCTCTTCCAGGACGGCGCGCTGTTCGGATCGATGAACATCTACGACAACGTCGCCTTTCCTCTCCGCGAGCACACGAAGAAGCGCGAGAGCGAGATCAAGGACATCGTCGACGAGAAGCTAACGATGGTCGGTCTGATCGGTGCCGAGAAGAAGCTTCCGGGCGAGATCTCCGGAGGCATGAAGAAGCGCGCCGGGCTCGCTCGGGGCCTCGTGCTCGATCCCGAGATCGTGCTCTTCGACGAGCCCGATTCCGGCCTCGACCCGGTCCGCACCGCGTTCCTCAACGAGCTCATCATCGACCTCAACAGACAGCTCGAAGCGACGTTCATGGTCGTGACGCACGACATCTCCACCGCTAAGCGAGTGTCCGACTACATCGGCATGCTCTACCGCCGCAACCTTGTTCGCTTCGGTCCCGCGCACGAGATGTTCGAGTCTGACATCCCCGTGGTCAGGCAGTTCCTCGCCGGTGATACCGAGGGCCCGATCGGTATGTCCGAGGAGAAGGACCAGACGAAACCGGAGGACCAGCCGAGGTCGGGCTCCGGGATGACGGCCGCCGAGGTCGAGGCCATGGAGCGCGACGCAGGCGCTCCGCAAGAGGAACCACAAAGGTCGTGATCTCAAGCGCACGTTCGCTCGTCGACGGGGCGGGCAACACGTTCGCCGAAGCGGTTCGAATCGCTGAATGAACTCACCCGAGATCGAGGACGAGTCCAACCCAAGCAACCGGCCCCTGATCCTCGCCCTCATCGGCGCGGTGGCCACGGCGGCTTTGTTCTGCGGATTGTGGCTCACGTCGCGGTCGACGAACCCAGGGGACATCGACAGGATGCTCACGGAGGAGGCCCCCGAGGCGCGCGCCACGGCTGTGGAGGTCATCGAGCTTCTGATCAATCTCGATGCGGGCAACGTGGATGAGGCCGGCGAGCGGGTGCTCGAGCTCTCGACGGGCAACTTCCGTGAGGACTACGAGGAGCTGCTGCCCGGTCTCGGACCCGCCTTCGAGGAGGCCGGCGCGAGCGCGAGCGGCGAGATCCTCGAGGGCCCGGACGTAGCGTTTACTGCATTGGACGAGGCCGAGGCGGTCGCGCAGGTCGCCCAGACGACAACAGTCGACGGCGGCGAGCGCTCGGTCGGATACACGCTACGGCTGACCCTGGTGAAAGACGACGAAAACTGGAGGGCCGACGCCTTCGAACTAGTGGGCGAGCTCTAGTCCCTCCGGGCACTTCGGCTCGAGCGCCCATTGTCACGTCAGACCCCTCCCGGGGGTCTCGGATGACATTGGTCGAGCGAGGCGCGGTCTGCTCAGGCGCTCCCGAAGGTCGCGACCAGCGCTTGATAGTTCTCGAACATGCGCTCCGGGCCCGGCCCGTACCACGGCCCCCCCACCGAGACCCGGTCCGAGATCCCCTCCCAGTTCGTCCTGACCTTGTCTTTGACCTCATCGGCCGTCCCCGCGCAGGCGATGGCGTCGGCGAGGTCGTCGGGGATGAGCTCGACCATCCGATCCCTGTCCTTGCCGTCGAAGGCGGCTCGGAGATCGGGAATCAGGTTCTCGTAGCCGTGCAGCGCAAGGATCCCCTTGTAGGTGCGCGTCGTTGCGTAGAACGCGATCTGCAATTTGACCTCACGCCGGGCCAGGTCGACGTCGTCGGATATCGAGATCATCGGGCTGGCTGTGAGGTTGCATTCGCTCGGCTTGCGTCCGGCCCGCTCGGCTCCCTCGGCGATTGCCGGCATCACGACCTGCTCCAGGTACTTGGGCGACGCGAGCGGATGAGCGAGGAGGCCGTCGGCGACCTCGCCGCAGACCTTGGCCATGACCTTGCCGACCGCGGCGAAGTACACCGGCACGAGCCGGCGGTCGGGCCGTGGTGGAGCGTTCCCGAAGGTCGGCATGGTCACCGTGTAGAAGCGTCCCTCGTGCGTCAGGCCCTTCTCACCACGGTTGCTCCGCCACACCGTCCGCAGGACCTCGGCGTACTCGCGCAGCTTGGGGGCCGGGTGTTCGAACTTCACGGAAAACCGGCGTTCGTTGATCCCCTTGACCTGACTGCCCATGCCGAGGATGAAGCGGCCGCCGCTCAACTCGTCAAGGTCCCATGCCGTCATCGCGGTGATCGTGGGCGAGCGAGGGAACGCCAGGGCTATGGCCGTGCCGACGTTGATCACCGTCGTGGCCTGGATCGCAACCGAGGCGGCGACGAAGGAGGTGTTCGTGGTCTCCGCGGCCCAGCAGGACTCGAATCCCGCGTCCTCGACCATCTTCGCCATTGGGCCGATCATGCTCATCGGCCCGCCGATTCCGATGCCGTAATCCATTACTCTCCCTCGCTCTGCCGAGTGGGCCCGCCCCTGTCGTTTGATTTCCGGCGGCGAGCATAGCCGTCGAGGCGACCCCGGAGGGAGTGGCAGCACATCCCCTCGTGTGCGGTATGTTCCGCCCAACGACCGCGGTAGCACAGCAGAACCGACAGAACGTTACGCCGGCACCGAATAGGAGAGATGTGGCCGACCTGCTTGAGGAAGAAGAAATAGAGCAACGAACCGACGAGCTCGGAGATTGGGAGCGTGAGGGGAATTCCGCGATCCAGAAGGTCTTCGAGTTCGAGGATTTCACGGCCGCAATAAAATTCGTGAACGAGGTCGCGAAACTCGCCGACCGCTACGACCATCACCCCGACATCGACATTCGCTGGAACCGGGTCAAGCTCGTGCTGTCGACACACTCAGAGGGCGGATTGACGGCGCGCGACTTCGACGTCGCCGGCGAGATCGAGCAGTCGATCCAATACTGAAGTCCGGGCGTTAGTCCCCCGTAGCCGTGGCTCCAGCCTGCTCGCGCAGCCACGGTGGCAGCGAGAAGGTCACGTCCTCAGACGTCACTTCCTTGGTCTCGACCGTGTCGTAGCCGTGCTCGGCGAGTTTGGTAAGCACGCCCTCTACGAGCACCTCGGGAGCGCTGGCACCCGAGCTGACTCCGACCGTCTCGACGCCCTCCAGCCACGCCTCCTCCAGGTAGCTCTCGTCGGGGACTAGGTGCGCCGGCGTTCCCGCCTTGATCGCGACCTCGACCATGCGGTTCGAGTTCGACGAATTCACCGCGCCCACGATCAACACGAGGTCGGCCTCGGGGGCGAGGGCCTTGACGGCAACCTGGCGATTCTGCGTCGCGTAGCAGATGTCGTCGCTGTGGGGGCCCGTGATGTCGGTGAACCTGTCGCGCAGCGACTCGACGACGTCGCGCGTATCGTCGACTGACAACGTGGTCTGAGTGAGATAGGAGACCGGCTCGTCGGTGTCGAGCGGCAGGTTGTCGATCTGGCCGACGTCCTCGATCACGTAGGTCGAGTCCGGGACCTCACCGGCGGTGCCCTCGATCTCTTCGTGACCGAGGTGACCGACGAGCACGATCTTGCGGCCCCCCCGAGCGAACTTCTTGGCCTCGAGATGCACCTTCGTCACCAAAGGACAGGTCGCGTCGATCACCTGGAGGTTGCGCTCGGCCGCGGTGGCCCTTACCTGCGGCGACACTCCGTGAGCGGAAAAAACGCACACTGCCCCCTCGGGAATCTCCTCCTCGGAGTCCACGAAGATGGCGCCGCGCGTCTCGAGCTCGGTCACGACGAAGCGGTTGTGAACGATCTCCTTGCGAACGTAGACCGGAGCCCCGCAGGTGTCGAGCGCGCGCTCGACGATCTGGACGGCCCTGTCGACGCCGGCGCAATAGCCGCGCGGGGCGGCCAGGATGACTTTCTTCACGGGCCAATGCTAACGGTGGGTCTTCCTTAAACGGACGTCCTACGGAGGAGTCACCCTCAGCCGCACGGAGCCGCCCTCGTCGTCGGTCTCGACCTCGTAGATCTCGACGGTGTATTCGCCCACCTCGACGATTTCCCCGGCCGTCACCGTGATCAACTCGGCCTGCTGCTCGGGCTGAGCGATGCTCAGGCGGGCCTCATCTCCGCTCACCGAGGCCAGTCCGATGGAAAGTCCTTCGACCGTCGGGCTGGTGCCCTGCGTGATGAGCACGGCGTCCTCGGGCACTCCGTCCCCCTCGGAACTGCACGAGGCCTGAACGAGAAGCAGCGCGCACACGCACAGGCTGACGACGCCTCGCCTGCGAGGACTCAACCTTCTTCCCGCTTCCTATTCGGAGCCGGTGCGTCGGCGCCCGGTCCTCTTGGCGGTCGTTTTCTTGCGCGCCGCGGTCTTCTTCGACGTCGACTTCTTGCGGGTTGCCTTCTTGGCCGTCTTCTTGCGGGCGGTCTTCCTCTTCGGGGGTACGCGAAAGAGATCGACCAGACCCGCTTCCTGGCTCGAGGGGCACAGAGGTTCGACCACGCAGTCCTCGCACCTGGGTCGCTTGGCGTCGCACGTCATCCGGCCGTGCATGATGTAGAGGTTCGGAACCCGAGGCCACTCCTCTTTCGGATACAGCGCCATCAGGTCCCGTTCGATCTTGTCGGCCTCTTTCGAGCCGTGCCTCGTAAGACCAAGCCGCACCGCAACTCGTCCGACATGGGTGTCGACGGCGACGCCGGCGTCCGGATCGGCCTTCAGCGTCTCGGGAAAACAGTTGGCCTGGACGATGTTGGCTGTCTTGCGCGCCACGCCCGGAAGGGTGATGAGCTCCGCGATCGTCGAAGGAACCTGGCCGTCGTAGTCGTCGATCAGCTTCTGGCTTAAGCCTCGCACCGACTTCGTCTTCTGGTTGAAGAAACCGGTGGGGCGCAGGTCGTCCTGGAGCTCGGTCTCCGGAACCGCGAGATAGTCCTCGGGCCGGCGGTATTTGACGAACAGCGTCTTCGTGACTTCGTTGATCTTGGCGTCCGTGGACTGGGCCGACAGCACGGTGGCGATCACGCACTCGAGCGGAGTCGTGAAATCGAGGGCGATCTTGGGGTCCTCATAGGCGCTCTTCAGCGCCTCGAGAATCAGCGGGGCGCGTTCCGCGCCGGGGAGGTCACGCAGGTTCTGCGGTCCGGCCGACCCCGCCCCGGGAGAGCTGTCTGGCATAGGCGCAGGATAACTGCTAGAGTGACCAAACGACCGTTTGTTTGTGAATCCCCGACAGGAGGGCCATGGCCCAGACAGCAGAGAGAACCCTCAGCCCCCGCCGAGCCGAGCTCGTGGCCGCGGCAGCCCGTCTCTTCTCGGAGCGCGGTTACCACGGCACTTCCATGAAGCACCTCGCGGATTCGCTCGGGATGCTCAAGGGTTCGCTCTACGCCCACATCGGCTCCAAGGAGGAGCTCCTCTACGAGGTCGTCGATGAGGGGGCCGAGCGCTTCCTGACCCGGGCCCACGCGGCCTCCACGATGGAGGGCACCGCCTCCGACAGGCTCGAGGCGTTCCTCGTCGGGCACATCGAGACCGCGATCGAGCACCTCGATGCGGCCACCGTGTTCCTCAACGAGTGGCGCTATCTGTCCCACGACCTGCGCGCCGCCGTGCAGGACAAGCGTGACACCTACGAGGGGCTCGTGAGAGGCATCGTGACCGACGGCATCTCTTCCGGTGAGTTCCGAGCGGACGCCGACATCGCGATGACCGCCCGGCTCGTGCTGTCGGCGGGAAACTGGGTCTACGCCTGGTACCGGCCGGACGGATCGCTGTCGCCGACCGAGATCGGACACCGCTACACCGAATCGATCGTTAGAGGCCTCAAAACCGAACGGACCAGGACCCCGGCGGGCGCCGGCGGTGAGACGGAGGTGGCGCTATGACGTACGACGAGAAGCTCGCTCGGTTCAACGAGCACATCGAGGACGGCGGCAAGGTCGAGACCAACGACTGGATGCCCGACGACTACCGGCGCGGCGTCCTGAAGTTCGTCGAGATGCACGCGAACTCCGAGATCATGGGTGCGCTCCCCGAGCGCGAGTGTCTTCCAATCGCACCGTCGCTGCGGCGAAAGATGAGCCTCGCGGCCAAGATCCAGGACGAGGTCGGCCACGCGCAGTTGCTCTACAGGGTCGCAGAGGACCTCGGCAAGAGCCGCGACACGATGTTTCACGACCTGGTGACGGGCAGGTCGAAGTTCCACAACGTCTTTCACTACCCGGTGAGACATTGGGGGGACGTCGCCATCATCGGTTGGCTGATCGACGGAGCCGCACTCGTGACTCAGGCCGCGCTCCGCGACTCCTCTTACGCTCCCTACGCCCGGGTCCTCAAGCGCATCTGCGCGGAGGAGCAACTGCACCTTCGCCACGGCGAGCACATCACGATGGAGCTATCCGCGGGCACGGATGAGCAGCGCGCGATGTTCCAGGAGGCGCTCGACCGTTGGTGGCTGCCGATCATCCACTTCTTCGGCCCTCGTTCCAACGTCGCCAAGGACCTGCTGCTTCGCTGGAAGGTCAAGACGCGCACGAACGAGGACCTGCGCCAGGAGTTCCTCGACCGCTACGTTCCCAAGATCCTCGAGCTCGGCTACACCTTTCCGACGCCGGTCCCCTACAGGGACGCGGACGACTATCTGGTAAGGGACGAGGACATCGACTGGGAGCCGCTCAACGACATCAAGAAGAACCAGGGCCCGGAGACCGAGCGCAGGCTCACCTGGCGACGAGACATCTACGAAACCCACCGCTGGGTGCGCGACGCGATGGCCGAGCCCGCGGTTCACGCCGCTTAGGGAGCCCGATGGACGTCTACGAGGTCTTCAAGAGGTCTGGGCACAAAGAGCCTTTTGCGCATGCCGGGGCCGTCATTGCTCCCGATTCCGAGATGGCTTTGATCATGGCCAAAGAGTGCTTCCTCCGGCGGCGTGAGGGCGAGCATCTCTGGGTGACTCGTCGCTCCGACATCCATTCCTTCTCGGACGAGAGCTTGCTCGAGATCGCAGCCGACAAGAGCTACCGGTTCCCTGAGGCCTATCGCGATGTCGTGACCAAGCGCGAGAAGGCCAAGGTTCGCGCCAAGGAAGTCATGGCCGAACGGAATGCCTCATGACCTCCAAGTCACTCATCTCTTTGCTGCTGGCCTACGGGGACGACGAGCTCATACTCGGTCACCGGCACTCCGAATGGACCGGCTTCGCCCCTCATATAGAGGAGGACGTTGCGTTCAGTTCGATCGCTCAAGACGAGATCGGTCACGCAGCTAACTACTTCATGCTAACGGCGAGACTCACCGACGATGATGCCGATCGCATCGCATTGGGACGAGACGCCGACGAGTACCGCAACGCGGTTATCTGCGAGCGATCCAACGGCGACTGGGCCTACACGCTTGCGCGGCATTGGCTCTACGACACTGCCGACGACATTCGCCTGGCGACCCTGGAGCGCAGCTCGAACACAGAGCTCGCGCAATTGGCGACGAAGATGCGACGCGAGGAGCGCTACCACCTGATCCATGCGGACATGTGGATGAAGCGGGTCGCGCATGGACCGGTGGAGGGTCGCAGTCGTATCGAGACGGGACTGTCGAGCGCGTTCGCCGAGGCGATCGGACTGTTCGAGCCCATCGAGCTCGAGGCCGAAGCGGTCGACGAGGGCTGGCTTCCCACACCCTCGTTCGAGCTGAAGGCAACCTTCATCGAGCGGGCAAGCAACACGCTGGATGATCTCGGACTCCCCACAGACGTGCGCGCCGACCTCGACGAGTCCGCCGAGTTCGTCGCCTCCTCGTCGGGCGACCTCATCGCATCCCCCGATGGCGGAGACGCCGAGCCGGCGCAACCCACTGGGCTCGGAGGACGTTCGGGTGAGCACACCGGGGACTTCGACCAGTTGTGGGGCGAGTTGACCAAGACCTATAGGCAGCACCCGGGAGCGACTTGGTGATGACGACCTCGACGACGACCGAACTTGCCGTGTGGGAGGCGCTGACGACGGTTCCCGATCCCGAGATCCCCGCAGTTTCCGTGGTCGACATGGGCATGATCAAGCGCGTCGAAGTGGAGGGCGCGCGGGTGCGCGTAACCGTGCTGCCCACCTTCACGGGCTGCCCTGCCATCCCCGTGATCAGGCAGGATGTAGCTGCCGCCGTCGGCGCGGTGGGCGACGTCGAGTCGGTCACCGTCGAGACGACCTTCGACCCGCCCTGGACCACGGACAGGGTCACAGACGAGGGGCGAGCGAAACTCAAGGAGTTCGGCCTTGCCCCGCCCACGGGCAAGGGACCCGTCCTGATCACGGAAATCGGCCTCCCCAAGAGAGCCGAGTGCCCGTTCTGCGGGAGCACCGATACTCGCAACGAGAACGCCTTCGGTCCTACGCCGTGCCGGGCTCTGTACTACTGCGAGAGCTGCCGCCAGCCCTTCGAGCAGTTCAAAGACGTCTAGCCTTCGGCGGAGCTCTAGCCTTCGGCGGAGCTTCGCTGCGCCTCGCCGAGCACAAAGCTCGGAACCCGCCCTTCGGGCAGGCCAAGTTCTTCGCTGCGCCTCGGCGAGCGAAAGGCTCGGAACCCCGCCCTCCGGGCGGGCGAGTTTTTGAGTATTCGAGTCAGTCGACCAGGGTCAACTCGGGTCGGAGCTCCATGAGCCGGAGCATCGCATCGACGACTCTCGGGTCAAACTGCGTGGAGCAGGCTTCCCTCAGTCGCCTGCACGCCTCCTCGAGGCTCAGGGATGTTCGGTAAGGGCGATCAGTCGTCATCGCGTGGAAGGCATCGACGACGAGAATGATGCGGGCCTCCAACGGAATGTCCTCACCGCGCAGGCCGTCCGGGTAACCGCCACCATCCCAATGCTCGTGACATGCGCGCACGATCGGCCGCACCTCGGCAAGAAACTCGATCGGCGCGAGGATCTTCTCACCGAGCTCTGGATGAGTACGGATGATCGCCCACTCCTCGTCGTTGAGCGGGCCTTCTTTCAAGAGGATGTCGGTTGGGATGCCAATCTTGCCGATGTCGTGGAAGAGGGCGCCGAGCTCGAGGTTCTTCATGGTGCGCGGATCGAGGCCCAGCTCGCTGCCGACCTCGAGCGCCATGTCGGTGATCCACCGTGCGTGCGAGGACGTGTACTCGTCCTTGGCCTCCAGGGCGTTGGCGAGCGCCTCGACCGTCGAGATGAAGGTGCGCTCGAGACTGAGGAAGGTGTGAGCGTTGTTGATAGCGAGACGCGCCTGGTGTGCAATGCCCGCCAGCAGCTTCATCTTGCGATCGGAGAACTCGTAATCGCCTAGGGCCGGAGCACCTACAACGAGCGCGCCGACTCCCCCTCCGTCAAGCTTGAGTGGCGCAACGGCGATGTGTCCGCGAACGAGATCGAGGTCCAGGCCGAGCTGCCGGACCAGCTCGAACGAGTTCGCGGAAAAGGGCTCGTCCGCGAGCAACAGAGGACTCGCAAGCTCGAGGGGAACCCGATACTTGGTAAGCGTCACGAGATCGGTACCCTCGTAACCAATCTGAGCCTCGGCCATCAGATCCTCGGTGTCTGGATCCGGCAGCCACACCGTCGTTCGGGGCGACCCGAGGATGCGCGCGGCGAGTTCAACGGTCCGGTTGAGGACGGCGTTGAGATCCTCTGCGGTCGCAAGCTCGCGGCTCACGTCGAGGAGTGAGTTCGCGATGTCGGCGCTCTCCTTCTGGTCCTTGTAGAGCATCGCCTTTTGCATCGCCGTGGACGTCTGGTAGCTGATTCCGGCCAGTTGCCGCATGCGATCCTCGGCGAAGTAAAGCCCGTCGGACTCGGGGTGGCGGACGGTGATCCAACCCTTGACACCGTGAAGAGGTGCTACCGCCAGAGTGCGCCATGCGAACGTGGCCGGCAGGGGGAGGCGTTGTTTCACTTCGGAGGCGGACAGCACGAAGGGCCCCTTGCGGCCGCTCAAGAACCCGTCGCCGTACTCCCGCGACAAGCGCATCCGAACAGCCGGTTCCGCCGCTCGGTCACCGACGAAGCCATGGTGTGCAACGCACACGTATTTGTCGGCGCGCTCGTCATACATCCACAACGCACACTGGTGTGCTTCCATGACCCTGGCGGCAACCTTGACGCTCTCGTTGCCCACGACGTACTGGCTCGGCGCCAACGACACCGTGTCTGCGAACTGGAGCAGAGCTTTGGCATGCTCCGCCTCGCGCCTTTGATTCTCGTAGAGGCGAGCGTTTTCGAGGGCGACGGCCGCGTGGCCGGCCAGAACCTCGAGCAGACGAACGTCGTCCTCGTCGAACTGCTTGATCCCGAGTTTCGAGATGATGACGGCCCCCACAACCCGCGCGCCGTAGTTGAGGGGCACCGCGACGAGCGACTCCTCGATGTCTGCCGTTCCCGGGACCTGCACGGCCCACTCACAGGCGAGCGCGTTCGGCACGAGCAATGGTGAGCCCGTCTGAGCTACACGTCCGGTGATGCCCTCACCTATTCGGACCGTCCAGTTCGCGACATCCTCTTCCGAGCTCAATACCTCGCCCTTGAATGCGATCGGCACCAACCTCTGCCCTTCGGTCAGGTAGACGCGGCAGGAGTGGTAGTCGATGAGAGTCCTGAGCTCGTTGGCGATGGTGCTTCCGATCTGCTTCACGTCGTTGAGACGGTTGAGCTTTCCGGCAAGGCTCTGAAGCATCTTCAGATGGGCGATCGAGCGTACGTCTCGGGTCCGATGCGCTTCTCCCGGGCGCGCATCTGCCCCCTCTTCGAAGATCAGCGTGCGGTTCTTGCCGTTCGCCTTCGCCGTCAGCATCGCGGCATCCGCACACGCGACCAGCTCGCGGGGGTTTGCGGCGTGCTGTGGTCCCTGAGCCACCCCGATGGACATCGTGATCTTCCCGGCCGGTTCGAACTCCATGGTTTCGAGCTGGGATGTGATGCGGGCTGCAAGACCAAGCGCATCCCCCGCGTCGCAGGACGGGAGAATCACTGCGAACTCCTCGCCACCCAGTCGACAAGCGACATCGGACGCGCGCACGGTCGAACGAAGGAGATCGGCGATGGTGACGAGAACCGCGTCACCGGCCGCGTGACCAAAGACGTCGTTGACCTTCTTGAAGTCGTCGATGTCCATCACGAGCAAAGCGCACGAGTCGTGCTTGCGGCTCGCCCTGTTGAGCTCGGCTCGAAGACGCTCGTGGAAGTGGCGGTGGTTGTAGAGACCGGTCAGAGAGTCAGTCTGAGCCGCATGCTCCAGCTCGGCACGGCGATTCGCATTATCGATGGCAAGCGCTGCGGCGTCGCCGAAGCGCTTGGCGATCTCGAACTCCTCGCTGCTGAAGATCGCATCCTCGCCCTGCCTGTAGATGTTGAGTGCGCCCTTGACCGACCCCTTGGTGATCAACGGAATGCTCATCAGCGACTCGGGATCGTCGGGCGTACCCGGTATGACGTGAGTTCGTGGGTCGAGGTGTGCGTGGTTGGCGAGCACGGCCTCCCGAGCCTCGACCGCGTATCCGGTGATGCCGCGCCCGAAGGGGGCCCTGTCGCTCATGATCTGGTCAACGTACTGATCGCGCGCCAGAACCGGGATCAGCACTCTCTGGGCCTCATCCGCCTCGTAGATGATCAGGGTGTCGTACTGGAGAAGATCCATGAGCGTGTCGGCGACGCGCTCGAGCAGGGCATCGAGGCTCTGCTCGGAGAGGACGTGGTGAAAGACATCGGCCAGGCGACGATATGAATCCAGGCTCGCTCCCATCGCCTCCGTCCGGCTCTCTATTTTCGAATCCAGCACACGATCCTCCCGCCCCTCTGGGGCTCCCATACCTCTTGGGCCTAGACCCTATTCATCGGAGACCTCCGAGCCGCTCTTGAACCGGAAAGTCCCGGCCGAGCAGGGGGGCCGCCAGACGCCTGGGGCTGCGTCGTGGCGACGGAAGGCAGCAGCGGGGCCCGAGTTGGAGTGGTGCGGCCGTGATCCTGCCGCGGTGTATGGGTTGAGGCCAACTCTTCGCCGATTTGGTCGGTATGCGACCATGGTGCGCGAAGGAACGAGCCAGAGCCTGATCAGGTCGGAAGACGTCACAGTTTCGACCGTTGACCGACGGCAGGCGTAGTTTTTCGTCGGATGTCCGCGCCAAAGCCGGAGCGGGCAACGAGAACCGGCGCCCGGCACCACGTCCCCCTTTTGATGCCGGTTTTGTCTTCTGACTGCGCCCGCCGACTCGGGCGGCACACTAAGGAGGCCCTCGGAGCGGGGGTTACTCTCGGTGGCCGGACTCAAACCATCGTGACGGGAGCTATTCCAGTGCCCATTCAGGTAACCGAGGAAGCCGTCGACGTGCTGCGACGCTCGCTCGAGCTCGGTCGGGTCGATCCGTCGGCGGGCGGCGTCCGACTTAGGGCGGCCCGCGGCCTCCAAGGAGGGCTCGGCGTCCAGGTCGAGCTCGCGGACGGGCCACTCGAAGGTGAGACGACCGTGGAGGCTTCCGACATTCGCCTCTTCGTCGACCCGGGCGTTACGGAGGCGATCCCCAACGCGGTCGTGGCCGTCGAGCCTCAGCACGAGATGATCGTCGTCCGGCCGGCCGACTAGGCGTGCGCGGGTGGTCAGACGGAGAGCGGTGGTGACGGGCCGGGTCCAGGGGGTCTTCTTCCGCGACACCTGCGGGCGGGTGGCGCGGGAGCAGGACGTCGCCGGGTCCGCTAAGAACCTTCCCGACGGAAGTGTCGAGGTGATCCTCGAGGGCGAGCCGGCCGCCGTCGAGGCGGTCCTCGAGTGGTGCCGCTCGGGTCCCTCTTACGCCGACGTCGATTCTGTGGACGTGACCGAGGAGCAGCCGGAAGGCCTGGAGGGATTTCGCATCGCCTAACGGCGTGCTTCGTTCGAGGCAGAACCCGAGCACGCTTGGTAATACTGTCCAGGAAGGTCATGGCTCATAAGTCACCACGATCTATGTCTGCCCGGCTGGAACCTCAGATGGCCGGAGCGAGATCGTCCCACCGGAGACGGCAAGCGACCGCCTAGACCAACGGGGGCACACGGCGGATGGATCGTCAGGAATTGCTCGACGAGGTACGGCGGATCCGCTGGTATCACCGGATTGATCTGGGTGACGGAATCATCACCCCGGGGTTCTCAACAACTTCAAGACGCTGTCCAGGCTGAACCTTCCCGAAGACCTCGCAGACAAGACCGTTCTCGACGTCGGGGCTTGGGATGGCTTCTACTCCTTTGAGGCCGAGCGCCGGGGGGCCGAGCGAGTGCTTGCCACGGACTCCTACGCCTGGAGCGGGGCTGGATGGGGCAGCAAGGCCGGGTTCGAGCTCGCTCGGCGAGCGTTGGGATCGCACGTCGAAGACAGGGATGTAGATGTGCTCGACCTCTCGCCCGAGGAGAGATGGGGGTGTTCGATGTCGTCCTGTTCCTTGGCGTCCTGTACCACATGCGGGATCCGCTCCGCGCGCTCGAGCGGATCAGAAGTCTGACGGGCGATTGCTTGATCTTGGAGACCCACGTCGCCCTGCTTCGGACGAGACGACCCGCGGCCGCCTTCTACCCGGCCGACGAGCTGAATCGCGATCACTCCAACTGGTGGGGCCCGAATCCACTCGCAGTACTCGGCATGCTCGAAGCTGTGGGCTTCCGGGAGGCGCAGATCGTATGGGGCCCGCATTCGCTCCCCTACCGAGCAACCAGTGCCGCGTGGACCAAGGTCCGCGAACGCCGTCCCCTCCTGAGGTCGCTCGACAGCAGCCGCGTGGTGATCCACGCGAGCGTATAGGGCCGCCACGACTCACCCCTCGCGCTTGGACCGCACTGCCGACGGTTTTGGCAGAGTCGGGCGGTTAGCGCAGGTTCACCCAGACCGACTTCGTCTGCGTGTAGCCCTCCATCGAGTGCTTGCCGAGCTCACGGCCGAAGCCCGACTGCTTGTACCCGCCGAAGCTGACGCTTGGATCGTAGAGACCGGCCGTGTTCACCCAGACCGTCCCGGCCTTGATGCCGCGCGCGACCTTGTGTGCCTTCGAGACGTCACTCGTCCATACCGCGGAGGCCAGACCGTACATGGTGTCGTTTGCAACCGCGATCGCCTCGTCCACGTCCGCTACCTCGATGACCGCCGCAACCGGGCCGAAGATCTCCTCCTGCGCGATCCGCATATCGTTGCGTACTCCTGCGAAGATCGTCGGCTGGACGAAGTAGCCGTCGCCGAGGTCGGTTGCGCGCTCGCCTCCCGTCACCACCCGGGCCCCCTCGGAGCGGCCGATGTCGATATATGAGGTGACGCGCTCGAGCTGTTCGGCCGAGACGACGGGTCCCATTCCGCTGTCGTCGTCGAGTGCGGGACCGAGCTTCATCGACCGAGTAGCACCGACCAGGGACTCGACGAATTCGTCGTGGATGGACTTCTCGACGAGTATCCGGGTACCGGCCGTGCAGACCTGGCCCGAGTTCAGGAACACGCCCATCATCGATCCCTTGGAGGCGCGCCTCAGGTTCGCGTCGGCGAAGACGATGTTCGGGGACTTTCCGCCAAGCTCGAGCGTCGTTCTCTTCAAGTTGCCCGCGGAAGCTTCGAGAATCTTGCGACCGACCCCCGTGGATCCGGTGAAGGTGATCTTGTCCACGTCGTCGTGCGCCGCCAGCGCGGCGCCGGCCTCTTCCCCGAGACCGGTGACTACGTTCACGGCACCCTCCGGGACGCCGGCCTCGAGACACAGCTCGGCCAACCGAAGCGCGGTGAGAGGCGTCTGCTCGGCGGGCTTCAGTACGACCGAGTTGCCGAACGCGAGAGCCGGTGCGATCTTCCACGCGGCCATGATCAGGGGGAAGTTCCAGGGAATGATGCCGCCGCAGACACCCAGCGGCTCGCGCAGCGAGTAGATGAACATGTTGTCGTCGCTGGGATTCGTCTCGCCGAACGTCTTCGTCGGCCACCCGGAGAAGTAGCGAAACGCCTCTCCCGCAGCCCAGATCTCGCCGGACGCGAGATTCACCGGCTTGCCCGAGTCGATGGCCTCGAGCTGCGCCAGCTCCGGTGTGTTGCGCTTGATGAGCTCGCCGATCTTGTAGAGAATGTCCGTGCGCTTGCCCGGTCGCAGGCCACTCCAGCGGCGGTCGTCGAACGACTCGCGCGCCGCCGCAACCGCCGCGTCGATGTCCTCGGCGGCGCCGCGCGGAACCTCGGTTAGCTTGTCGCCCGTCGAGGGGTCGATGACGTCGAACGTCCTGCTCGACTTCGCCTCGACGGCGGTGCCGCCGATCGTCATCTTCGGGGGTCGCTCGATAAACTTCGTCACCTCTGCAAGCAGTTCGACTTGCGCCATTGCCGGCCTCCTCAGCCCAATCGATCACTGAGTGTCTTGTTTTGTGGAGAACCCAGATTAAGGCCACCGCGGACGCTGCCGTTTGGCACCGAAGAATCACGAGTTGGTAGTCCGATGTGGCTACTCACGATTTAGTTATTGCCAAGCAGGGCGAATCGGGAGATTTTGGATGGTCGTGAGCACATTCCATGCCCAGGACAGCGACACTCGAAGGTCAGCCTCGACTAGAGGCCTGTCGGGGACGGCGCGGGTCTGGCTGTTGACCGCCTTGATGGCGGCGGCCGGCGTCGCGCTCTACCTGTTCTTCATCCACGACGCTCCTCGACTCGAGGGGGCAGACATCCACGTCCCGTGGTGGATGCTCGCCCTGCTCTTCTGCCTCGTCGAGATCTTCGTCATCCACATCCAGTTCCGGCGGGACGCGCACTCGTTCTCGCTGAGCGAAGTGCCGCTGGTGCTCGGCTTCTTCTTCTCGGCTCCCTGGGAGCTCGTGGTCGCGCAGATGGTCGGAGCGAGCATCGCCCTTGCCCTGCACCGCAGGCAGGGACCACTCAAGTTCTCGTTCAACGTGGCGCACTTTGCGCTCGGAACCTCGGTCGCCGCCTTGTGCTTCCACGCCGTCATCGGCGATGCCGACCCGATCGGTCCCCTCGGGTGGGCTGCGGCTCTAACCGGGGCACTCATCGCGTCGATCGGCAGCGGCATCGCGATTGCGGCAGCCATCTGGCTCTCGGACGGACGCAGGCCCGCGGGATTCGCGCGGACTCTGCGCTTCCTGTTCGTCATCACCGCGACGAACACGAGCATCGCGCTCGCCGCGGTGACGGTTCTCTGGCTCGAACCCATGGCCGCCTGGTTGCTCATCGTCCCGATGGGTCTGATGTTCATCGCCTACCGCGCCTACACGTCGCAATCGGAGAAACACCAGAGCCTCGAGTTCCTCTACGAGTCGACGCGCGCACTGAACCGCTCTCTGCAGGTCGAGGCCGCGAGCAGCACTCTGCTCGAACAAGCTCGGCGCATGTTCAGAGCGGAGATTGCGACGATCACACTGTTTCCATCCGCCGAGGGAGAGCCGGCGCTGAGATCGACCTTGGGACCAGGGGACGTAGAGCACACTCTCGTCCCGGTCCACCTCGATCCAACAGAAGGGGTGTGGGCGCGCGTCGCATCGGAGCGCGAGGCCGTGTTGTTCGCCAGGCCAATTCGAAACGAGCGCATCCGTCACTACTTCGAAGCAAGAAGCATTCGAGACGCGATGGTCGCGCCGTTGTTCGGCGAGGAAGATGTCGTCGGAACGATGCTGGTCGGCAATCGTTTTGGGGAAGTCAGCACCTTCGACTCCGAGGATCTAAAGCTCTTCGAGACGCTCGCCAACCACGCCAGCGTCTCGCTCGAGAACGCCAGGCTCGTCGGGCGCCTCGAGGAGTCACTAGCTCACCTCACCGAGATGAACCGCGTCAAGGACGACTTCGTCGCATCCGTGTCGCACGAGTTGCGCACCCCCCTGACGTCGATCCTCGGCTACGCCAAGACCCTGCTTCGCCCCAACGTCACCTTTTCGCCGGACGAAGAGCATCAGTTTCTCGAGACGATCGAACGTCAGGGCGAACGTCTTCGTCTCTTGATCGAAGACCTGCTCGAGGTCTCTCGCCTGGAGTCGAACGAGGTTCGACCGGTCATCTCGACGGTGTCCCTCCCCCACCTCGCGCGGCAGATCGTCGACGAGGGGCGGCAGCGCTCGGACCATCTAATCGACCTCGATTTCGAAGAGGGTATGCCGCTCATCAAGACCGACGAGGGCAAGGTCTACGAGATCGTCAGCAACCTGCTCGACAATGCGCTCAAATACTCTGCCCCAGAGACGCGCGTCACCGTGCTTGGCGTCAGGCACAGCGACGGGGTTCTGGTCTCGGTCTCCGACGAGGGCGGGGGGATTCCCGCCGATTTGCACGACAAGGTCTTCGAGCGCTTCTACCAGGTGGATCAGTCGTCAACGCGTGCAGTCGGTGGAACGGGGCTCGGGCTCTACATCTGCCGCAAGATGACCGAGGTCATCGGAGGTCGGCTGTGGCTGGAGCGGTCCGATCACATGGGTTCCGTGTTCTGCCTCTGGATCCCCTCCACTCCCCCGCTCGGCCGCAGACCTTCGAGCTTCGCCGCTCACGAGCCGGTCGAGCAACGAAACACGCCGCGCTCGGAGGTCCTCCGGAATGCGACCTCTCACCGCGGAGTGAACCCCGACGCGTAGCTGCCCAGCAGCCTCGTAAAGGTTGCGTGCTCGCTGACCTCGGACAGAGCTTCGATCATTGCAGGCTCCTCCGCGGGGGCCTCGACGTCGACGTAGAAGACGTACTCCCACGGCCTACCGGCTCGGGGCCTCGATTCGAGCTTGGTGAGGTTGAGGTGCCGCTCGGCAAAGGCCCCGATGCACCTGTAGAGCGATCCGGCGACATGGCCGACCCCGAAGACGAGCGACGACTTGGTCGCATCACGCAGCGACCGGGCATCACGAGACAGACCCCCGAAGCGCGTGTAGTTGTCTGGATAGGTCTGGATCCCTTCGGCGAGAATCTCGAGCCCGTAGAACTCGGCGGCTCGCTTCGATGCGATCGCTCCGGTCCGTTCGAGCTTGTCGTCGACGATCCTCTTGGCCGCCCCCGCAGTGTCGTATTCCGCTCGCACGGATACGTCGAGGGAGGTAAGGAACTCCTCCGATTGCGCGATCGCCTGAGGGTGCGACATGACCTCGGCCAGATCGTCGAGGTTGCTGCCGGGGAGAGCCATCAGACAGTGGCTTACGCGGACCACCGTCTCCTCCACCAGATGCAGGCCGTGTTTCAAAAAGAGGTCATAGGTCTCGTTGATGCTGCCCGCCTGAGAGTTGTCCATCGGGACGAGTCCGTAGTCGGCTCGCCCGACCTCGACTGCCTCGAAGACCTTCCTGATCGTCTGCGACGGCAGGTGCTCGGAGTCGGGGAAGGCGGTGAGCACCCCCTCTTCCGAGTACGCCCCGGCCTCGCCCTGGTAGGCGACGGTGCGATTCGTCATGACTTCGATGCTAGCCACGACCTCTGCAGTTCGTCGACCATCATTCGAGCGGCTCCGATGGCCGCGGTTGGATCGGCCAGTCCCGTGCCGGCGATATCGGGGGCCGATCCGTGCACCGGCTCGAACAGACCGAGACATCGGGTGGGACGAGTGGTGGGGTCCGGGTGCAGGTTCGCGCTGGCCGCCGCGCCCAGCCCCTCGCCCAGTCCCGCAGCGAGGTCGCTCAGGATGTCGCCGAAGAGGTTGTCCGTCACGATCACTTCGTAGCGCGACGGGTGCCGCGCAAGGTGGTAGGCACACGCATCCGCGTGCTCGTAGTTCCATTCCACGTCCGGAAAATCGCCGCCGACTCTCTCGGTTACCTCGCGCCACAAAGCCCCCGCGTGAACCAGGACGTTGCTCTTGTGAACGAGCGTTAGCCGCCGGCCGTGCTCCTGCGCGTGCTCGAACGCGTATCGCACACAGCGTTCTACCCCGGCGACCGTGTTGACGTTCACCTCGTTCGCGATTTCGCCCTCTCGCCCCCCGACGCCGGAGTAGGGCCCTTCGGAATTCTCTCTGACGAAAGTGATCCCGATCTCCGGAAAGGGGCGCAGGTTGACGTACAGGTCGAGTTCCTTGCGCAACCGGAGCAGGATCCCGCGCTCGAGTACTCCGTCGGGGACGCGGTGGTCGCCGACGGCGCCGAAAAGGAGAGCATCGCTGTCCGATACGGCTGCTATCTCTTCGTCCGATATGAGCGTGCCCTCGGCCAAATAACGCTCGGCCGAGGCCTCTATGACGACGTAATCGAACTCACCCGGAAGCTCACCCAAGGCGACCTTGACCACCTCGGGTCCTATCCCGTCACCGGGCAATACCGAGATGTGCGGCTTCATGCCGCGTTCGTTCGACGTTTCACCCACTCGACGAGCCCTCCGCACTCGACGATCTCCAAAATGAAGTCCGGCAGCGGTTCCGGCTGAAACGATTGGTTCTTGGTGACGTTCGATGCCACCCCTTTGGCGAGGTCAACCTCGATCTCGTCACCCGAATCGGTGACGTCGACGAGCTCCGGACACGTCACGATGACGAGTCCGGTATTGATGGCGTTGCGAAAGAAGATGCGCGCGAACGAACGCGCCACGACCGCGCCGACTCCCGCGCCCTTCAGCGCAACCGGCGCGTGCTCGCGGCTCGAACCGCAGCCGAAGTTCGATCCCGCAACCACGAAATCGCCAGCCTGCACGGCCGAGGCGAAGCCTGCGTCCAGGTCCTCGAGGGCATGCTCGGCCAGCTCCGCTGGGTCTGTCGTCGTTAGGTACCGGGCGGGAATTATCACGTCGGTGTCGACGCTGTCCCCATAGCACCAGGCTCGTCCCATCAGCCGACCACCAACTCGGGCACGAGATTCGGAGCATCGGGACGAATCTCGGCGGGGTGCGCGACCGCTCCCGCCACGGCGGAGGCCATGGCTACGGCAGGATTGGCGAGATAGACCTGAGCCGACGGGTGACCCATGCGGCCGACGTAGTTGCGGTTCGAGGTCGAAACGCAAACCTCGTCCGGACCGAGCACTCCCATGTGAGCGCCGAGACAAGCTCCACAAGTGGGTGTGGACACGCTCGCTCCCGCGCCGGCGAAGAGGTCGAGCAGTCCCTCGGCGTTCGCCTGCTGCCACACCCTCTGAGTAGCCGGGATGACCATCAGCCTGACGTGGGGGGCGATGCGCTCGTCCCCCAAAACGTGAGCCGCGATGCGCAGGTCCTCGATGCGAGCGTTGGTGCAGGAGCCGATGAAGACCTGGTCGACTCGAACCGGCTCGATCTCGCCGACGGGAACGGCACGCGACGGAAGCGAGGGCCGGGCAACCATCGGCTCGAGCGACGCCGCGTCGATGCGGACCTCGCTCGCATAGGCGGCGTCTGAGTCCGAGGCCAGCGTCGGCCAATCCCTGTGGCGTCCGACCGCCGCTTGCCTGGAGCTCACGTAATCGAAGGTCGTTTGGTCGGGTGCGATGATCCCCGACTTCGCCCCCGCCTCTATGGCCATGTTGGTCAGCGTGAGTCTCGAGTCCATCGAGAGATAGCCCAGAGTGTCACCCGTGTGCTCCATCGCCATGTAGCGCGCGCCGTCGTCGCCGATGGCGGCGATCACCGACAGGATCAGATCCTTGCCCACGATCCACGGGGGCGGGGCTCCCGAATAGACGACCCTCAAGCTCTCGGGGACCCGCAGCCAGATCTCGCCCGTCGCCATCACCGCTGCTAGATCGGTCGAGCCAACGCCGGTTGAGAAGCAACCGAGGGCCCCGTAGGTGCAGGAATGCGAGTCCGCGCCGATAACGACGTCGCCAGGCAGAGTCAGCGCTTCCTCAGGAAGAAGGATGTGCTCGATGCCTCCGCGTCCGACCTCGAATAGATGCTCGATGTCGTGTTCGAGAGCGAACGACCGCATCCGCGTCATCAGGTTGGCGGACGCGATGTCCTTTGCCGGCGCGAAGTGAGAAGCGACGAGGGCGATCTTCGAGCGATCCCACACCGTGGCCACGTCCATCCGCGCGAATGCATCTGCCGCGGCCGGAGCGGTGACGTCGTTCGCCATCGCAAGATCCACACGGCACATGACTATGTCTCCCGGCCGTACTTCGTCTCGCCCGGAGTGCCGGGCAAGAATCTTCTCGGTGATCGTCTGTCCCATCAGCCCACACCCTCTGAGAGCCGACCGGCTTCCTCACGTGCTCTCAGCGCGAATAGACGGTTGACCGCCGAGAGGTAGCCCCGAGCGGCGGCCTCGACGACATCGGTGGAGACGCCCCGCCCCGTTGCTCTTCGAACGGGCTCGTCCTCCGATCCAACCGTCGCCAGCACGAGCGTCACGTCGCCCAGCGCATCGATTCCACTCGTAACGCTGGAGACATTGAAGGATTCGAGTCTCGCTTCGATGCCCGTAGCGCGCTGGACTGCTCCGCACGCGGCATCGATCATCCCGTCTCCGATCGCGCTCTCGTCGATGATCTCGTTGGCTCGGCGCAGCCGCACGGTTGCAGTGGGTGCCAGGTGAGTGCCACCGGCGGCCTGAATCGACAAGAGCTCGTACTCGTCCGCCTCCGAGCCGATCTCCTCTGACACGATTGCCTCGAGATCGACATCGGTGATGCGGATCTTGCGATCGGCGAGTTCCTTGAACCGCGCGAACGCCTTCGCGACCTCCTCCGGCCCGAGATTGAATCCGAGCTCGGCAAGGGCGTTGCCGAACGCATGGCGGCCCGAGTGCTTGCCCAGAACGATACGCGAGCCGTCCAAGCCCACATCTACCGGATCCATGATCTCGTAGGTCGTCCTCTCGACCATGACTCCGTGCTGGTGGATGCCGGCCTCGTGGGCAAAGGCATTTGCTCCCACGATGGCCTTGTTAGGCGGCACCGCGTAGCCGGTCAGCATCGATACGAGACGCGACGTGCGCGCGATCTCCTTCGTGTTTGCGTTCGTTGCGACTCGTTGACGAGCGCTGCGCGTCCGGATCGCCATAATCACTTCCTCGAGCGAGCAGTTGCCGGCTCGCTCGCCGATGCCGTTGACCGCGACCTCGACCTGGCGCGCTCCGACTTCGACGCCCGCGAGGGCATTGGCCACAGCGAGTCCAAGATCGTCGTGTGTGTGCACGCTCCATATGACTTCGGCATCCACCTCGCTCATCACGTAGCGGAGCAGCTCTGCGTATTCCTGAGGCATGCAATAGCCGACGGTGTCCGGCAAATTGAGGGTCGTCGCTCCCGCCTGGGCCGCGGTTCGAAACACCTCGACCAGGAAATCGGCGTCGCTGCGCGTCGCGTCCTCACAGGAGAACTCGACGTCGGAGACATGAGAGCGGGCGCGCCGGACGCCCGAACGCGCCGCCTCGAGCACCTCGGAGGGCGACATACGCAGCTTGGATTGCATGTGTACGTCACTCGTCGCAATGAAGGTATGGATTCGAGCGCGCCCCGCGCGACCCACGGCCTCGGCGGCCCGATCGATGTCTCCGGGCTCGACGCGCGCGAGTCCAGTTATCACCGGACCCGTCACGATGCGCGCAATTGCCTGCACGGCCTCGAGCTCACCCGTTGAAGCGATGGGGAATCCGGCCTCGATGACATCGACTCCCAATCGAGCCAGCTGCTCGGCAATCTCGACCTTCTCTCTGAGATTCAGCGAAATACCAGGTGACTGCTCTCCGTCGCGCAGCGTCGTATCGAAGATCCTTACTACGTCGGTTTCTGAATCCACGTCATCATCTCCCTGAGCCCGCTCCCAACCTCTTCGATCGGGTGCTCGGTTTGACGGCGACGCTCTGCTTCCAGAACCGGTGACCCGGCTCGATTCTCCAGGACCCACTCGCGGGCAAAGGCGCCCGACCGGACGTCTTCGAGAATCGACTGCATCGCCTTGGTGGTTTCGTCGGTGACGACCTTTCGGCCGCGCGTGAGATCCCCGTACTCGGCGGTGTCCGAGATGGCGTGCCGCATGTGCGTGAACCCGCCCTCATAAAGGAGGTCGACGATGAGTTTGAGTTCGTGCAGGCACTCGAAGTAGGCGATCTCGGGCTGGTAGCCGGCATCGACCAGCGTCTCGAAGCCGGCCTGAATAAGTCGAGACGTCCCTCCGCAAAGCACCGCCTGCTCGCCGAAGAGATCGGTCTCGGTTTCCTCCGCGAACGTGGTTTCGATCACACCGGCCCGCGTGCAGCCGAGGCCCTGGGCGTACGCGAGCGCGCGCTCGGTGGCCTTGCCGCTGGAGTCCTGGTGGACCGCGACCAATGCCGGAGTGCCCTTGTTGGCCTCGAACGTCCTGCGCACGAGCGGTCCGGGGGCCTTGGGGGCGATCATGACCACGTCGTTGTCACTCGGAGGCCGCACCTGTCCGAAATGGATCGAGAAACCGTGGGCGAACATAAGCGTCGCCCCAGGCCGCAGGTTCGGTTCGATGGACTCCGCATAGACCTTCGCCTGATGCTGGTCGGGGAGCAGGACCGCGACGACGTCTGCGTCCGCAACCGCCTCGTTGAGGCTCGCAACGGTGAGTCCGTCGCCCTCCGCGGCGGTCCACGAGGGCGAGTCCTTGCGCAGGCCGACCACCACATCATGTCCGGAGTCGCGCAGATTGAGAGCGTGGGCGCGGCCCTGTGAGCCGTAGCCCAGCACCGCGACCCGCTTGCCTCGCAGCGCCTCGGGAGTTGCGTCGGTGTCGTAGTAGATCTTCGCTGCCATGTCGATCCTCTCTCTAGGTCTGCTACAGGTTTCCCGCGGTCGCCGAGGCGACCGCTTCCTCTCCGACAGATGGCGGCCCCTCGGGTCAGGAAGCCGTCTCGATCGGCACCGGGCGCAGGGTGGGCGCCTTGATGCCACGTGCTCCGCGCGCGATCGCGATGCGCCCGGTCCTTACCAACTCGACTATTCCGTAGGGTTCCAGCAGTGCTTCGAGAGCGCGCACCTTCTCGGGGGATCCCGTCACCTCGACCGTGAGCGCCTCGCCGTCGACGTCGACCACCTTCGCTCTGAAGATCTCGACTATCTCGATAACCGCTGCGCGATCTCGGGCGCCGGCGCCGACCTTGATTAGGGCAACCTCTCGTTCGACGGCATGGTCCAAGGGCAACTCCTCGACCCGAAGCACTTGAATGAGCTTGTAGAGCTGCTTCACACATTGCTCGACCGGTTTTCCGTCGGCCGACAGAACCACGGTCATGCGCGAAACCTCGGGGTTCTCGGTTTCGCCCACCGCGAGGGAGGTGATGTTGAATCCTCGGCGCGCGAAGAGTCCCGACACGCGCGCGAGGACACCCGGTTTGTTCTGGACGAGAATCGAGAGCGTGTGCGACGTGATCACGACACGGCCCTGGCGCTCGGCAACTCATCATCGAGATCCGGTTCGCCTTCGGGATAGGGCCGCTCGTTGGGGCCCACGATGACCTCGTCGTTGGTTGCGCCGGCGGGAACCATCGGAAAACACATCTCGCCGGCGTCGACCCGGAAATCGATCACGCAGGGCCGGTCGTCGACGCCCATGGCCTTGTCGATGACATTGTCGACCTCGTCGACCGACGTGGCTCGTAATCCCACCGCGCCGTAGGCCTCGGCCAGCTTCACGTAATCGGGAACCTGCGGAAGGTGCACCTCCGAGTAGCGCTGGTCGTAGAACAACTCCTGCCACTGACGGACCATCCCCAGGTTGGAATTGTTCAGGATGGCGACGGTGAAGGGGATCTTCTCGAGGGTCGCCGTAGCGAGTTCCTGCGCCGTCATCTGGAAGCAACCGTCGCCGTCGATCGCGATTACCCGCTCGTTGGGCCGGCCAACCTTCGCGCCGAGTGCGGCGGGAACGGCGAACCCCATCGTGCCGAGCCCACCCGAGGTCACCCACGAGTAGGGCTCGTTCACCCGCATCATCTGCGAGGCCCACATCTGGTGCTGACCGACTCCCGTCGCGACGATGGCATCCCCTCTCGTGAGCTCGGCGAATCGCTCCACGACGAACTGCGGCTTGATCGGTCCGTCGCCGGATTGTTCGTAGCGGAGCGGATAGTCACGCGACCAACGGGCGACTTCCGCGTGCCACGAACCCAGGTCGACGCGACCGTGCGCGGAGTTGTCGCCGAGCACCGCCTTGGCCAGCTCGGTCACAACCGAGCGCGCATCACCAACAATGGGCACGTCTGCGTGGCGGTTCTTGCCGATCTCGGCGGGATCGATGTCTGCGTGGATGATTTTGGCGAGCGGAGCGAAGCCGTCAAGTTTTCCGGTCACCCGGTCGTCGAAGCGTGCGCCCAGATTGATCAGCAGATCGGAACGCTGCATTGCCGTGACGGCAGCGAAGTTGCCGTGCATACCGGGCATCCCCAGACAGAGGGGGTGACTGTCTGGGAATGCTCCGCGCGCCATGAGGGTCGTGACGACAGGTGCACCGGCCGCTTCCGCCAGCACCAGCAACTCGTCTGCCGCACCCGCCTTCAACACTCCGCCCCCGACGTAGAGCACCGGCCGGCGAGCTTGCCGAACGAGCTCGGCGGCGGC
>WHSV01000140.1 GCA_009379915.1 Actinomycetota bacterium | reverse complement strand
GTGGCAGGGACTGTTGAAGCGGTCGGCAAGGACGTGACGCGATTTCAAGCAGGCGATGAGGTGTTCGGCTGGTGCACCACCGGCGTCCTGGCTGAGTATGCGTGTGCTGAACAGGACAATTTCGCGTCCAAGCCGGCCAATCTCTCGTTCGAACAAGCTGCGGCCGTATCAGTTTCCGGGACAACAGCGCTCCAGGCTCTTCGCGACCAGGGAGAAGTGCGGCGCGGGCAAAAGGTCTTGATCGTCGGTGCATCGGGAGGTGTGGGCACGTTCGCCGTGCAGATAGCCAGATCACTCGGAGCGGAAGTGACCGGCGTATGCAGCACCAGGAACGTGGACATGGTCCGATCGATCGGGGCAGACCATGTCATCGACTACACCAAGGAAGACTTCACCCAAAGTGGGCAGCGCTACGACGTCATCTTCGATAACGCCGAGGCACACTCCTTGTCGGAGTGCAGACGCGCGCTGGCCCCAAAGGGGACCTACATACCCAACAGAGGCTCGGGCGGTCGCTGGATCGGACCTCTGGGTCGCATCGCCAAGGCGCGGTTCCTGTCGCTGTTCAGCCGCCAGAAGCTGCGCCCGTTCCTGTCGCGCGAGAATCGAGACGACCTACTGGCCCTCGCGGAACTCATCGCGGCCGGCAAGCTCACGCCGGTCATCGACCGGGCGTACCCGCTTAGCCAGGCCGCCGAGGCCCTCCGGTATGTCGGGGAGGGTCACACCCAAGGAAAGGTCGTTGTCACCGTCTGAGCAAACGGGCCTACGTGACGCCCAGAGTGCAGGTCAGGCGCTTGTCGCTCGCAATCCCGCAGCACGATGTTCCGTATTTGTTCCACGTTGTGTTGTCCACTGGTGTCTCTAGTTGAAGCGGACCTCGTTCAGATCGGATACCTGAAGTGACGATCGCCGCAGTTTTGGCAGTCTTGCTGCTTGCCGTGATAAGCGCTTTTCAGATCGCGCTGGCCGTGGGTGCCCCGTTCGGAAAGGCAGCTTGGGGCGGCAAACATGAAGGGGCCCTGCCCAAGCGCTTGAGGATCGCAAGTGGTATCGCGGGCTTCTTCATCTACCCGGTCATCATCGTCGTGATCCTCATCGCCTCGGACCTCATCGATGTGGACATAATGCGAGAGGCGCGCGACCAGCTGATGTGGGCTTTCGCTGGGCTGTTCGCCTTGGGGGCGATCGCGAATCTGGTTTCTCGATCCCGCGTCGAGCGCTACTGGGCTGTCGTCTCACTGGCGCTCGCCGTCTGTTGCGGAATCATCGCGGCCGCGCTGTAGCGTAGCGCATTGACATCCAACGGGCGTCTCGGCATCGTCGGCGGTGAGGCAGATGGACGCTGGCCAGGAAGCGCTGATCGGCAGATTCGAGCCCAAGTGTTGTCGCTGTTTGTCGGACAGAAGCTCGCGGCTTAGTCAGGTCTTTCCTTGAGGAACCTGACGCGTTCGGCGATGAGATTCACGTTCGAAGCCCGCCACCCGGCATCGGGCTCGTAGAGCTCCGCTGCAAGAAACAACGGACCGTCGTTCACGCCCGTTCGTAACGGAGGTAGACGACTTTCGATCCGAAGGTCCCCGTCTCAACCAGCTGCAGCGGAAAACTCTGGGGGAGGGTCGGAAAGAACGGCGTGCCTCCGCCCGTCACGGCCGGGTTGACGAAGAGACGGAAATCGTCGATCAGCCCGAGTCTCATCGCCTCCGCCGCCAGTCCGGCTCCGCCGATCGCAACGTCTTTCCCGGTACGTTCTTGCAGCTCGGCAACCTCTTCCTCGATGCCGGCGCGCGCCAGCCGGGTATTGCCGACCACTTCGTCGAGGGTGTTCGAGAAAACGATCTTCGGAAGCGCCTTCCAGATGTCGGCGAACTCGAGCGCGTAATCGGTCGCAGCAGGGTCCTCGTGCGCGGTTTCCCAGTACACCATCGTCTCGTAGAGCCGGCGGCCGAGGAGATGGCCCCCGAGGGCACGCACCCGTTCGTTGTGGAACCGATGTAGTTCCTCATCAGGAGCCGACCAGCCGAAGTCGCCGTCGGGTCCGGCGATGAACCCGTCGGCCGAGACGCTCATCGAATAGATCAGCTTCGCCACGAGCACTCCCCTCCTCCCGGTCTCAGTGAGATGCTCGTCCCATGACCGCGCAGATACACGACATCATCGTTTGGCGGGGCCATGACTGCCAGTTGGCTGCGACCTCCTCCGAAGGTCAGGCCTCTGGCGAATCATTCCTCGTGAGTCGGCGTGGACCCTTATTTCCAACCCGGCACGCGCCCTGCTTGCTTGATCCACTTGCGGATCTCCGGTCCCTGCGCCTCCTCCAGCGTCGTCAGCTTGATGTAGCGGCTCCGATCGGTGTCTCCAAGCGGTGGCGGAGGGTCGAAGTCCGCGCCGCCGAGAAAGACGACATTCATGGAGACGTCGTAGGCGACCATCTCGATGATCCACCCGAGTTTGGGCAACCCGTAGTACGCCTTCCCCCACTTGATGGCGTATTGAAGCCCGGGGATCGTCTTGCAGATCGATTCGTCCGGGTACTTGACGATGGGATGCAGATCCGGCATCACGCGCCGGGTCCAATCTTCGATGTCGGCGTGGCTATCCGCCGGCACAGGCGGCTTTCGGGTCGTATTTGGCTTGCGTGTTTTCGCCATCGCACCTCTCCTTTGTGACGGAAGGGATTGGACGCTGTTTGTCGTGACCCCGCATTCAGAATCCTAGGCGTGAGCGCCATGGTGCGGCCCGAAGACAGCGTCCTTTGACGCAAAAGGTAGTCCTCTAACTACTTCACGCAACCGCAGGCTGCGCGTGGGAACCGACGCTCGGTGTTCTCGCTTCGGCTGCGCTGCGACCTGGGTCGGCAAGAGCGGGCTTTTAGGCGGGTCAAGAGTGAGGCGATTTGCGGGAAGTACTTAGAGGCTATTCGGACTATAAGCATGGATGGGCTTGTTACCAGTGACGTAGCCCCCTCTAATGGGTTTAGCGTTCTCCTCAGAGTTCGCAATCGATTCCCCATTGGGACGGGGAAAATTGCTAGGTAAGCCATCGTAGGCGCGCCTTTTCTGGTCTCTTCGAACGTGCGGTCCTCATCAAGCAGTGGTGATCGCGCTCTAGACCTCGCCAGGGATTCGTTCCCTCGCTGGACGGTCGTATCGAATGGGAGGCTCATCATGAGCGCAACTGCTGTCGCTCCACGCGCATCTTTTGCTCCGGGACGTTCCTCGGGGTCGCATCGAAAGATCGCAGTGTCGGTAGGCGCATTGTTTTTCTTTCAGTTGGCCACATTCATGGTCGGCAGTTCACTGATCCAGACATACCTGGATGGAAAGGCTGACAGAGGAACCCTGACAACTGGCGTTCTGCTTGAGATGTGTTCCGGGATTGCAGTCGTGGCTATCGGAATCCTGATGTACCGAGTCCTGAAGACGGTGGATAGAAGGATGGCTCTGGGATACCCGATCATGAGGGTGGTTGAGTTCTCTGTCTCTGCGATCCTCGCGATCTACCTCCTGAGCCAGCTCGCCGAGTTCCCGAACCATCTCCTGTGGGTGTACATCCCCACGGGCATCGGCGGCCTGATCCTGAACTACCTGCTGTACATATCGAAAATCGTCCCGCGTGCGCTCTCCGTCCTCGGCTTCATCGGTTACAGCTTGCTCTTGCTGACAGTGCCGCTCGATCTCCTCGGCGTTATCGACGCGAGTCAGGGTGCCGGTCTCGCGATGCTGGCACCGGGCGGACTGTACGAATTCCTGATCTTGCCCATATGGCTGATCGCAAGGGGATTCCGTACGCCCCTTGTGAGAACTGCCGTGTAATGGCATACCTCGTTCACGAAGACCGCGGTGCATTGCACTGGCGAGAGATCCCGCGGGCCGACGCCGAGGTCCTTGCCGCGCTGAGCGCCCCTTCTGAAATCTCACTAGGGATCGAATCGACGAAAGGAGACAGACGATGACGACGGCTAAGACATCCAGGCAGAAGTCAGCCGAAAACGACAACGTACGAAACGGAGTACGCCGGAGCGCACTGATAGCCGGGGTCGGCATCTTGATGATCGCCGCGCTGTCGATCTTCGCCAACTTCATCGTCCTCGAGCAGCTGGTGATCCCCGGTGACGCAGCAACGACAGCTAACGACGTCCTTTCCTCCAAGGGCTTGTTCCATTGGGGGATCACCGGCTGGTTTTTGATCGCGGCCCTTGACGTGATGGTGGCGTGGGCCTTGTTCCGGGTCTTCAGGCCGGTCGACCGGCGCCTCGCAATGGTCGGGTCTTGGTCGAGGGCCTTGTACGGAGGAGTGCTGCTCGTAGCTACAACGCAACTCATGGATGGTCTGCGACTACTTGGAGACTCGACCGCATCCAGGACAGGGGTCCAGGCCCAAGCGCTCAACAAGTTCGAGGCGTTCACGGATATCTGGAACGTTGGTCTCGTTCTCTTCGGAATCCATCTGCTCTTCGCGGGCTACCTGGCCTACCGCTCCGGGTATGTGCCGAAGCTGGTTGGCGCCGTCGTTTCCATCGCAGGGTTCGGGTACCTGCTCGATGCGACGATGCGGGTCGTCGTCGATGACCCCTCTTTCGAGCTTTCGGTGATCACCGGCCTGGGCGAGTTCGTGCTCGGCGTGTGGCTCGTGAGCAGGAGCCACCGCATCTCCTTGCCCGCAACCATGCAGATGGACCACGGCCGTTCCGGCAACAGCCTGAACCGGCCGGCAACTCAAGCCACCACCTAGTGTTCTGTATCAGAAGTAGCTTGACAATAAGGCATGGACACCCGAGAATGATGTCATGCCTTGGTCTGCGGCCGCGCGCCTCGACCTCAGCGACGATCAGCTCGTCG
>WHSV01000044.1:12493-28546 GCA_009379915.1 Actinomycetota bacterium | reverse complement strand
ATGCGATGGTCGGAAGGATGTCTCGAGCACCCAAACAGAACGGTCCTTACCTTCACGATAGATCCAACCGTGGGCATCGAGCCGTTCCAACACGAGTTGTACGACGAGCAACCAGGCCCTGCTCTTCTGAGAGAGCCTCCAAGTCCCGTGTCTGGGGCTGAAGGTTCCGTCTCTCAAAGCCCCCATGTAATACGAAAGGCAAGAGTTCGCTGTCGCAGCGGCAACCTCAGTCGACAGTACGGCCATGACGTCTCTCATGACTTCACTCTAGTGACGTGGTGCGACAGGAATTGAAAAGAAAAGACGGCCCCCGAGAGGGCTGTCTCAACCTTGAGCGCTAAACAGTGTGCCTGCCTGGAGATCAGTGAACTTCAACGTAAGAAGCAATTGCTCCTTAGAAAGGAGGTGATCCAGCCGCACCTTCCGGTACGGCTACCTTGTTCGTGTTGGTCCCCATGTCGCCATGAGGCACGGACTATATCTTCATCCTGGTCCATCAAAGGGTAGCGATGCTCACTCTCTTAGCGAGTCTCTCGAGCATCGTTTCCAGGAGCTCGGCGTGTAGTCTCTGAGGGGTCAATCGCCCGACTGAGAGTGTCGGTACGACAACTTCCCTGCTGATTGTCCGCATCACCCGATGCATTTTCACTGCCTGCTCATCGCAGACGAGTAGCACGGGATACTTGCGGGGTTTCCAGCAAACAGCCAAGTTTTTCTCTCGCCGTTACCGGCGAGGGTCGCAACTTGCTTACGACTTCACCCCAATCGCAGATCCCACCTTCGACGGCTCCCTCCCAAGGGTTGGGCCACCGGCTTCGGGTGTTACCTACTTTCGTGGTGTGACGGGCGGTGTGTACAAGGCCCGGGAACGTATTCACCGCGACGTTGCTGATCCGCGATTACTAGCGACTCCGACTTCATGGGGTCGAGTTGCAGACCCCAATCCGAACCAGGCGCGCTTTTTTGGGATTCGCTCCCCCTTGCGGGATCGCTGCCCTTTGTAGCGCGCAATGTAGCATGTGTGCAGCCCTAGACATAAGGGCCATGCTGACTTGACGTCATCCCCACCTTCCTCCGAGTTGTCCCCGGCAGTCCCCTTAGAGTCCCCGGCATTACCCGCTGGCAACTAAGGGCAGGGGTTGCGCTCGTTGCGGCACTTAAGCCAACACCTCACGGCACGAGCTGACGACAGCCATGCAGCACCTGTGCTAGCCCTATAACGACACGGGCTTTCACCCGCTTTAACTAGCATGTCAAGCCTAGGTAAGGTTCTTCGCGTTGCATCGAATTAAGCCACATGCTCCGCCGCTTGTGCGGGCCCCCGTCAATTCCTTTGAGTTTTAGCCTTGCGGCCGTACTCCCCAGGCGGGGTGCTTAATGCGTTAGCTTCGGCACGGAACGGGTTGAAGACCGCCCCACACCTAGCACCCAACGTTTACGGCTGGGACTACCAGGGTATCTACACGTCTGTTACTTTCCCTTCGCTGCAATCGGCAGCAAAGGTACTAACCAATTCTCCCCAGCGATCATCGAGACGATCGCGGAGACCAATTGGCGGACCGCCATTTCTGACGATCTCTCACTGTTACCAGTGAGGTCGGACTGTGTCTTCACCCTGAACTCTGTTGCGCTTTTGGTTTCAGCTCAACGGATTGATGCCTGAGTTCAGGGGCTGGCGTGCAGTCTCTACGGGGTCAAGGACCACGCTTCTTTGTTACGGAATGATCGCATAGCGATCATCGTGCTCCAAAGAACGAAGATCCCGACTTCCCTCGGCGTTATCCCGGAGGGACGTTCGCCGATACAGCCAGTTTAGGCACCGGGATTACTCCCGGAGAGGACTAGATACGTTCTAATCCTGTTTGCTCCCCCAGCTTTCGCACCTCAGCGTCAGAACAGGCCCAGAGAACCGCCTTCGCCACCGGTGTTCCTCCTGATATCTGCGCATTTCACCGCTACACCAGGAATTCCATTCTCCCCTACCTGCCTCTAGCCGACCCGTATCGAATGGCCTCTCAGGGTTGAGCCCTGAGCTTTCACATCCGACGTGGTCGGCCGCCTACGCGCGCTTTACGCCCAATAAATCCGGATAACGCTTGCCCCCTACGTATTACCGCGGCTGCTGGCACGTAGTTAGCCGGGGCTTCTTCTGCAGGTACCGTCACCGTGAGGCTTCGTCCCTGCTGAAAGAGGTTTACAACCCGAAAGCCGTCATCCCTCACGCGGCGTCGCTGCGTCAGGCTTTCGCCCATTGCGCAAGATTCCCTACTGCTGCCTCCCGTAGGAGTCTGGGCCGTGTCTCAGTCCCAGTGTGGCTGGCCACGCTCTCACGCCAGCTACCCGTCACTGCCTTGGTAGGCCATTACCCCACCAACAAGCTGATAGGCCGCGGGCCGATCCCGAACCGAAAAACTTTGCCCTGCTGAACATGCGAACTGCAGGGGTCATCCGGCATTAGCAACGGTTTCCCGTTGTTATTCCGGAGTTCGGGGCACGTTACCCACGTGTTACTCACCCGTTCGCCGCTTTCAGCCGAAGCGGTTACCCGCTTCGGTTTCGTCGCTCGACTTGCATGTATTAGGCGCGCCGCCAGCGTTCATCCTGAGCCAGGATCAAACTCTCCGTAGAGATCTTGCAACTTCGACACGCAACGGCTACTAGAACCGCAATGTCGTCGAAGGTGTAAGAGTTTGATGCCTAGAGAGATGAACGCTTCGACATGTCGCGTTTGAAGATTGCAAGATGCTCGAGAGCATCCCGCGTCGAAGACGTCATATCTCGGATTTACTATTGAGTACGCAGTGCCTTACCGGCACTTTGTAAGTTGTCAAAGGTTTCGTGAACCATGGGCTTGTGACCCAGGCCACTCCATCTCTTTGACGAGGTCGCACTGATCTCCGATCCACCTCCACGAGTGGAGGCTTCTCGGCAGGCACACTGTTTAGTTCTCAAGGAGCGATCAACTGGCTTCGGGCAAACAAAAACGCCGGTGCAGGCACCGACGCCGTCACAACTTTTCCCAGAGCTTCTCAACTCGAAGGAGCTATAGGCGACGACTCCGGTCTCGGTTGCACCCCCGGATGGGGCGCTGCCAATGTACCTGCAAGCGCTACTGCAGCCCTGTGGGCCGTCCCCGAACATATCAGCGTTGGACCCCTGAGGTCAAACACCGACGAACTCACATCTCAGGCGTGCCACGTGGGCAAACGCAATCTACGACGGGGCAATTCCCCCTAGCCGCGAAGCCGCACGAACCGGCGTTTGCCGACCTGGAGAAGGCCCCCCTCGAGGTCCTCCAGGGCCACGTTCTCCCCCGAGACCGGTTCGCCGTTGACCCTCACGCCCCCCTGGGCGATCAGCCGGCGGGCCTCGGAACCAGATTTCGCCAGCCCGAGCTCGGCCAATACCCGGGGCAGGTAGACCTCGGGTCCGTCGATCGCGTCCCCCGGGATGTCGGCGTCGGGGACGTCCTCGGGGGCTTCCTTCCGGCGGAACTGGCGATCGAAGGCCTCCTCGGCGCGGGCCGCCGCCTCCCGACCCTGGTACAGCGCAACCACGGCGCGGGCCACCGCTCTCTTCGCCTGATTGGCCTCCCCGCCACCTCTCTTGCTCGCGGACTCCATCTCCGCCACTTCATCGGGAGAAATGGTCGTTGCCAGCGCCGCGTAGCGACCGATGAGGGTGTCGGGGATGCTCATCAGCTTGCCGAACATCTCCTCGGGAGCCTCCCGGATGCTGACGTAGTTGCCCAAGCTCTGAGACATCTTCTGAACTCCGTCGAGACCTTCGAGCAGCGGCATCGTCATGGCAATCTGAGGCTTCTGGCCATATGCCGCCTGGAGGTCGCGGCCAACGAGCAGGTTGAACAGCTGGTCCGTTCCACCGAGCTCGACGTCGGCCTCCACCGCCACCGAGTCGTAGCCCTGGAGCAAGGGGTACATGAACTCGATCATCGAGATGGGGCGCTGCTCTTTGAAACGCTTGGCGAAGTCGTTGCGCTCGAGCATCTGGGCGAGCGTGTAGTTGGCCGTCAGGCGAAGGACGCGGCCCAGATCCATCGGCTCGAGCCACTCCGAGTTGTAGCGGACCTCGAGGTTGTCCTCGCTGAGAATGTCGAGCAGCATGGTCACGCACGCCTCTGCGTTCGCCGCCACCTCTTCCGCGCTGAGCCGGGGCCTGGTGCTCGACTTGCCGGACGGATCGCCGATGCGGGCGGTGAAGTCCCCCATGATCAGCACGGCGGTGTGTCCCCCGTCCTGCCACTGGCGCAGCTTGCGCAGCGGCACCGCCCAGCCGAGCGTGATGTCCTTGGCCGTGGGGTCGAGCCCGAGCTTGACCCGCAGCGGGCGCCCCTCTTCGAGTCGCCGCTCGAGCTCCTCGGCCACGACGACGTGCTCCGCGTTGCGAACCAGGTCGTGGAACTGCGGGTCGGCGGCGTTCGTCTCACTCATATGGCCGAGATGCTACCCGCCGCCCCGAGCAGCGCTTCCTTAACTCCCTACCTACGCTTCCGCACGAGAATAGACTGAGGTTTCGATGAGGTGGATATCCAAACGCAAGACCATGGTTGCCCTCGCGGCCTTCGGGCTGCTGGCCGCGTCGTGCGCGGATTGGGTCGACGACCTGCCCGAGCTGACCAAGAAGGACCTCAAGTTCAACCCGCCCGAGTCGTCGAAGCTCTACTCGGACGATGGCAGGCTGATCAAGACCTTCCACGGCGAGCAGAACCGCACGGTGGTCGATCTCGAGGCCATTCCGCAACACGTCCAGGACGCGGTGATCGCCATCGAGGACCAACGTTTCTACGAGCACGAGGGGGTCGATCTCAAGGCGATAGTCCGGGCCACGCTCGCCAACATCGGCTCCGGGCGAATCGAAGAGGGCGGCTCGACGATCACTCAGCAGTACGTCAAGCAAATGATCATCGCCCCCGGTGAGATCGCCGAGAAGTCGTACGAACGAAAGATCCAGGAGGCCGCCTTTTCTCGTCAGCTCGAGAAGAAGTTGAGCAAGAAGGTGATCCTCGAGCGCTACCTGAACACCATCTACCTCGGGCAAGGTGCCTACGGCTTGCAGGCCGCGGCGAAGGCGTACTTCGACACTAGAGTCAAGAAGCTCGACGTCAATCAGGGTGCCCTGCTCGCCGGCATCATCCAGCAGCCGGGGGCCTTCGATCCTTTCCGGCATCCGAAGGCAGCCAAGAAACGACGCAACACCGTGCTCAACCGGATGCTTGCCCAAGACTTCATCACCGAGCGGCGGGCGGCCAAGCTCAGCAAGAAGCCGCTTGGCGTGCAGAAGATCAACGAGAAGGAGAAGAATCGCTACGAGGCCGCCTACTTCGTCGACTACGTGCAGAAGATGCTGACCTACCACCCCCGCTTCGACATGCTCGGAAGGACTCCCGCTCAAAGGACGAAGGCCCTGTTCCAAGGAGGTCTTCGCATCACCACCACGGTCGATCTCGACATGCAGCGCGCGGCCGACAACGCCGTGAACTCGATCCTCTACGACGCGAACGATCCACACGCATCGCTCGTGGCAATCGAGCCCTCCAACGGCCACGTGAAGGCCATGGTGGGAGGACGCGATTACTTCGCCAAGAGGAAGGAGACCAACGGTCGCTTCGCGAAGTTGAACCTCGCCATTCTGGGGGAACCCCGACTCGGGCCCAAGAAGAGCGGTGGGACCAGCGCGGGGGAGGGCCGGCAGGCGGGCTCGGCGTTCAAGGCTTTCACGCTCGCCGCGGCCATCGACAAGGGAGTGCCACTCACGAAGACCTTCAAGGGCGGCTCGTGTCGGGTCTTCCCCGAGATTCGCGAATGGGCCGTATCACCCGGGCTCTGCAACTACGAGGGCAGCGCCTTCGGGCAGGTGTCACTGCTCGAGGCGACGATCCGGTCGATCAATCTCGTCTTCGTTCAGCTGGGCCTGGACATCGGGATGAGCGCCACCACCGATATCGCCCGGCAGATGGGCGTGCGCACGGAGCTTCTCGGGGTACCGTCCGCGCCCATCGGAGCCAACCCCGTCAACGCCCTCGGCATGGCCTCCGGCTACGCAACGCTCGCCTCCAATGGAGTGCACCATCCCCCGGTCGCGATCACGAGGATCTACGACACTCGCAAGGAGAAGCTTCTGTACGACGCTCCCAGGACCAAGGGCGAAGCCGTGATCAGTCCCTCCACGGCCTTCATCGCCACGAACGCTCTTCAAGGGGTCATCTCCGGGGGGACGGGGACCGCAGCCGCCATCGGCCGCCCCGCGGCCGGCAAGACCGGCACGGGCCAGGAGTACCGGGACGCGTGGTTCGCCGGCTACACCCCGGACCTGGCGGCGGCGGTGTGGGTCGGTTACCCGCAGGCGGAGATTCCGATGACGTCGACTCGAATCGGATCGGTCACGGGTGGATCGTGGCCCGCACAGATCTGGCAGGCGTTCATGTCCCCCGCGCTCTCAGGTACGCCCCCAAGCGACTTCACATCGCCGAGCGGACTCACCTACGTCACCATCGACACGCGCTCGGGATGCGTCGCCGCGAGCGGGACGCCGACCGAGTACCGGGCCTCGACGCCGTTCACACCGGGCACCGAGCCGACCAACGTCTGCGTGATTCCCGACCCCGAGCCCGACAAGAAAAAGAAGAAGGGCGACGACGGGGGGCGCAACGGGGATAACCCGGGCCGCGGGAACGGGAACGGAAACGGCGATCGAGGAGACGACGACTAAACCGGCGAACCACTAACTCCGCCTCGAGGTGAACGGGTTGCCGGGGACGACGAACCGCCAGGGAATCTCCTCGCCCCTGCCTGCGCCGAGGCCCACACGAACGGTCTGGGCGATCTCGCCCGCCCGGTATGCCGGCGTTCTCTCGTCGGTGGCTATGAAGAAGCTCCCACCTCTGAGCAGGGTGGCCCCGTTGTGCTGCTTGCCGATGCCCATCGCCTGTGCGAGGCGCGCCGGACCCGCCGCGACGAATTGATCCCTGGTAATCGCCGCTCTGCGAGCTCGCATGAGCTCCAGGCCCTCGACGGGCTCCCCCGCCCTCAGCAACACGGCCTCGCACTCTCCTTCCGAAGCGCACACCACGTTCGCGCACCAGTGCATGCCGTAGGTGAAGTAGACGTAGAGCCGCCCGGGCGGCCCGTACATCACCTCGGTGCGGGGTGTTGGTCCGCGGTATCCGTGGGACCCGGGGTCCAGTACTCCGCGGTAGGCCTCGTCCTCCACGATCCGGACCGCCGTACGTCCCTCATCATGGTCGTGGACGAGGATGCATCCGATGAGGTCGCGCGCCACACTTACCGCGTCACGGCGGTAGAAGGCGAGCGGCAGACGCTTCATTGTTGGGCGAGCAACCAGACGAGCAGCGCTTTCTGTGCGTGCAACCGGTTCTCTGCCTGATCCCACACGACCGACCTCGGCCCGTCCATGACCTCGGCGGAGATCTCCTCCCCGCGATGAGCGGGCAGGCAGTGCATGACCTTGACATTGGGGGACGCCACCGAGACAACGCTCTCGTCGATCCGGAAGCCCTTGAGGATCTCGGCGCGCTCGTCGGACTCGTTTTCCTGGCCCATCGACGTCCACACATCGGTGTACAGCACGTCGGCTCCCTCGGCGGCCTCCGCGACGAGGTCGGTGACGATCACCTTGCCATCTGTGTGGGCCGCGATGTCGCGCGCTCGCTGCACGACGTCGCGGTCGGGCTGGTAACCCGAGGGACTTGCAACGCGCACGTCCATCCCTACCTTGGCTCCCGCGATCAGTAGCGAATGGGCGACGTTGTTCCCATCCCCGAGGTAGGCGACGGAGGTTCCGCTCAGCTTTTCGGTTACGTGCTCCTGCATCGTCAACAGATCGGCAAGTGCCTGGCACGGGTGCGACCGATCGCTCAGGAGATTGATGACGGGGATCGTGGCGCCGGCGGCGAGCGCCTCGAGGCGGTCCTGACCAAAGGTTCGCACCGCTATCGCATCGACGTAGCGCGACAGCACCCGTCCCGTGTCCTCGATTGCCTCACCGCGACCCAACTGCAACTCGTCACCTCGGAGCACCACGGCATGGCCCCCCAGCGACGTCACCGCCACCTCCATCGAAACGCGCGTGCGCGTCGACGGCTTCTCGAATACCAGAGCGACGTGACGGCCGATGAGCGCATCCGTGTGCTGGTCGGGCTTGGCCTTCATGGCCGACGCGTCGTCGAGGAGGTCGGTCAGCTCCCGGGACGAGAGATCGTCAACCGATAGGTAGTCTCGCACGGCCATGGCCAACGCCTCCTTGGCGGCTAGGTTTCGCGACTAGGCCCGAATCGTTCCTCCGGTGCGTTCCTGCAGGGCCGGAAGAATGCGGTCACGCACTTGGAGGGCTTCGTCATCGGTCATCGTCCTGCCCTCAACTCTCAACTCGAGAGCGAAGGCCAGCGATTTCATCCCGTCACCAACCTGCTCACCCCTGTAGACGTCGAACAGCCGGACCGAGACCACCTCGGGGGCCCCTGCGCGCGCGATGACATCGCCCACCTTGCTCGCGGCGACCGCGTCGTCGACGACAACCGCCATGTCGATGTACGCGGCGGGAAAGCGAGACGGTTCTTGAAGTTGGACCCGCTCGGGTAAGTCCTCGAAGACGGGGGCGAGCGACAACTCGAACACGAGGGTCCGTTCGGCAACGTCAAAGCGCTCGCAGACGTCCGGATGAAGCTCACCGAGCGCTCCGAGAGGAGCCGAGCCAAGGCTCACTGTAGCGGCCCGGGTGGGATGGAACGGCATGCCGCTCGCGGGCACGAAGCCCGGGGGCCCGAGTCCAAGTCCCTCAAAGGCCGCCTCGAGGACCCCTTTGACCCGGAAGAAGTCCCACGGCCGCGCCGCTCCCGTCCACTCCTGCTCGCGTCGCAGACCGGAAAACGCTCCCGCCAGGACGAGCCCCTCCTGCGGCAACGCCTCGTTCGTGGGTTCGTAGATGCGTGCGATTTCGAACAGACCGACGCCTTGGGAGCGCTGTGACCGGTTGAGCGCAACCGCCCTCAAGAGACTCGGTAGCAGGGTCGTTCGCATCGCGCGCTCGTCCTCCACCATCGGGTTCGCTACCTCGACCATGCGACGAGTGGGGTTGGATTCGTCCAGCCCCAGCTTCTCGACGTCCTCGGGGGAGATGAGCGAGGCGGTCACGGCCTCGAAGACGCCGAGATCGGCCAGCACCTGCCTCAGCTTTCGCTCGGCTCGCTGGTAGCGCTCCAGCCCTCCTGCGGCGCCCCTGGGGAGGGTCGAGGGCAACTCCTGGAAGCCGTGGAGCCGGCCAACTTCCTCGATGAGGTCGACCTCGCGCGTGACGTCGGGCCTGAAGGCTGGGACGAGCACATCGAGCGCGCCGGCTGCATCGCTCACTTCCATCTCGATGGAGCGGAGTCGTTCGGCCTGTTCGGCCGGAGGGATCGAGATGCCCAGAAGCTTGTCTGTGCGCGAGGGTCGCAGTCGAACTTTGACTCGTTCGAGTCGCTTGGCATGCTCGTCCAGCACGGTGGCCGACACCCGCCCGCCGGCGAGCTCGCTCATCAGCTGCGCGGCGCGGGCGGCCGCCACGGGGGCCATCTCGACGTCCATCCCACGTTCGAAGCGTGCCGATGCCTCGGTTCGTAGATTCTGACGACGCGCCGTGAACGCGATCGTGTCGGGGTCGAAGTAAGCGGATTCGAGAATTACGTTGCTCGTGGACTCCGACACCTCGGTGGCCTCGCCTCCCATGATTCCCGCGAGGCCGATGGGCTTGGCGCCGTCGGTGATCAGGAGGTCATCGCGGTGCAGGTCCCTCTCGACCCCGTCGAGCGTGGTGAAGCGCTCACCCTTGCGGGCTCTCCGCACCACGATCGCCTGGTTGGCGACCTTGTCCGCGTCGAACGCATGCATGGGATGTCCGAGCTCGAGAAGCACGTAGTTCGTGACGTCGACGACGTTCGAGATGGGGCGCACACCACAGGCGAGAAGACGAGTCGCCATCCATTGAGGGCTTGGACCGATCTTTGCGCCCTCGATGTAGCGCACCAGATATCTCGGGCAGGCCTGCGAGTCCTCGATCGCGACCTTCACCGGCGAGCCGACGTCGGTAGGAGTATCAAACTTGGACTCGGAACGCCGCAATGTCTGACCCGTGAGCGCGGCGACCTCTCGAGCGACGCCGAGGACGCTCATACAGTCGGGTCGGTTCAACGTGATCTCGAGCTCGAGCAACGTGTCGTCGAGCCCGAGGGTGGGAACCACATCGGCCCCGAGCTCGGCGTCCGGGGGCAGCACCAGGATCCCGGAGTGATCGCGCGAGACGCCCAGCTCCGCGCCCGAGCAAAGCATCCCGCGCGACACCTGGCCCCGAATCTTGCGCTCCGTTATGTCCATTCCGGGTAGCCGGGCACCGACTCGAGCCAGAGGCACGCGATCGCCCACCGAGAAGTTCCTGGCGCCGCAGACGACGCGCTGCTCCTCCCCGTCGGTCCGCACGTCCACGAGCGTGAGCGAGTCGGCATTTGGATGCTCCTCTATGTTCAATACCTCCGCGACCACGACCCCGTGCAGGTCGTCCCCGGGAGTCCTAACCGACTCGACCTTCGTGCCGGAGAAGTTCAGCAGCTCGACCAGCTTCTCGGCGTCGATATCGATATCGACGAACTCTCTGAGCCAGTTCAACGTGACTCTCAAGTCGCACCGCCCTTGAACTGATCGAGGACTCGCACGTCGTTGTCCCACAGCATGCGGATGTCCGAGACACCGTGTGCGAGCATGCAGATGCGCTCGACGCCCATTCCGAACGCGAAGCCGCTGTAGCGCGCGGGGTCGTAGCCGACCCATTCGAGGAGATGGGGGTCGACCATGCCGCAGCCGAGCACCTCGATCCATCCCTCCTGTTTGCACATCCGACATCCCGAGCCCCTGCACTTGAAGCACAGGACGTCGAGCTCGGCCGAGGGCTCGGTGAAGGGAAAGAAGTGCGGGCGCAGACGAACCTCGAGACTGCGACCGAAGATCTCTCGGGCGAAGTGCTCCAGACTGCCCTTGAGGTCGGCCATCGTGACGCCCTCGTCGACCGCGAGACCCTCGATCTGCATGAAACCGCTTAGGTGAGTCGCGTCCTGCGTGTCGCGCCGGTAGACGCGTCCGGGACAGACAACGTAGACCGGTGGCTCCTGGCTCTCCATGGTCCTTATCTGAACCGGTGACGTCTCGCTCCTGAGGAGCACCTCCTCGCCGCTGCTCTTGATGAAAAAGGTCGCCTGCGAGCTTCGTGCCGGGTGACTCGGCGGCATGTTGAGCGCATCGAAGATGTAGGTCGACAGCTCGACCTCGGGGCCCTCGGCGACCCGGTAACCGAGCCCGACGAAGACATCGACGATGTCCCAGATGGTCTTGGTCAGCGGATGAACCGTCGCAATCGGTGGCGCCTCGCCGGGGAGGGTCACGTCGATGGCCTCGCGCTCCCAGCGCTCGGCCGTCTCCGTCGCCATGAACGTCTTTTCCTTGGCAGCGATCGCCCTGTTGATCTCGGCGGTTACATCGTTGGCGACCCGACCCAGCTCCCGGCGCTGTTCTTCGGGAACATCACGCAGCCCGGAACGAGCGCGACTGAGAGGCGCTTTCCGGCCGAGCACCTTGATGCGGGCGTCCTCCAGTGAGGCCATGTCGGTCGCCGCGTCGATCGCCTCCAGGCCCTCACGGCGCGCGCGCTCGAGGTTCTGCCTCATCTCGGCATCGCTCATGTCCGCTCGGGTCCCCTTGCCGGAAGGGTCATCGTGAACCTCGTGCCGGACCGAGGTTGGCTCTCGACGGCTATCGATGCGCCCTGGGCGCGAAGCACCCTGTCCGTCAGCAGGAGCCCGAGCCCCAGGCCGGTTGGAGCCGTGTGCCCGCGCGGCCCGGGGGCCGAGAAGACGTTCGGCAGGTGCTCGGGATCGATGCCATCTCCCTCGTCGGACACGCTCACCATCACCGAGTCCCCTCGAGTCTCCGCCCCGACCGACACGGGCCCCCCGGAGAACTTGCAGGCGTTTTCGACGAGGTTGTCAAGCGAACGCTCGAAACGCTCCCTATCCGTCCACGCGGTGAGCCCGTCGGGAACGTCCACCCCGATACGATCGCCGTCGGGTCCACTCTCGTAGCGCTCGACAACCGTCTTGACCGAGACCCCCAAATTGACGGGTCCCAGCTGCAGCTCGAGCCGGCCGACCTCATCCCGGGCGAGGTCGAGAACCTCGGAGACGATGCGGCCCATGCGCTCGGAGTCGACATGGATGGTTTCGATGAACTGAAGGCGCTGTTCGTCGGTGAACCTGTCCCAACGCTTGACCAGTGTCGAGGAAAACCCCTTGATCGAGGTCAGCGGCGAGCGCAGCTCGTGCCCCGAGCGCGCTATGAGTTCGGCAAAGCGGGCTTCATCGCTCATCTGATGGCCGAGGATAAACGCCCAGGTCGCTTCTGGTTTCTAGGCCTGGGCAGATGAGAGGGTCGGGAACATGCTGAAAATCGTCGGCAACATCATCTGGCTGCTTCTCGGTGGCATCGAGCTCGCACTCGCGTATGCCGTAGCCGGGATCGTCATGATCATTCTGATCGTCACCATCCCCTGGGGTATCGGAGCCTTCCGTCTCGCGAGTTACGCCCTTTGGCCATTCGGCAGAAAGACGGTTCGAGCACCCTCCGCCGGGTCCATTCTCGGGAACGCGATCTGGATCATCCTTGCGGGCTGGTGGCTGGCGCTGGGGCACCTCATCGCGGCCCTATTGTCCGCTATCACGATCATCGGAATCCCTTTTGCGGTTGCGCACTGGCGTCTTGCCGGTCTCGCTCTCCGCCCCCTTGGAGTGGACCTCGTTGACGCCGACGCGCCGGCCCCAGTGGACTCCGTCGAGATTCAGGGGCCTCCGTAGACCGCTATCCGGTCTCCCCAGCGCGGCGCTGACGAACCGCTTCGAAGAGCAGGATTGAGCCCGCGATGCCCACGTTGAGTGATTCCGCGCGGCCGGGCATCGGGATGCCGACTACATCATCTAGGAGACGTCTCCAAGCCTGCTCTATCCCCCACGACTCGTTTCCCAGCACCAGGGCCACCGGCCGGGTGAGATCCACCTCGTCTGGGGCCTTGGCCGACGCCGCGTCCGCGCCGATCATCAGGAAGCCCTTGTCTCTCAGCTTGCCGGCGGTCACGTCGAGCGCGACTCCGGCCACGACGTCCACATGAAAGAGCAATCCGGCCGTCGAGCGAACGGTCTTGGGGTTGAAGGGATCCACCGTGCCCGAGCAGAAGACGACCGCGGACGCTCCGGCTGCCGCCGCCGACCGAACCAGCGTTCCGGCGTTGCCGGGATCCCGCACGTCCGACAGAACGACGACCAGGTCACCTGACACCTCGGACGGGGCCACTGTGTGCATTCGGGCGACGCCGACGACACCCTGCGGCGTGGATGTGTCTGTCAGCGCCTCCATTACCCGACCGGACACGGCCACCGCACCGCGGGCGAGCCACTTCGCGGCATTGGGCGCTTCAGCGTCGGCGAAGAGGTCCTGGACTTCGCCTCGCGCGAGCGCCTCGTTGACGGGAACGGGGCCCTCGACGAGAAAAGCTCCGGCGCGTGTTCTTTCATTGCGCCGGAGCAATTTACGGGCTGCGAGAACCCGCGGGTTTCTCAGGGATGTAACTACGGTTTCCGTTTCCCTCACGCTCCGACGCCGCCGTCGGGGATGCCCGCGATCGTCGAAACGATCGCCACCTCGATGGTCAGCTCGCCTTCTTGTCCTTCTCGACGGCGTCTCGCGCCACGTCCACCAACCCCTTGAACGCCTGGGGCTCGTTGACGGCGAGCTCGGCCAGCATCTTGCGATCCAGTTCGACCTCGGCGAGTCGAAGACCGGCCATGAACTGGCTGTAGCTCATCCCATTGAGCCGGGCCCCCGCATTGATGCGTTGGATCCACAGGCGGCGAAAATCGCCCTTGCGGGCGCGACGGTCCCGGTAGGCGTAGTTGCCCGAGTGCAGGACCTGCTCGTGAGCGGCCCTCAGGTGCTTGCCGCGAGACGAGTAGTAGCCCTTGGCCTTCTTCAGGACCTTCCTGTGTTTCGCCCGGCTCTGGACGCTTGACTTGACGCGTGGCACGACGCTTCCTCCTTGAAAAGTGCGCGGTCGTCTGAGGGCGCTACTTGGCCAGCAACCTACGAATCCGTTTGCTGTCCGCCGCGGCTACTTCGGCGTCGGGACGGCTCAGACGACGCTTACGCTTGGAACCCTTCTTCTCGAGCATGTGGTTCATGCCGGCCCTGCGCCGGCGAACCTTGCCGGTGCCGGTCACCTTGAAGCGCTTGGCCGCGCCGCGATGCGACTTCATTTTCGGCATCTAACGATCTCCTTATCCTTCTAGCGATCTCTCGAGCCGCGCACCCGCGTCCTGCGCAACCTCGAGGCGACCCTAGCCTCCTTCTGCTCTGGTCACCTTGATGGGCCGAGCCGGCTTCTTCTCCGCATCTTCCTCGGCCGGTACCGTCTCCCCCTCTTGCTTGGGAGGACGGCTCTGGGTGTTTCTCCTCGTCTTGGTTGGTTGCCGTTGCTGCTGAGGTCTGTTGGGAACCGAGTCTTTGTGGGGAGAGAGGACCATGGTCATATTGCGGCCGTCGAGTTTAGGAGGCGTGTCCACCTTGGCGATGTCCGAAACCTCTTCCGCAAGACGGTCAAGAAGCCGCTGACCCAACTCTGGATGCACGGTTTCACGGCCTCGGAACATGATCGTCATCTTGACCTTGGCGCCCTGCTGGAGGAACCGGACGACGTGGCCCTTCTTGGTCTCGTAGTCGTGGGTGTCGATCTTGGGTCGCATCTTCATTTCCTTGACGACCACGAGGGACTGCTTCTTTCTCGCTTCCTTCTTCTGCACGGCCTGTTCGTACTTGTACTTGCCGTAGTCCATGATCCGGCAGACCGGCGGATCCGCCTGGGGCGCAACTTCGACGAGGTCGAGATCCTGCTCCTGGGCCATGTCGAGTGCTGCCTTGGTATCGAGAATCCCAATCTGAGACCCATCCGATCCGACGACGCGCACCCGTGGAATCCTGATGCGGTCGTTAACCCTCAGCTCCTGCTGTGCGATACGAAGACTCCTTCCGTCTTACTCACGCCTTTCGCCCCGATCTCCGGGCGCGAAAAAGGCCGGCGACACCAAGAAGGACGGCGTCACCAGCCCGTCAACAACCTCCACGACTCGGCCGCTCCTAAGTCGGCATCCACGACATTCCGTCGGGAGGTGAGGGGCATTTAGAACCCCTTCTTGGCGATTCCTGCTGCATGAGAGTATAGGGCGCAACCATGGACAACGAACAAGGTCACGAGGAAGAATCGCAGCCGCGCAAGATCCGAGTAGTGGACAAAAGGATCTCGTCGCGCCGAGCGGCCACGCCCGGCGAGGGCGAAGAGGCCCCTCCGAGTCCGCCCTCATCGGCGGCGGCCGAGGAGCCGGCCACCGTTACCCCCCTTCGGCCCCCGTCTCCCGAGCAGAGCGAGCATCCCTCCGGGGGCGCCGCCCCCGGCGGTGGCAGCGCAGCCCCGGCAGAACCTCCGCAGCCCCCAGGAGCAGCAGAGCCTCCCGGACAGGAGGTCTGGACTCCCGAGCAGGAGGAAGAGGCTCGCCGCATGTCCGAGGAGATGGCTCAGATTCCGAGCCTCGAGTGGGTCATCAACGTGGCCGTCACCCTTGCCAACGCGGCCGGGACCAAGTTGAACGCCGGTCACCGGGACGACGCCGGATTGGCGATCGACGCGCTCACGGCGATCGTCGAGAAGGTCGGCCCTCGGCTGGGCGAAGCCGAGGCGCCTCTGAGGCAGACTCTCGCTCAACTCCAGATGGCCTACGCGCAGATGGCCACCAAGCCCGGCGGACCCTCCTAGAGGGTTGCCCGCCCGGGGAATACCTCTCGCTCGGCGAGGCGCAGCGCAGCTCCGCCGAAGCCCAGAGAATTGCCCGCTCGGAGAGCGGGGTTCCGAGCCTCTCGCTCGGCGAGGCGCAGCGCAGCTCCGCCGAAGCCCAGA
>WHSV01000044.1:0-12463 GCA_009379915.1 Actinomycetota bacterium | reverse complement strand
CCGGGGGCCTTTTGATTTGCAGGTCTGGTTAGGCGCCTGCGGCGCGGACGTTGGACGCCTGCTTGCCCTTCGGACCCTCGGTCACCTCGAACTCAACGGCCATGCCCTCATCTAGGGACTTGTAGCCGTCCATCTCGATGGCCGAGAAGTGGACGAAGACGTCCTCTCCATCGGACTGAGAGATAAACCCGAAGCCCTTCTCGTTGCTGAACCACTTCACCGTACCTTGAGCCACGTACGCACTTCCTTTCGATGCTTCGAGGAGCACGAGCCGAAGCGCGTAACTCCCCCTTCAGAACTACCGCGAAAAGGTAGCACATACGAGCGCCCGCCATTTGCGTCCGGTTTCCGAGCAGGTCGGCGTCGGATTTCCCGGCCCCTCGGTGTTTCGGACGCGAGGGCGCGGTTAACCGCTGGGATAGGGGCCGAATCATGGTCGAAGATGAGCGACCGAGAGCACTCGGATTGCCCGCAGGGCATCGTTGTTCAGCAGAGCAGCAGCGATTCCCCCGAAAAGACTTGCGCGCATTCGTCCACTCCGAGCCACTCGCAGCTCGACGTCCTACGGGACGATCTTGGCGATCGGCATCTCGACTATGTCCTCGGCCCCACATGACTTGAGCCGGGGAATGAGGACGTTGATCGTGCTCTTGGGCACCACCGTTTCCACTGCGAAGAATCCGGTGTCCGCGAGGTGGCTCACCGTCGGGGAACGCATCGCGGGTAGGAGATCCAGCACCGCGTCGAGATTGTCCGACCCAACGTTCAGCTTCACCAGCACTCGCCCGCGCGCGTCGACCGTGCCCCTCAGCAGGATCGTGAGCTCGTCGATGGCCTGCCGCTTGACCGGATCGGCCCACGACACCCTGTTGGCGATCAAATGAGTGTGGGACTCGAGAAGCGTGTCGATGATGACCATCCCGTTGCGTTTGAGGGTCGCGCCCGTCTCGGTCAGGTCGACGATGGCATCGACGATTTCCGGAACCTTGGCCTCGGTCGCCCCGTACGACAGAAAGATACGAACGGGGATCCCGAGCCCGTCGAAATAGGATCTCGTCAGGTTGGGCAACTCGGTCGAGATCCGCGCGTCGGGTTTGATCTGTTGCGGCTCCGTTATCCCCGACTCCTCGGGCACGGCCAGCACGATCTTGATCGGCCGGTCGGTCTGCTTCGAGTAGCTCAAGGGAGCAACTTTCACGACGTCGGACGCGGTTTCGGCGATCCAGTCCTCGCCCGTGATGCCGATGTCGAAGAAACCATCCGCCACATAGGTCGGAATCTCCTGAGGCCGGAGTATCGCCACCGAATCGATGCGGGGGTCGTTGATCGAGCCCCGGTACTCGCGCTCGCTCGCGCGGGTCACCTTCAGATCCGCGTCCTCGAGCAATTGGAAGGTCGCTCTCTCGAGCGAACCCTTCGGGATGACGAATTTCAGCATCGGCGAAGCATAGTTGCTACAGGTCGGTTCGAGGCTTCGGCAGCGATGCGAAGAGGTTGGCCATCTCAATCGCGGTGACCGCGGCTTCATAGCCCTTGTTTCCCATCTTGCCGCCGGCACGCTCGGCCGCCTGCTCGGTGGTCTCGGTGGTCAATACTCCGAACGCGATCGGCACGCCGGTCTCGAGCGAGGCGTTCGCCACGCCCGTCGCAGCGCGGCCCGCGACGTATTCGAAGTGAGCCGTCTCACCGCGAATGACGACTCCGATCGCCACAACGGCATCCACCTCTCCCGAAGAGGCAAGTCGTCGCGCGACCACGGGGATCTCGAACGCGCCTGGAACCCACGACAACGACACATCGTCGTCGCCCACTGCATGCTGTTTGAGCGCGTGCAGAGCTCCCTCGACGAGACGCTTGGAGATCGTCTCGTTGAACCGGCTGGCCACGATCGCAACCCTTAGTCGCCGTCCGTCGAGCGCTCCCTCATACGTCTGCACGGTTGATGCCCCCCTCTTCGGTGTCGGATCCCCTTGCGGTCCCGATGGTCTCGAGAAGATGACCGAGCTTCTCTCGCTTCGTCGTGAGGTAACGAATGTTCTCGTCCGTGGGCGCGCTCTCGAGCGGAACTCGCTCCACGATGGCCAGACCGTAGCCCTCGAGCCCGGCGCGCTTGGTTGGATTGTTGGTCAGCAGGCGCATGGTCGAAACGCCGAGGTCCACGAGGATCTGGGCGCCCACGCCGTAATCGCGGGAATCGGGCGCGAAGCCGAGCTCGACGTTTGCCTCGACGGTGTCAAGTCCCCCGTCCTGCAGGGCGTAGGCCTCGAGCTTGTGCCGCAGGCCGATGCCGCGGCCCTCATGGCCCCGAATGTAAACGACCACCCCCTCGCCCTCCTCATCGATTCGCCGCATCGCCTCGTGCAACTGCATCCCGCAGTCACAGCGGACGCTTCCCAGCACGTCTCCGGTGAAGCATTCGGAGTGCACCCGGACGAGCACATCGTCTTTGCCCGCGACATCCCCCTTGACGAGCGCGACATGAGTTCGGCCGTCGTCGCTTTCGTAGGCAACGGTGGTGAACTCTCCGAACGCGGTGGGGATGCGGGCTTTGGTCTGGCGCGTTACGAGTTGCTCGGTGGTTCGGCGGTAACGAATCAGATCGGCGATCGAGATGATCAACAGGCCGTGTTCCTCGGCAAAGACCTCGAGGTCGGTCATGCGCGACATGGTTCCGTCCTCGTTGACGATCTCGCACAACACTCCCGCGGGATAGAGCCCGGCCAGCCTGGCGAGGTCGACCGAGGCCTCGGTGTGACCCGCCCGCCGGAGGACGCCCCCCGGCGTATAGCGCAATGGAAAGATGTGACCGGGCCGCGCTAGATCCTGTGGTCGACACGCCGGATCGATGAGCGCCTCTACGGTCCTCGCTCGATCCGCCGCCGAGATGCCGGTCGTCGTGCCCTTGACCGAGTCGACGCTGACGGTGAACGCGGTGCCGAGCGCGTCCGTGTGGTTCGGAGCCATGAGCGGGAGGTGCAGGTCGTCGAGCCTGTCCGACTCCAGAGGCACACAAATGATCCCCGAGCAGTGCCGCACCATGAAGGTGACCATCTCGGAGGTGGTCTTTTCGGCGGCGAAGATGAGGTCCCCCTCGTTCTCGCGGTCCTCGTCGTCCACGACGATGACCATCCTGCCGTTGCGTATCTCTTCGATCGCTTCTTCGATTCGTGCCAGTGGCATTGTCGGTTCCCTTCTCGGCTAGGTGCCTCGCACTAGTGGCGATCCCGCTCGACGAAGTCGTTGCTGACCGCCGGGCCTCGCTCGTTGAATGCGGTTACGAATTTCTCGACGTACTTCGCCATGACATCTACTTCGAGGTTGACAACCGAGCCAACAGACAGATCCCTCAGTGTCGTGACCTCGAGCGTGTGCGGAATGAGCGCGACCTGGAACGACGTGCGACCAACCTCGACGATCGTGAGCGACACTCCATCGATTGCGATCGAACCCTTCGGGACGAGGTAGCGGATCACGGCTTCTGGCGGCTCGAACCAGATTCGCCGGGCACCCTCGAGATCCTCGATGCGAACCACGGGAGCGGTGTGGTCGATGTGCCCCTGCACCATGTGCCCCCCGATGCGGTCCGAAAGGCGCGCCGCCGGTTCGAGGTTGACGATACTTCCCTTCTTTAGTGAGTCGATCGTCGTCACCGACAGGGTTTCGTCCATCGCCTGAGCAGAGAAGGCCTTGCGGGTAGTACGAGTAGCCGTCAGGCAGACGCCGTTGACCGACACCGAGTCACCGACCTCGATTTCGCGCGCGAGTCTCGGCGCCTCCATCTCGAGCTCCAGAACCCGGCCGCGCGCGCGCGCCTTCTTGACGACTCCAAGGCTTGTGACGATCCCCGTGAACATCAACTGTTCCTCTCGTACGACATCAAGACGTCGTCATCGACGGCCTCCGCGCTAAGCAACCGCCATCGCCGCGCGTCGTGGATGGCGGCTACGGCGAGCTCACCGATCTCCGGGCCCCCGCGCCCGAGCAGCACCGGGCCATGATGAATGTCGAGTCGATCGACGAGATCGGCTCTCAGCAGCGACGTGGCAAGTTGTCCGCCGGCCTCGACGTAGAGCTCGAGCCAGTCCCGTTGGCCGAGCGCGTCGAGCATGGCCACCAGGTCGACCCCGTCGGCGGAACGAGGCAACACCAGGACCTCGGCACCCGTCTCTTTCCACGCGGTCTGAACGTCGTGCGAGCAAGCGTCGGTCGTGACCACGACAACCTCACCCTCGCCGAAGAGCCGCGCTCTCGCGGAGGTTCGCCCCGACGAGTCGACCAAAACCCGAGCCGGTTGGCGCACCGCGGGGAGGTCGCGCACGGTAAGAGAGGGGTCATCGGCAAGCGCGGTACCCGACCCCACGACCACGGCATCCGCTTCCATACGACGGCGATGCGCCTCGCGACGCGCGCCCGGTCCTGTGATCCAGCGGGCCGATCCGTCGGGCGCGGCGAGACGCCCGTCGAGGCTCAACGCCAGTTTGAGAGACACGAACGGTCGTCCGGTGCGCCTGTGGTGGATGTACGTCCGGTTGAGCGCGCGCGCCTCGTCTTCGAGGACCCCCGTGATCACCTCCACCCCGGCCTCGGCGAGTTGCGCCAGGCCACGTCCTCCGACCCGGAGGTCGGGGTCCTGCATGGCCACGACGACCCGAGCGATGCCGGCCTCGATGAGCGCCGGAGCACAGGGAGGGGTACGGCCTTGATGCGTACACGGTTCCAAGGTCACGTAGGCGGTCGCCCCCGCGGACTCGCGCGCCGCGCTCAGAGCAACGATTTCGGCATGTGGGTGGCCTGTGCCGGCATGATGCCCCTCGCCGACCACCTCGCCCTCGCGCACCAATACGCTTCCGACCTTCGGGTTGGGAGAGGCGAACGTGGCGCGAGCCGCGAGCTCCAGGGCCCTTCGCATGTGCTGTTCGTGCGTTCGGTTGTCCAACGTTCCTCCGGCGTGAACCGCTTCGGAGGAACGGAGAAGGAGCAAAGGGAGAACGAGACGCCGATCTGGCGCCGACCGCGGCCTGCGCGTCGGATCGGTCGACCTCTTCTCCCATCCGGACTTCTCGCCGCGTACCGTTCTGCGAGTTACCGTCGATCCCGGAGTTCCACCGGGTCAGCCCCACACCTTCTGCCTTGAACTCTTGCTTCTACTCTGATGCGGAGGTAGCGGACTATCACCGCCGGTCGGGAATCTCACCCTGCCCCGAAGAGGCTCGTGATTCGGTTGTCGTCACAGCTCGTGACGTGCCCCACTGGCTTGTGACGCATCCTGAGTATACGACCGCAAGGTCGATCCAGGGCTACCGCGGCGCGCGGACCGCCTGGACGATCTCCCTGATGGTGGCGGTCTTCTCGATGTAGAGACTGGCGCCGGCGGCGACCGCCCTGGCCTCCATCTCGCTCGCCCCATGGGCCGACAGCATGATCACGCGCGCCGCCGGCGCGGCCTCGCGGATACGGGGAAGAGCTTCGAGCCCGTCCATCACCGGCATGGTCAGGTCGAGAATCACCACATCCGGCTGAGACTCCCGGGCGAGCTCGATCGCCTCGGCCCCGTTGGTCGCCTCACCGACGACCTCCAGGTCCGACTCGAGGGTCATCTCGGTTCTCAGTAGAAGTCTCACCTGGTGCATGTCGTCGCAGAGCAGCACGCGCAGGGACTTGCTCAATGTGTCGGCCTGACCGGCCAAGCTGCCTCCCAATATGGTGTTCCCCTCCGCGTTAGCTGACTCAACTCCTGGTCCTTCCGGCCGCAAGGCAAGCATGCCGGGTCCACGGGTTGTCTAGGAATAGAGCATCGGGACCATCTTTTCTGCCGCCCGAGGGGATACGACGGTGACTAGCCCGCGTTGACTGGTCAGTCGATCGCGAACTGGCGAAAACCAAAGGCAGCATCAACGAGGCCGATTGGGGGGCGATCCGGCGTGGTCTTGCCGCTGCGAATGGGGTCCGGCCGAACCTTTCGCCGATTTGGTCGCTATCCGACCATGTTGCGCGAAGGAACGAGACAAACGATCCATCGGGCTCACGCGGGCCACACTTTCGACGAAAAACGACGCCAGCCGTCGCTAATGGTCGAACGTGCGCGACCTAATCAGAGCGGGCCCGAAAACCGGGCCACAGCACCAACTCTCCCCCGTCGATGCCGGTTTTGTTCTTGTCTTTGAGCGTGTGCCTAGTCCCGTCTCCGGTCCACGGCGAAGGAAGAGCCCTCATCCTGCTTGGCGAACTGCTTCATCTCGGTTGCGATCTCGGCCGCCTGCCACTGCGACCCGATCCGGCGAAGCGTATTCGTCGAGATTCCTATGGACACGGTCATGATCGGGAACCGGCGAACCTGGTTGCGCCGGTCCGCGACCTCGATGTAGCGCCGCTCGACGTCCTCGTCCTCGTAGAGCCCCGGTGCGGCGCCGTCCCATCGCTCGCAAATGTCCTTCGCCACCGCCTCGGTCGACTCGGGCGAAACCATCACGACGAAGTCGTCTCCCCCCACATGGCCCAGGAAGGTCGCCTCCGACGGGTGCGCGTCGAGCGCCTCGCGCACGCAGCGTGCGATGAGCTTGATGGCCTCGTCACCCCGGAGAAAGCCGTAGTAGTCGTTGAACGCCTTGAAGCTGTCGAGGTCGACGTACATGAGACCGAACGGCCCGCCCGCCTCGATGCGGCTGCTCGCCTCCTCTCCGACCTGCACGTTGCCGGGAAGCTGGGTGAGCGGGTTCGTGGCTCTCATGTCGCGCGATCGGCGCAACGAGGACTTGACCCGAGCCACGAGCTCGATGGGATCGAACGGCTTGATGATGTAGTCGTCGGCGCCGGCCGTCAGACCCACGACCTTGTCGGCCGATAGCGACTTGGCCGTGAGCATGATCACCGAGATGTGCTTCGTCCTGTCGTCGTGACGCAACCGCTGACAAACCTCGAATCCGTCCAGTCGAGGCATCATCACGTCGAGCAAGATCAAGTCGGGCGGCGACTCGGTTGCCATCTCGAGCGCCTGTTCGCCGTCCGACGCGGTTATGACCTCGAAGCCCTCGAGGCGGAGGTTGACCTCGACGAACCGGACGATGTCCTCATCGTCGTCGGCGACGAGCACGATGTCGCGCCGCGTGGTCATGAGGCCTCTCCGAGACTCGACGCCAGCTCTTCGAGGCGCGCCCGCAGTCGGCGAGCGGCCGCCGGAGCGTCCTTCCCGTCGTAGATGCCGCTTCCCGAGACCACGATGTTGGCCCCGGCGTTCACCACGAGGTCGATGTTGTCGATCTTGATACCTCCGTCTACTTCGACATCGGCACGAGCGCCCTCGGAGTCAACCAGCCGGCGCGCGGCCTCGATCTTGGGCACGACCTCGCCCATGAAGCTCTGGCCCCCGAAACCGGGGCGCACGGTCATCATAAGAACGACGTCGACCTCGAACAGGTACTTCTCGACGAGCTCGAGGCCAACGTCGGGATGCACGGCTATCCCGACTCCGCAGCCCGCCTCTTTTATGGCCTCGATCACGGACTTCGGCTCGCTGGTGACCTCGGGGTGAAACGTGATGCGGTTCGCCCCGGCTGCGGCGAAACCGGCGGCGAATTCCAGGGGGTTGTCGATCATGAGGTGGACGTGGAGGGGAAGGTCGCACGCGCTCCGCACGGCCGCGACGGTCGAGGCCCCGAAGGTCAGGTTCGGTACGTAGTGACCGTCCATCACGTCGAGGTGAAACCAGTCGACGTGAGGAGCGACGGCTTGAACCTCGTCCGCGAGGCGTCCGAAATCGGCGGTGAGAATCGACGGAGCGAGCTGGAGTCGATGCATGGGAGGCGAACCTACTCAAATCTCTCGCCGCGAGCCAGACGAAGTCCACGAGCCGCCTCCACTCCGCTCGTGGACCTCTTGCCCTGCAGTTGGACCCGCGAAAGCTCGAGCACGCCGTCCCCCGTGCCCGCGACCAGAGCGCCGTTGGCAACACCGAGCTCCCCCGGAGCGAGCCCTCGATCGGCAGATAGTTCTGCCGCCCAGACCTTCAACCGCTTGCCTCTCAGGGTCGTCCACGCACCGGGGGCCGGATTCAATCCACGCACCTGGTTCCGGATCCTTGCGGACGGTCGGCGCCAGTCGATGGCGGCCTCTTTCGTGGTGATCTTGGGGGCGTAGGTCGCTCGGTCGTGATCCTGCTCGACCGGCTCCAGCTCGCCCCCGCCGTAGGCCTCGAGCGCGTCCACGAGCAGCGACGAGCCGATACCCGCGAGACGATCCCCGAGCGACCCGGCGGTGTCGTCGGGCCCTATGGGCTCCTCGATCGCCGACAGGACCGGGCCCTCGTCCATGCCCTCGGTCAGAACCATGACCGAGACCCCGCTGGTCGAGCGACCGTCCATCACCGCGCGCTGGACCGGGGCGGCACCCCGATACTCGGGCAGCAGGGAGAAGTGGAGGTTCACGAAACCGAGCCGGGGGACGGCCAGCAGCGACGGTGGCAGGATCTTGCCGTAAGCGACCACGGTTGCGACATCCGGCGCGATGGCTCTGAGTGAGTCGTGGAGCTCGGGAGCGCGCGCTCCCGGAGGCTGAAGGACCTCGAGACCCGCTCGAAGAGCGCGCTCTTTGACCGGCGATGCCGTCAACTCCATGCCGCGCCCCGCGGGCCGATCCGGATTCGTAACCACCGCCGCGAGCTCGAGGTCGGAGGCGAGCAGGGCTTCGAGGCTCGGCACCGCCCACTGAGGCGTTCCGAAGAAGACGGTTCTCATCCGGGGGCCCGGCGGGTCCGAGCCGCGAATCTCAGAGAGCCTCCTCGGTCGGCACGCGCGTCCGGATGTGGTTCGAGCGGGGCAGAGGAAGACCGAGCGCCTGGTCGGCGAGTATCCGCCGGGCCTCCCGTCTCAGATCGTCCGGCAGACGATCGATGAACAGCACACCGTCGAGATGATCGATCTCGTGCTGAAAGACCCGAGCGAGGTGCTCCTCGGCGTCGAACTCAACCCGGTCTCCGTTCTCGTCCAGGCCCTCGACGCTCACCTTCAGGTGTCGCTCGACCGGGTATACCAGCCCGGGCAAGCTGAGGCAGCCCTCCTCGTCGGTGAACATGCGGCGGGAGCGCTTGGTAATCACCGGGTTGACGATGGTGCCGAACTCGTCCTCTACCTCCCAGGTGAAGATGCGCTCGAGCACTCCGACCTGAGGTCCGGCCAGGCCCACGCCGGGCGCCACTCGCATCGTCTCCAGCATGTCCTCGGACAGCCTTCGCTGGACGTCGCCGACGTCCTCGACCGGGCGCGCCTTCTGACGAAGGACGGGGTCGCCGAACGTCCTGATGGTCAGCACCGCCATGCTCTCGGCTTCGTCCTTTCGGTCGTGTCCGGTCGGCCCGCAGGATCGCTTGATCTCAGCGGGGATCGACGTCGACCCGCAGCCTGCTCCCCGCGGGTGCCGAGGCGAGAATACCCCTCAGCGCGCGCGCCACCGGCTCGGCTTCGTCGGCCTTGATGAGGATCTCGAGTCCTTCCTCGAGCTCGCCCTCGCCGACCACCGACACGACCTCTACCGGACCCAGGACCCGCGCTCCGGTCGCTCGGGCCACCCCCGCGGCTCTCTCGACGAGCCCCTGCCTCCGGGGGCCGTAGCCCGTCGCCTTGATGAGCTCTGCGAACGGCGGGTAGCCGAGCTCCCGGCGCTCCTCGAGCTCTCGTTGAAGCCAGAAGCCGTAGTCCGCCCGCACCACGGCCTGGACCGCGTAGTGCCCCGGCTCCGCGGTCTGTATCACCAGGCGGCCTCCCTCCCCTGCGGGGCCCGCCCACGCCGCCATCGCCGCCAGCGCCTGATAGGTGTTCTCCGCGGCTCGGAAATCGGGCCGGCGCAGAAGAGAATCGGCGTCGAGCACCCCGACGAGACGAACGGAGGGCCGCAGCTCCGGCTTGGTCCCGATCCAGGTCGTCACGTAGATATCGACGTCCCCCGGATGCTGATCGATGTCGCCGATAACATCCGGGTCCATCCGACCTACCCGCGCGCCGGGAAACGATTTCCTCAGTTGCTCGCTCAATCTCTCGGTGCCCGCGCCGACGTAACGAAACTCTCGAGCGCCGCAGTGGGGGCACGTGTCGGGCGCCGGTGCACCGAAACCGCAGTGAGAGCAACGGACGGTCTCCTCGATGCGGTCGTAGAACAGCCCCGACTCGCACGCGGGGCAACGGACCGACCGGCGACATGTCGCGCACCACAGCGCGCGTGCGTATCCGCGCGCCGGGACCAGCAGGGCGACGCGCTCGCCTCCGGCCAACGTGTCCCGCATGCGCTCGTGAAGAGCGTGCGAGAAGACCCGATCCGTGGGCGGCGCAACCGTCTCGACGATGGGTCGAGAGGATCTCTCGTCGGCCCGGTCGGGGATCACGGCGCGATAGACGCCGCTGTGTGCGGCCGCTCCAGCCTCGACCGAGGGTGTGGGGCTGACGAACACGCAAGAGGCGCCCTGGATGCGAGCTCGCTCGAGGGCGACCCGGCGCGCGTCGTAGCGAGGCGACCGGTCCTCCTTGTAGGAGGGGTGGTGTTCGTCGTCGATGACGATGAGCCGCAACCGCTCCGCGGGGGCCAGCACCACAGAGCGCCCGCCGGCCCCCAGTGGAGCCCCGGCTCCGATGCGCAACCACGCGTGCGCCCGCTCGTTGTCCGCTTGGGCCGAGTCGACCCGGGCGGTCTGCGGCCAGCGTGCGCTCAACCCCTCGAGAGTCGCCGAACCCCAGCGCACCTCGGGCACGGCGACCAGGGCCTGTCCCCCATCTCTCAACGCGGCGTCGATCATCTCGACGATGAGCGCGCCGTGATCCTCGCCCCCAAGCGTGCGCACGGACCAGGTCGAGGGTTCGTTCTGCAACGCGCGCACGAGGTCGGCTCCACCCGAGTAGTCGGCCAAACGGCTCCGGCCCTCGGCCGAGCCGATATCCAGGGCTTCGGGGGACGCCACCTTCATGCGGACCCGGGGGGGAACCGCCCGCCCGAATGCCCGTCCGAGCGGCACAACGTAGCGCTGCGCGAGCCACTCGAACAGCTCGATCAGCGGGCCGGGGGCGACCGGCGCGCCGGCCACCAGCGCGACGACCTCCTCGAGATCGTCGCGGGGTGCATGCCGGAGAGACGCCACCACCGCTCGGATCCGCCGGTTGCCGAAGGGAACGCGTACGAGCGAACCCACTTTCACCACCTCTTGCAGCTTCGGCGGGAGCACGTAGTCGAACCTCCGGTCGACCCGCCAGACCGGTACCAGTGGGACTACCGAAACAACTGCGCCGCGCCCCCGCTCAGGTTGCGAGGCGGCGGAGGTCATCCGCTTTGTCCGTGCGCTCCCAGGTGAAGGATTTCTCCGAGCGGCCGAAGTGTCCGTAGCTCGCGGTGTCCTGATAGATCGCTCGTTTCAGGTCGAGGTCGCGGATGATTGCGGCCGGACGCAGGTCGAAGACCTCACGGATGGCCGCCTCGATCCTCTTCGGGTCCTCGGTCTCTGTGCCGAACGTGTCGCTCGAGATCGAGACCGGAGTCGCGACGCCGATGGCGTAGGCGACCTGCACCTCGAAGCGATCGGCGAGGCCCGCAGCCACGACGTTCTTGGCGATGTGACGGCAAGCGTAAGCGGCGGAACGATCGACCTTCGAGGGATCCTTGCCGCTGAATGCTCCCCCGCCGTGCCGGGCCATGCCGCCGTAGGTGTCGATGATGATCTTCCGGCCGGTAAGTCCGGTGTCGGCTCGGGGCCCGCCGATCTCGAACACCCCGGTCGGGTTGACGAGCACCCTGACGTCCTCGGCATCCAAGCCGGCCGGGATGAGCGGGTCGACGACGTGTTGCATCAGGTCGGGGCGCAACAGCGTGTCGATGTCGACGTTGGGCTGATGCTGGGTCGACACCACGATCGTCTCGAGACGTACGGGCCTGTGTCCGTCGTAGCCGATCGTGACCTGTATCTTGCCGTCGGGGCGGAGGTAGGGAACGACCCCGGCCTTGCGGACCTCGCTCAGCCGCTGGGCCAGGCGATGCGCGAGCCAGATCGGCATCGGCATCAGGTCCTCGTTCTCGGTGCATGCGAAGCCGAACATCATCCCCTGGTCGCCCGCGCCCTGATGTAGCGCCTCGTCGTTGGCGTCCCCCATCCGCTCCTCGTACGCATGGTCCACGCCGACCTGGATGTCGGGGCTCTGTTCCTGGATGACGACCGACACGCCGCAGGTCGCGCCGTCGAAACCGATCTTCGACGACGTGTAACCCACGTCGGTGATGGTCCGCCTCACGACCGCGGGGATATCGACGTAGACCTTGGTGGTGATCTCGCCGGCCACGACAACCAGCCCGGTGGTCACGAGCGTCTCGCAGGCCACGCGCCCGTCGGGGTCTTCGGCAAGGATCTCGTCCAGCACGGCATCCGAGATCTGGTCGGCGAGCTTGTCGGGGTGTCCCTCGGTTACGGATTCGGACGTGAAAAGTCGGAGATGATCGT
>WHSV01000139.1 GCA_009379915.1 Actinomycetota bacterium | reverse complement strand
GGGTCCGCGCTCCGGGCGGGCAAAGTCTCTAAGACGAGTAGTCGTAGAAACCGCGCCCGCTCTTGCGGCCCAGGTAGCCGGCCCGCACCATGTGCTCGAGCAGCGGTGCGGGCGCGTAGCGCCGTTCTCGAAACTCCTCGTGAAGCGAGTCGAGAATGGCGAACGTGACATCGAGTCCCACGATGTCCATCAACTCGAACGGCCCCATGGGATGACCGCATCCCAGCTTCATCGCAGCATCGATGTCCGCCGGCGCGCCATAGCCCTCCTCGTGCATGTGAACCGCGTCGTTCAGATAGGGGAACAACAGGAAATTGACGATGAAGCCGGCACGGTCGCGGCATCGCACGGGACGTTTGCCCAGGGATCGCACCCAGGCGATACATCGCTTCTCGACTTCGTCGGCGGTCGCAACCGTGCGTATCACCTCGACCAGCCTCATCACCGTCGCCGGATTGAAGAAGTGCAGACCTATCACTTTGTCGGGACGACTCGTGACGGCGGCTAGATCCACCACCGTGAGGGACGACGTCGTCGTCGCAAGAACGGCGTCGGGCTTGGTCGCCTCGTCGAGCTTCTTGAAGATCGAGCTCTTCGTGTCGAGGTCCTCGGTGACGGCTTCGACCACCAAGTCACACTCGGCGAGATCCTCGAAGTCGAGTGTCGTCGTGACGCGTTCCAAGACGCCGTCCGCGTCGGTCTGCTCGAGCTTGCCTTTGCCAACCGCCCTGTCGAGGCTGGTTCCCACCGCGGTCTTCGCCTTGTCGATCGTGGACTCGCTGCGGCCTCGGAGGACGACCTCGCCGCCGGCTCGCGCGATCACTTCGGCAATAGCACTCGCCATGACGCCGGTGCCCACTATTCCGACGGTCCCGTAGCCGGACGCCGTGTTGCCGTCGTCCTCAGGCCGCGCATCGACGATCTTCGGGGACTCGGGTGCCTCGTAGCGATAGAAACCACGGCCGGTCTTACGTCCGAGATAGCCGGCGGTGACGAATTGCTTGAGAAGGGGCGGCGGAGCATCTTGGTAGTCGCGCCACTGACGCCACAGCGCCTCGCAGATCTCGTAGGCGGAGTCGAGCCCGATGAGGTCGAGCAGGGACAGGGGGCCCATCGGGTGACCGCATCCGAGTTGCATCGAGGCGTCTATGTCCTCACGGGTTGCATACCCCTGGTCGTACATGCGCGTCGCAGCATTGAGGTACGGGAACAGCAGGAGATTGGCTATGAACCCCGCTCGATCCCGGCACGGAACCGCCACCTTGCCGAGCCCGTCGGCGAACTGTTGCGCCGATTCGATGACCTCTTCGTCGGTCGCGACGGTGTGCACGAGCTCCACGAGCTTCATGACGGTGGCGGGGTTGAAGAAGTGGAACCCGACCACTCGATCCGGACGATTCGTTGCAACCGCCATGTCGATCACCGGCAGAGAGGACGTGTTCGTCGCCAGGACCGCCTCGGGCTTCAGAACCCTGTCGAGTGCGGCAAACGTCTCGCGTTTGAGCTCGAGCTTCTCGGGAACCGCCTCGAACACGAGATCGCAGTCGGCCAGGTCGGCGAGGTCGGTCGTCGACGAGAGGTGACCGAGCAGGGTATCGGCCTCGCTCTGACTCAGCTTCTCGCGCTTGACCGCGCGGCCCACGCTGCGTTCGATTCGTTCCCGCCCGGCCCGCTCGGTCTCCGCGCTCATCTCCGAGAAGCGGACGTCGAAGCCGCTTCGTGCGACGACCTCGCATATGCCGGAGCCCATGGTGCCGCAGCCCACGACTCCGACCTTTCTGATCTCGACGCTCATGTACGAAACTCCCGGGGATGTGGGGTCGGTGAGCAGACGAGCCTAATCGCGCCCGGCCAGGGCCATGGGTCGTCCCCCGCTCTTTGGTAGCACTTCCTGTTCGTCGAGTTTTTCGTGACCACTGAGAGGGCACCATGCAACATCCCGTGGCCACAAAAAGGTCTTCATTCTTGGGCCCGTACGAGTGCATGGGGCGATACCTGAAGGTCCAAGAGGATCGGAGCCCGGTTTGGGGCCCCTCTCAAGCCGCAATCGACCTACCACCTCAGCCCAACTTCGCTCCCTTCGATACCCCGGTTTGGAAGTCGAGAGTGCAGGGCCGGCTGAATCTGGCCCTCTCGAGGGGTTTGCGATTCGGCAACCGCTGGGCGGCACTCGGATAGCAGACCATCCAACATCGATCAGGATGGCCACGACTTCCTCGTCGCTGCCGGTTTTCGGGGACAAGCAACACTTCCGACGGGCTATCTCGGCCAAATTACGATATCGGCATGACTTCCCCGGATCGGCCCTGGATATTTCGCACCTACGCCGGATACGCGAGCCCCACGCTAACGAACGCCCGCTTCAAGGCGAACCTCGCCAAGGGTCAGACCGGCCTGAGCGTCGCGTTCGACCTTCCCACTCAGACCGGCTACGACGCCGACCACCTCATGGCCCGAGGCGAGGTGGGCAAGGTGGGCGTTCCGATCTCTCACCTCGGCGACATGGAGCGGGTCTTCGACGGCATTCCCATTGCCGAGATGAACACGTCGATGACCATCAACGCCACGGCGGTGTGGTTGCTGGCCCTTTACGTGGCCGTTGCCGACGAGCAGGGTGCCGACCGTAGGGCGCTCGCCGGAACGACCCAGAACGACATCCTCAAGGAGTACCTCTCGCGCGGCACCTACATCTTTCCGCCCGAGGCCTCCATGCGGCTCACGACCGACGTCATCACTTGGACCTTCCACAACACGCCGAAGTGGAACCCGATCAACGTCTGCAGCTACCACCTGCAGGAAGCGGGGGCCGGACCCGTCCTCGAGATCACATTCGCGCTGGCCAACGCGATCGCGGTCCTCGACGCAGTCAAAGCGACCGGAGAGATCAGAGATGACGACTTCTCCCGTCTCGTCGGCCGCATCTCGTTCTTCTGCAACTCCGGGATTCGCTTCATCGAAGAGACCTGCAAGATGCGGGCCTTTGCCCGGCTATGGGATCGCATAACAACCGAACGGTACGGCGTGACGGATCCAAGGTTCAGGCGGCTGCGCTTCGGACTCCAGGTCAATTCACTCGGCCTGACCGCGGCACAGCCCGAGAACAACGTCTATCGGATCTTCCTCGAGATGCTCGGGCCGACGCAGAGCAAGTCCGCGCGCGCACGAGCGGTCCAGCTTCCCGCATGGAACGAGGCCCTGGGCCTCCCGCGCGCATGGGACCAGCAGTGGTCGCTCCGCGCTCAGCAGATCCTCGCCCTCGAGAGCGATCTTCTCGAATACGAGGACATCTTCGAGGGTTCGAAGGTGGTCGAGGCGAAGACCTCCGAGATCGCCGAGGCCGCGTCGGAAGAGCTCGACCGGGTACTCGAACAGGGAGGCTCGGTCGAGGCTCTGGCGTTCATGAAGGAACAACTTGTCGGGGCTCACGCGAATCGCCGCCGGGCAATCGAGTCGGGAGAGCAGGCCGTCGTGGGCGTGAACCGTTACGTCGACACGGAGGTCTCGCCACTCGTCGAGGGGCTCGACGTGATGGCCTTCGAGAAGATCGATGCCGGGGCGGAAACCGAACAGATCGCCTCGCTCGAGCGCTGGCGAGCCGAGCGCGACGCACTCGCGGCGACGAGGGCCCTCGAGGACTTAAGTCGCGCCGCCGCCGCAGGCGAGAACCTCATGGAGCCGTCGATCGTCGCCGCTCGTTCCGGCGTCACCACCGGCGAGTGGGCCGACGCTCTGCGGGAGGTCTTCGGGGAGTTCCGCGCACCGACCGGTTTGAGCGCGACCTCAACCGGTGGCGACAGCTCGACGATGGACAAGGTCCGAGCGCGCGTCGCGGCGGCGGCCGGCCGCTTGGGTGTTGCGAAACTCCGGATGCTTGTTGCAAAGCCCGGCCTCGACGGCCACAGCAATGCGGCCGAACAGGTTGCGCTGCGAGCGCGCGACGCCGGATTCGAGGTCGTGTACCAGGGCATCCGCCTCACTCCCGAACAGATAGCGCGCGCGGCCGCGGACGAGGACGTTCACGTCATAGGAATCTCGATCCTCTCCGGCGCGCACGGGCTCCTCGTCCCGGATGTGATCGACCGGCTCCGAGCCGAGGGGGTGGACACGAACTCCGTGCCCGTGGTCGTCGGCGGTGTCATCCCGGATGAGGACGCGGAGAAGCTGCGCGAGCTCGGCGTCGCTCAGATCTACACACCGAGGGACTACGACCTGACCGAGATGATCGGTCAGATCGCCGACCTGATCGCACGCTGACGCGTCGCCCTCCCCCGGGCGAGCAGAGCCAGTCCACCGGCCAGGGCAGTCAGGAGGGCCAGTGCCAGCACGACCTCGGGGAGCCACGACCCCGCGGGAGCACTCTCTCGTGTTCCGCCCGAGGTTGCGGCGCCGCCCGGGCCTCCGGATTCCGCCGAGCTCGCCGCGACCGTCCCGGCATCGCCCGCATGCCGTTCGTCTCCGCCCACGACGATGGACCCGACCATCCCGACATGAAGCGTGCACGCGTAGGGGTAGATGCCCGCCTCCTTGAACGTGAAGCGTCTCGTCTCTCCCTGTCCCATGCCCTCGAAGTCACCCCAGCGGGCCCCGAAGCCGATCAAATTGTGCGTGAACCCGTCGCGGTTGACGAACGCGACCTGCTTACCGGGATCGACGCGCGTCACGGTCGGAGTGAAGCACGATTTGCGAAGCTCGACCATCGAAGCAGTCGCCTCGGTGGCCTCTCCGTGGCATCCACTGCCGGCGATGGCGGGTGTGGCGAACGTGAGCGCTGCTATAACGGCGGCCACGGCAATGGTCGTCAACCGCGCGCGACGCATCATCGTTCTCCTGTTGTAGGCGATGTCTGCTCTGGTTACACCGCCGGCCGCGCCGAGGTTCCGGCATCTTTTCGCCGACATGTTCGCTACCCGGTCATGCCGCG
>WHSV01000043.1 GCA_009379915.1 Actinomycetota bacterium | reverse complement strand
CCCTACGCGCCCGAGGGGGCCGGCGAGGGCCTCGACCTCGACTACGTCACCTGGGCCCTGCTCTTTCAGTGACCTTCAGGGACGCCGAGCTCAGGCCCCGTAGGTGAGGATGATGCTCGTGGCGCCGGCGCAATCGCCTGGCGCAAGATCAAATGAGCCCGTGTTGCGAGGGTTCGTGAAGAAGATCTCGGCCCTCGAAGCCCTCCGTTGTCTCGCCGATGATCTCGTAGCCACCGTCCTTCACTAGAAGAGGCGTGTAGAACATGTCGATCCTGGCATCGGCCACCGCATAGGCTCCCACGAAACCGTTGGGCTTTCACGCTCGGATCACGGTGCCGAACACGTCAAGTGTGATCCCCCTCGGGCAGTGCCGAGAAATCCCCCGACGTCCGGCCGGCAGCAGACGATTGCTCGCAAGGGGCTTCGGGGGGCTACTCGGCGGCCGGCGCGTGGACGAGGACCCAGCGCTCGCCCCTGAACGGTCCCTCGGCCACGATCGCGTCCTCGGGAATCCCGGCCGCCTCGGACGCGGGCATCGGGATGTAGTCGACCTCGAATCCGCCCGAGGCCATGACCTCGCGGTAGCGGTGCGCGAGGTCCTCGTAGCGGATGCGCAGCTCGTTGCCGGGATATCTGGAATCGGAGTGCCCGTTGATGCGCGCCCCCGAGAACTGAAAAAGCCAGAAACCGAGCACGTTGTTCTCGTCCTGCGGGGCCTGAACGACGACGTCGGGGCCGAGTTGTTCCGCTGCTCTATGGATGAACGCGTCCGGCGCGAACTCCTCGCGCGTATAGAGCCAACTGTCCTCGTGCTTCTTGATGATCTCGGTCAATGCGGGCGACGAGAGCCACAACGAGATCGAACCAACGATCACAAGAGCGGCGACGGCGATCGGAGCAAAGAACTCGGAACGCCGCTTCATCCACATGAACCCGGCGGCGAGCCCGGCCCCCGCGAACGCCGAACCGAGCAAGTGCGCGACGGGCCAAACTCGGCCCGGATGAAGTGCGGTTGGGTGTCCAACTAGATCCCAATCGAACTCGGACCGAGCGCGCGCCAGCAACATCAACACGACCGTCGCACCGACGAAGGAGAGGATCACGCGCGCGGACGTGGTCCCCGACCGCCACGCGAGTACGATTCCCGCAAGCGCGAGCGGCAGGAGCAACCCCCATGCTGCAAGTGCCGTAGGCAGAGGCCACTCCACGCCGAGCTGCGACGTGACGTTGATGAAGCCTCCGTAGCGGATGTAGTTGAAGGCCACCGGGCCGGCCCAGATTCCGAACACGAGCACACCAGGTCCGATCAGCGCGCCCAGCATGCGGCGTCGGGCGCCGGCTCCGGAAAGAGCAACTCCGAGCGCGGCCCAGGCGATGGCCGTGATCCAGAACGGCAGGCTGATGAGCCCCACGATCCCAACGGCCGCGCCCGCAATCAACGCGAATCGCAGGTTCTCGGATCGAACGGCGAGCACGATCAGCACCCCCGCCGCCGCGAGGATCAAAAGACCCAGCTCGCGCGGAAGGGCAGGCGGAAACAACTCGTAAACGGAGTTGGGCGACGCAACGACCATGTCGGCTCCGTAGCGGGCCTCGAGTGGAGTCGCCACGAAGTCAACGCGGCGAGCGCTCACCCAACCAAAACCGGCGATGAGCGATCCGCAGACCGCGGCGGCCAACCCGGCTCCGCTGTAAAGGCGTCGCGCCAGGCAGGCGCATCCCAACGGAAGCCCGAGTAGGAACAGGAGGTGCATCGCCTCCTGCGCGATGAACGTGCCCGTTGCGGGCACGAGCCGGATCATCGTCGCCATGACCGCGTGAAAACCCCACGGATAGGCGTTCCGCCCGAGCTCGGGGGCCGGACCGGGCGGCACCGACTCACCGCGGAGCATCTGCTCGGTCCACCCCATATGAAGCGAGGAGTCCCCCGCGCGGACGCCCGAGCCCACGGCGATCACCGGCGCGACGAAGATCGCCATGAGGACGAGTCCGAGCACGACGGCTGGGATCCAGGCTCTGAGGGAAAGACCGTGTCCCCCGCCCGCGGTCCTTGGCCGGACGATTCCCGCCGCCAGAATCGCAACTCCCAGTGCGGGAACCACTACGGGATTCGAGAACACCGCTCCGCGCGACAGCGCATGAAGGACCATGAGGCTCGCGCTGAATGCTACGAACGCGACGATGGCGAACAGAAGTTGCTCCGGCAACCCGAGGCCCTCGGGCAGACCGGTCGGCGTCCGCCTGGCGATGTGACCACCCGCCCAATGGAGGATGAACTCTGACAGCACCCAGCCGATGGCGAGGGCGAAGAGCAGTTGGACGACCGCGCCGCCGAGCAGCGCAACCCCGCTGTCTATTCGACCACCACTAGAACTTGTCCGGCCCCCGTGGTTCCTCCCCGCTCGACTCCGATCAGCGTCACGGTCCCGTCCTTGGGGGCGGCGATCGTCGTTTCCATCTTCATTGCCTCGAGCACCATCAACGGGTCGCCGGCCGCAACCTCGTCGCCCTCCTCGACTAGCACCTTCAGAATCGTTCCCTGCATAGGCGCTGTGAGCCGGCCCGAACCGGTCGCCCCGACGGCGGCGGCGGCGGATGGCGCCATCCCATCGTGCCAGAGCTTCACCGGGTGCCCGTCGATGATGAGGACTCCGTGTCCGGGCTCGCTCAACGGGTTCAGCACGCCGTCCGTCTCGACGGTCCGAGTCGTATGCGTGCCCTCCACGAATGACTCGTCGACCAGCAGCAGCAAGTGCGCAGGGATGGTGGTGCTGATTCCCTCGAGCATCATCTCGTCGAGCGCGATCAGCATTCGAGCGATGGCACGCTCACGGTCGTCGGCGGTGACAACGAGCTTTGCGACGAGGGAGTCGTACGCACTCGGCACCTCGTCGCCTTCCGCGTAACCCGAGTCGACGCGCACACCGGAGCCGGCCGGCTCGGCGTACCGGGTGATGAGACCGGGTGTCGGGACGAAATCGCGCGCCGGGTTCTCTGCGTTGATACGGCACTCGATCGAGTGACCTCCTCGCCCCCGCCCACCCTCGGAGAGGTCGGCTTGAGACAATCCCAGAGACTCACCCGCTGCGACCTTGAGCTGACACTCGACGAGGTCGATCCCGAGGACCTCCTCGGTCACGGTGTGCTCGACCTGAAGCCGCGCGTTGACCTCGAGGAAGTAAAAGGAGCCATCGGAGTCGACCAGGAACTCGGCGGTGCCGGCGTTGACATACCCGCAAGCCTTGGCGAGCGCAACGGCGGCTTCGCCCATCAGCGGAGCTAGGTCGCGGTGAAGTGGAGGAGGGGTCTCTTCGACCAGCTTCTGGTGCCGCCGCTGCAGGGAGCAGTCGCGCACCCCGAGCCACAGCGAATCGCTCTCGGACAAAGACAGAAGCTGCACCTCGAGATGCTTGGGAGCTTCGAGGTAGCGCTCGACGAACACCTCGCTCGAGCCGAAGTAGGACTCCGACTCGCGTCGGGCTGCATCGAAAGCCTCGACCACCTCATCGGATCCGTGGGCGACCTTCAGTCCACGGCCTCCGCCTCCTCCTGCCGCTTTGATCGCAAGTGGGTACCCGACCTCGTTCCCGAAGTCCACGATGAGCTTTCGGTCATCTGCCGAGTCGGTCAGTCCAGGAAGAACGGGGACGCCGGCCTCCTGGGCGAGGCGACGCGCGCTGATCTTGTCGCCGACCTTTCGCATCGCGTCGGCGGGAGGGCCGATCCAAACGAGTCCGGACTCGGTGACCGTCTCGGCGAAGCCGGCGTTCTCCGCGAGGAAGCCGTAACCGGGATGGATGGCCTGCGCCCCCGTGTCACGCGCGGCCGCCAGAAGCGCATCGACGTTCAGGTAGGTCTCGCTCGAAGCAACGCCGGGCAGATGAACACGCTCGTCACATGCCTCGACGTGTTTGGCGTGGGCATCGACATCGGAGTAGACGGCGACGGTGTCGACGCCCAGTCGACTGCACGTGCGCGCAATGCGCACGGCGATCTCTCCGCGATTCGCAATGAGAACCTTGTCAAACACCCGCGTCTTCCTTGGTCACCGGGCCCTTCACCTCCGAGCGCGGTCCGGCCTTCAGCATCTTGCTGGGAAGCTCTCCCTCGATCAGAGTCTGTGCGAAGCGCGCCGCATCGATGAGCTTTGCCAGGTCCAGACCCGTGTCGACATCCATGTCGTCGAGCATGTGCACGAGGTCCTCCGTCGCGACGTTGCCGGTCGCCCCCGATGCGTAGGGACTTCCACCCATGCCTCCGATCGAGGCATCGAAATAGTCCACGCCCATCTCCAGTGCCGTGAGCACGTTGGCGAGACCGGTCCCCCGGGTGTCGTGAAAGTGCATGTTGAGCTCGACCTCCGGAAGCGACGCGCGGACCGCCGCGATGACCTCCCGCACGCGTCTGGGCGTTCCCATCCCCGTGGTGTCGCCGTACGAGATCGACGGGATCCCCGCGTCGACCATCCAGCGAGTCACCTCGACCACGCGATCGGGGGGAACGTCTCCCTCGTATGGACATCCGAACGCGGTGGATATCGTGCCCTCGACGGGGATGCCGCCTCCGCGCGCCACATCGACGGCTGCGGCCACATCGGACATCGATTCCTTCACCGTCTTGCGCACGTTGCGGAGGTTGTACGAGTCGCTTGCCGCGATGAAGACCTGCATCCCGTCGACCCCCACCTCGGCGGCGGTCTGGGCTCCCTTTCGGTTGGGCACGAGGGCCGAGTAGAAGACTCCGTCGCGCCTCGTTATTCCCTCCCACACCGCGCGCGCGTCCGCCATGTTCGGGATCGCCTTGGGTGACACGAACGAGACCGCCTCGATGTAGCGCAGCCCGGTGTCCGACAGTGCATCGATCAGCGCGATCTTGTCCTCTGTCGCGACCTGTGCCGACTCACTCTGTATGCCGTCGCGGGGACCGACCTCACGGATCCTCACCGAGCTCATGTCCGTTCCCCTCCCGCCGCGCCGCACGTTGTGCGGCTCCGCTCACGCCGGCCTCCGGCCGCCGTCGGGCAATGCGAGCGATCGTCGAGACGATCGCTCAACGATTGTTCCAGTCCGGGTCCCGCTTGTCGTTGAAAGCCGCGATTCCCTCGGCTCGGTCATCGCTCGCGACGACCACCCTCCAGGCGTCGTTTTCGCGTTCGATGCCGTCCTCGAGCGCCAGTCCGAAGGTGGCGTCCATCGCCTTCTTCGCCTGGCGCACCGCGACGGGGGATGACTTGCAGACATCGCGCGCGACATCCAGGGCCGTCGCGTCCAGCTCGTCCGCCGGCACGACTTGCGCGATGAGCCCCATGGCGAGAGCCTCCTCGGCAGTGAACCTTCGCCCTCTGAAGATGAGGTCCTTGGCCCGGGCAAGACCCACCATACGCGGAAGGAGCTGAGTTCCCCCACCCGCGGGCAACAGCCCGACGCGCGCTTCGGGAAGGCCGAGCACGGTGCCCGCGGCGGCGACCACGATGTCCGCCGTAAGCACGAGCTCCATTCCTCCACCGAGAGCGAAACCGAACGGCGCGACCACGACGGGCTGGGGCACGGCGCGCAGAGCCTCGAACATTCCTCTGATCTGCTTGCGGTTGGTGTGGAAGTCCTCGAGCGTGAACGACTCTCGCTCCTTGAGATCGGCGCCGACGCAGAAAGCCTTGTCACCGTTCGCTCGCAGCAATACCACCCAGGCCCCGTCATCGCTCGCTACTTCCCTGAACGCTCCGGCCAGTTCGTCTGCCGTCGCTCCCGACAACGCATTGTGGGCGCGCGGGCGGTCGAGCGACACGATTGTCACGCGACCGTCACGCCGCACGTCTACGAACTCCTTGGTCAACTCCACTCCTTCTGCTTCCCTCACGTTGCACCATACTTTCGGCTGGCTGCACTCACGCCGCCGCTTCGCGCCGCCGTCGGGTAATGCTCGCGATCGTCGAGACGATCGCTTCCTCGATCAAACGGGTGGGACTCCATGACGCCGCGCGGAGAAGTGACGCTCCTTGCGATCGGCGGCGTCGAGCCTGCGAATGAGGTTCGCGCGCAGGTCGTCCGGCTGAACGACGGCGTCAACGACGTTCTCGGACGCGAGGTGGACGAGGTCGATGTCCTCCTCGTACTCGCCCCGTTTCGCCGCGACGAAAGCAGCGCGCTCCTCGGGATCCTCGATCGCCATGATCTTGTTGAAGAACACCGCGTTGATGGCCGGTTCGGGACCCATGACCGCGATGCGAGCGGTAGGCAACGCAATCGTAGCGTCGGGCTCGAATCCTGGGCCCGCCATGGCGTAGAGGCCGGCTCCGTAGGCCTTTCGGACGACCACGCAGAACTTCGGGACCGTGGCCTCCGATACCGCCGTGATCATCTTGGCTCCGTGGCGGATGATCCCCTGGCGCTCGACGGCGGTCCCGATCATGAACCCGGGCACGTCGCTCAGGAAAACGAGCGGGATGTTGAACGCGTCGCACAACCAGATGAAGCGAGCCCCCTTGTCGGCCGAGTCGACGAACAGCACTCCGCCCTTCGCGGCCGGCTGATTGGCGACGATTCCCATCGCCCGCCCGTCCATCCGGGCGAGTCCGGTGATCAACTCCTTGGCGAAGTCGGGCTTGAGCTCGAAGAACGACGATTCGTCGACGAGCCCGGCTATCAGCGCGTACATGTCGAACTCCCGGCTCTCGTCGGCCGGAACGAGCGTGGCCAGCGATCTCGTGTAAGTCTGCCGCCTGCCTTCGACGCGGGGTGGGTCGTCGCGCCAGCTCTGACCGAAGAACCCGAGATAGCCCCTCGCCGCCTCGATCGCCGCCTTGTCGTCGGCGACGAGCAGGTCGCCGCACCCGGAGACCTCGCAATGCATGCGGGCTCCGCCCATCTCCTCGAGCGTGACCCGTTCGCCGATGACCTCCTCGGCCATGCGAGGCGAACCGAGGTACATCGACGCGTTGCCGTCGACCATGAACACGACGTCGCAAAACGCGGGGATGTAGGCGCCGCCGGCGGCCGAGGGCCCGAAGAGACAGCAGACTTGAGGGATCTTCCCCGACGCCTTGACCTGGTTGTAGAAGATCCTGCCGGCCCCCCTGCGCCCCGGGAACAGGTCCACCTGGTCGGTGATCCGAGCCCCCGCGGAGTCGACGAGATATACGAGGGGAATCTCGTGGCGCTGGGCGAGCTCGATGATGCGGATGATCTTCTCGACGGTGCGCGCGCCCCACGAGCCCGCCTTCACGGTCGCGTCGTTCGCCATGACGGCCACCTGACGCCCTCCGACCGCCCCGACTCCGGTGACGACGCCATCCGCCGGAAGGTCTCCGGCGAGTGCGTTCACCAGCAGCCCGTCCTCTGTGAACTCCTCTGCGTCGTCGAGCAGCAGCGCCAGCCGGTCGCGCACGAACAGCTTTGATTGCTCGGCGAGCCTCTCGTGATACCTGGGCGCTCCACCTCTGCGAGCTCGCTCCACCTGTTCGGCGAGGTCCGCCTCTCGCCTCCCGCTTTCGGTCATGCGGAGAGCCTACCTGTGTCCTACTCGGCCGCGGCGGTTCGCAGGCGGCGGAACTGCTCGGACAAGTCGTTCAACTGGTAGTGGGCATTGAGCCCGCTCGGATTTGGAAGCACCCACAGCCTCGTGTCCCCGATCGTTCGTTGCTGGGGGCCGATGGTGGCTTTGCTCTCTTCGAAAGCAACTCGGTAGGCAGATACTCCGCAGAGCGCCAGCCAGGCGGGTTCGAAACGGCGCACCTTCGACTCGACCCGTGACAGACCGGCGCGCAGCTCGCCGTCGTCGAGCTGGTCCGCTCGCGCGGTGGCCCGCTCGACGAAGTTCGTTATGCCCAAGCCGTGGTCGAGCAGCTCTCGCTCGTCGAAGGGATGGATCTGCACGGGCGTGAACCCCGAACGGTGAAGAGTTGGCCAGAACCGGTTGCCCGGGCGTGAGAAGTGGTGCCCGGTCGCACCGGAGTACAGCCCCGGGTTGATCCCGCAGAAGAGAACCCGGAGGCCCGGCGCGATCACGTCCGGCACCCTCTTTCCGGCGGCGGCGACGACCTCTTCTCTGGTCGGCTTGCGGTGCGTCAAGACGACTTCAGCCGCGCTTCGAGCTCGGGCCTGACATCCTCGGGGTCCAGTCGCTCCACGACAACCGAGTCCGCGCCCACCCAGGACGCCGCTTCGAGAAGCGCCTTGGCCATGTCGGGCACGTGGCGCGGTTCGACCGTGGTCCTGTTGGCAACCAGCGCACCGTCACGGCGAGACGGATCGACGCGCCCCACGAGCTTGCCCTTTGCGAGCAACGGCATCGCGAAGTAACCGTGGATGCGCTTCGGCTTCGGGACGTAGGCCTCGAGCCGGTGATGGAAATCGAAGACCCGCATGGTCCGGTCGCGGTCCCACACGAGCGAGTCGAAGGGACTGAGGAGAGCCGTGCGATGGCGTCCCCGAATGCCTTCCTCCAGCCATCCAAGCGCGTCCGGATGCGCCCAGGCTCGGTCCCTCCAACCCTCGACCTCGACCTCGACGAGCCCGGAACCTTCGAGCGCGGCCGGCCAGTCGATCGCCCTGAGCCGGAAATAGTCGCCGAGGTCGGCGCGCGTCGCGACTCCCAATCGCTTGCCGGCCAACCCGACCAGGTGCGCCCAGCAGGCCAGGTCGTCGGGGGTCTGGTTCAGGAATTCACCGGGAATCGCTCGCTCCGCCAGGTCGTAGACGCGTCGCCAGCCACGGCGCTCGACGCACACGACCTCGCCCTCGGCCAGCATGATCTCGAGAGCCGACTTGGTGTCCGACCAATCCCACCAGATGCCCCCTCGCTTTGCGCCCCCCAGCTCGGTAGCGGTGAGTGGACCCTCCGCTCTGAGGCGAACGAGAGCCTCCTTCGCCGCAGCGCGGTAGCCGTTGGTCGAATACCGCTCGCGCGAGCGGCGACGCCGGTACTCGAAGTAGGGCCACATCTCGATCGGAAGAATGCACGCGGCGTGCGCCCAGTACTCGAAGGCGTCGGCGCGCTTCCAGTAGGCATTTTCGATCTCGTCCCGGCTTACCGATCCGAGACGAGCGTAGGCCACGAGCTCGTGACTGCGCGCCAGGACCGAGATCGTGTCGAGTTGGACGGCCCCCAACGCGCGCAGCATCGAGGCCACCCCACCGCGTCGGTCGGGAGCACCGATGAAGCCCTGAGCCTTGAGCCAGATTCGTCGAACCTCCTGCCGGGATAGCTCGATCGTCACCGCCGCCTCGCACCTCTCATCCGTGTCGCTCCCTATAGGTCCGTGTCTTGGCCCGGTTGCCGCAGACTCGCATCGTGCACCAGCGCCCCGAGCGGTTCTTCGAGTGGTCGTAGAAGGCGTAGCGACAGTCCTCGGCCCAGCAGACCTTGAGGCGATCCCACGTCCCGTCCGACTGCGCGGTCACCACCGCCGAAAAGATCCGACCCAAGGCCCCGTAGGCTCCCGCATCGTGCGGCTCGAAGGTCGCCGTGCCCGCGTCGTCCCACTGGGGCCTGATCTCGGCGCTCTTCCCGGCTCGATTCAGCTGCCTGAGCGCCGGCCGGCTGAGCTCGGCCCCCGAATGGGACGCGAGCACGTCTCGCAGCGACTCCCTGGCCTCGATCATCGTGTGCCACGCGGCTTCGTCGACCGAGCGGAGACGAGTACCGAGCCGTTGCTCGATCCAGCGGCGGAGCGCAACCGGCGAATCGATGGCGTCCGATCCGGTTTCGATATCGAGCGTGTTGACGAAGTCCATGACGAGCGCGGGCGCCGCCGGGGTGATCTCTGGCACGCAACCAGTGTATCCCTTTAGATGGTTGCACTCAGTTCGGAGGCTCGTCCGCTACCTCGTGGACGGCGACACCGAGAACGACCAGCAACACGCCAACGACCTCCACCGGGGCCGGGACCTGGCCGAGCACCAGCACTCCGATGAGCGTTGCGGTCGCAGGGAGTATCGAGAGCATCAACGCGAACGTCGAACGCGGGAGTCGCGCCATCGCAAGCTGATCGGTGACGTAGGGGATGACCGACGAGCACATACCGACGCCGATCCCTGCGAGCAACAGGGCCGGCTCGACAACTGTAGGAAGCGCCCCCACGATCCCGACCGGAGTGATCGCGACCGCGGCCGCAAGCATCGCCAAGCCGAGCCGGTCGATTCCCGCCCCTCCCTGCCGCTCCGAGATGCTATGTCCCAAGACGACGTAGGCGACGAACAGAGCGGCGTTGGCGAAGGCGAAGATGAAGCCGAGCGGCTCTCCCGCGATCCGAATGTCGGTGAGCAGATAGACGCCACCCACCGCGAGTCCCAGCGCCAGAACGTTGCGACGACTCCTAACGCCGAGCGCGGCGAGGCCCAGCGGACCAAGGAACTCGATCGCGCCAACCGTCCCCAGCGGCAATCTCGCGATGGCCAGGTAGAAAAGCGCGTTCATCGCCGCGAGGACCACGGCGAGTTGCACGAGCGTGAACCTGGTCGCCCGGCTCATCGAGCCCCACAGCCGCCAGGGACGCCGCCACAGGGCGAACACCGCCGCGGCGCTCGCGATCCGCAGCCAGGCCACGCCGAGCACGTCGACGCGTCCGAAGAGCAGGGCGGCGAACGCGGGGCCGAGATAGTGGAAGACCGCGCTCACCACGAAGAAAACGTGTGGGGGAAAGCGGTCCGTCGTCCTGCGGGCGGGGTCCCTGCTCGAGGTTTCGGTCGTGTCTGCCACGAACCCAGGATTTCAGGTATAACTGAGCAGATGAAGCATGTTTTCCAGGAAACAAGCCGGGACTCCCTCAAGTTTCATGGTGAGATGAGGTTCTCACCTTGAAAGTCGACCTGGACCCCGTGAACGTCCGCCTGCTGGACGAGCTGAGCCGAAATCCTCGCATCACGATGTCGGAGCTGGCCCGGCGCCTCGGCATGTCCTCGCCCGCGGTGACCGATCGCGTCCAGCGACTCGAGGCCAACGGGATCATCACCGGCTACCGCGTCGATCTGGATCCTCGTGCGCTCGGGTGGCCGGTGGCCGCATTCGTTCGAATTCGTCCGGGGCCGGGGCAACTCACCCGGATCGCCGAGCTCGCGCAAAACACGCCCGAGGTGGTGGAGTGCCACCGCATCACGGGCGAGGACTGTTTCCTGTTGAAGGTGTTCGTCACCGAGATCGACAAGCTCGAGGATGTGCTGGATCGCTTCCTCATGTACGGACAGACGACCTCGTCGATCGTCCAGTCCTCCCCGGTTCCGGCCCGTCCCCTTCCTTTGCCCGAGGTCTGAGTCAAACAATCGGGCGGATCCTGAGGATCTCTCCGGAATCGACCACCGTGCCGTCGTCCAAGACCAGCGCGCCGTCGTGCCCGAGGGACGCGGCCACACCCGAAATCGAGGACCCATCGGCAAAGCGAACCGTGACCTCGCCGCCGAGGATCGAGGAGCGCGCGGTGGCGCGCTCGATGATCCGGACCCGCCCCGAACGGCTTCCGAGGTCCTCGTAGAGCCCCTCGAGATCACCAAGCACCGCCGCCAGCAGTTCGGCCCGGGGCGGAACTCGGCCGCGGCCCGAGAGCTCGAGCTCCTGCGCGATCGAGGTCGCGCTCTCGGCGATCTCGGCGGGAAGATCGCTCGATCGCCAGTGAAGGTTGATGCCGGCCCCCAACACGACCGCGTTCATCGCGTGGCCGACACTTCTCGTCTCGACGAGCACGCCGCTGACCTTGCGTTCGTTGATGATCACGTCGTTGGGCCACTTGATCGCCGCTCGCAGACCGGTGGTCCTCTCCAAGGCGCCGGCCACGGCAAGGCCCCCCGCAGCAGTGATCAACCCTGGATGCATCGGAGCTTCGGGTCGCAGCACGACCGAGAACATGAGGCCCGCGCCCGGTTGGGCCAGCCACATGCGGCCCCATCGCCCTCGTCCGGCCGTCTGCGAATCGGCCACGACGAGGCTGCCCTCGGCCGCGCCTTGCTCGGCCGCCCACCGCAGCGCTTCGAGGTTGGTCGAGTCGATGGAGTCGTAGACCCTGCGGTAGCGTCCAAACCGGCCGACCAGTGCGCGCTCTAGTATCTCGTCACTCAAGTCGCTGGCCATGTGCTCAGACAATACGGATAGAAAGAGTCCATGTTCACCAAGCTGCTCATTGCGAATCGCGGGGAGATCGCCGTCCGAATAATTCGGGCGTGCAGGGACATGGACGTCGCCCCGGTTGCCGTCTATTCCGAGCTGGATGTCAATGCGGTGCACGTTCGGCTCGCCGAGGAGGCCGTGAACGTCGGCCCCGGTCCTGCGTCGGAGTCCTACCTCAGGATCGCCAACATCCTCGAAGCGGCGCGCAAGACGGGGGCCGAGGCTATTCATCCCGGGTACGGGTTCCTCGCCGAGAACGCCGAGTTCGCTCGCGCCGTCATCCACGCGGGCCTCGCATGGGTGGGTCCGGCCCCAGAAGTCATCGAGAGCATGGGCGAGAAGACCTCCGCCAGGCGCGCCGCGATAGACGCGGGAGTTCCGACGGTGCCGGGGACCAACGAGTCGGTGACGACGCCCGACGAGGTCAGGCGGTTCGCTGCGGACAACGGACTCCCCCTCGCCATCAAGGCCTCGGCCGGCGGCGGGGGTAAGGGCTTTCGAGTGGTGACCACCGAGGACGAGATCGAGGACGCGCTCGCCGGAGCCGCGCGCGAGGCCAAGGCCTACTTCAGCAACGACGAGGTCTATCTCGAGCGCTACCTGGAGCGGCCCCGCCACATCGAGATTCAGGTCCTGGGTGACGCCTCGGGGAACATCCTTAGCTTTCCCGAGCGAGATTGCTCCCTGCAGCGTCGCCATCAAAAGCTGCTCGAGGAGTCACCGTCGCCCGTCTTGGACGAGGGCGTGCGGGAGCAGATAATGGACGCTGCCGCCCGCGTCAGCAAGCAGGTGGGTTACACGAACGCCGGAACGTGCGAGTTCCTTCTCGACTCCGATCAGAAGTCGTTCTACTTCCTCGAGATGAACACCCGGTTGCAAGTGGAGCACCCGGTAACCGAGCTTGTCTGCGGGGTCGACCTCGTGCGCGCGCAGATCCTCACCGCGGCGGGTGAAGCACTCGAGTTCACCCAGGACGACCTCGGCCTCAGGGGCGCCGCCCTCGAATGTCGCATCAACGCCGAGAATCCGGCGAAGAACTTCATGCCCGCGCCCGGCCGCATCGGTAGCTACCGTGAACCGGCGGGTCCCGGCGTGCGCGTCGACTCGGGGGCGGAAGGCGACTACACGATTCCTCAGGCCTACGACCCCATGATCGCCAAGGTCATCACTTACGGCGCCGACCGCAACGAGGCGCGCCGTCGGATGCTGAGGGCATTGAGCGAGTACGAGATCGAGGGCATCAAGACGACGATTCCTTTCCATCGACTGATGCTGGCCGACCAACGATTCGCGTCGGGTGACTACCACACCGGAACCGTCGAGAGAGAGATGGAGCTTTCCTCGCTCCCCGATGCACCGGTGTCGGTGCCCGAGCCGGGTGAACCCGAGATCGTCGAGCGTGATTTCGAGGTCGAGGTCAACGGGAAGCGTTTCTCGATTACGGCGCGCGAGCGACTAGAGACCCTCGTTCAGCCACGCAAGCCCAAGCCGCCCGCAAAGGTTGCGGGAGGAGGAGGCGGAGGCTCCGAAACGCTTATGGCGCCGATGCAGGGAACGATCGTCAAGGTTCTCGTGACCAAGGGACAGAAGGTAAAGAGCGGCGAAGCCATCGTGGTTCTCGAGGCGATGAAGATGGAGAACTCGATACTGGCGCACGTCGACGGCACGGTCGAGGACCTCAAGGTCAAGCAGGGTCAATCCATCGAGACCGGAGCCACCATCGCCGTCATCCGCTGATTCACCCGAGCTGCGTTCACTCGTCGGCGAGGACCTCGAAGCGGCAAGCGTCCTTGCGTTCGAGGCGAATGATGTGCTCGAGGGCCAGACGGATGAGGCTCGCGCTTACATGGCTTCGGTCGAGATCGTTCGGAAGGATCTCGAGGAACGCCTCGATGAGTCGGTCCTCGTGGGGGCCTGGATCGAAGGACGGCTCGCGGGCATCGTGAACTACGTCAACGGCCCGCGCGACCCCTACGCCGAGTTCAGTGGTGAAGATGAGGCCGGAGTGCGCGGACTCGCCGTCGGCCTCGACCGGCAACGAAGGGGTGTCGGCGCCGCGTTGGTGACCTACTGCATCGAGCGAGCCCGCGCCGAGGGCAAGGCCAGACTCGTTCTGCACACGACTCCGTGGATGCGCACGGCCCAACGCCTCTACCCCCGTCTCGGTTTCAGGCGAACACCCGAGATCGACTTCAGCCCGGCCCCCGGGATTCCGCTGATCGGCTACACGCTCGATCTGAGCGATGAACGCGGCTGAGGAACCCCAAAGGCGTCGGCGACGGGGGTGAGTTGGTGCCGGGCCACGTTGGGTGCGCCCGCTTCGGCTCGATCCGGGGTTAATCCGCACTGAGGGCTCTCACAGATCCCTACGTTCAGAAAAACCCGGGCTTGCTCGTTCTCTGTACCGAAATGGTCGGATAGAGCGACCACCACGGGAGAAAGAACACGCAACCGGACCAGCCCTTCGCGCCGACCGGATACCCAACCGACTTTGTCCCTTTGACGCCTTGGGTCTGGCTCTTGATCTGCCCAGGGTAAGGGGCCGCCCGGAGGCGGCCCCTTGGTTGATTCGCTGGTGCTGGTCGGTTACTCGGCCACGATGCGGCCCTCGCCGCCCTCGGGGTAGTCGGCCGCGGTCACCTGACCGTTGAGGCCGTCGGGCGCCGTGATGTAGTTGGCCAGCGACTGCTGGTAGCTCACGCCCACGGGCGTGAAGTCCACCGGGCCGAACGGATAACCATCGCCACCGCGCGCGAGGAAGTCGATCGTCGCGACCGTCAACGCCGGACCGGCGACCACCGCTCCGTTCTGCACGATGACGGTGCCGTCGTCGAGAGTTGCGCTTCTGACCTTGCTGCCGACGGGGAGGTCAGGGTCGTAGCTGTAACGGAAACCGGCGATCTGAGCGAACTTGCCCTGCGCCACCGCAGGAGCATCCGTGACGACGTGCTCCAGGATCGCCTTCAGCGTCGTGCGCTCGACGCCCTCGACCACCGAGGTGAAGTTGCTGAAGGGCAACCACGTAAAGGTGTCGAGCTCGGTGATGGGACCCGGGTTGATCACCAGGTCGTTGCGGATGCCTCCGCCGTTCTGCAGTGCGATATCGGGTTCCGGCACTCCGAAGTCACCGGCCACCTTCGTCGCCTGCCACAGCAGCGAGTCGGCGATCAGGTTGCCCGCGTTGGTCTCGCGCGTGCGCACCTGAGAAGTCTGCCCGTTGAGCGTCACCGCGGTCTGCCCGATGACGTTCTCGGCCAGTTCCCGAACGGCCTCGGCCACCGGCTCGACGACCTGGTTCTGGATCGTCCTGTCGGGATTGACGCCCTCGAGCTGGTTCATGGCCGCGACTCGCTCGAGACCGCTGGAGCGGTGGACCTTCAGCACCTCGCCGTCGGCGTTGAACCCGACGGTGAGTTTGCCGACGTACTTGTAGTTGCCCGGCGTGGTGACGACGGGAACGCTCTGGCCCTCGGCGTCCTCCGCCAAAACCGGATAAGGGCCGAACGGCGTCAGCGTGTCGTCCCCGGGCACGAGCAGATCGCCCGGGTTGGTGAGCAGCTCGTCGCCCCCACCGGCGATGACCACGTCGACGTCGGTCAGAGACTCGACCAGCTCGAGCTCCGAGTTGATGCCCTGCAGATGGCTCGACAGGATGATCTTGTCGACGCCCTCGGCCCTGAGCGCGGCGACCTCGGCCTGGACCGCCGGAAGCACGGCCTCGACCTCGACGTTGCGAGGGCTCGAGATGGTGGGCAGGAGCTCGGTGGTTGCGCCGACGATCCCGACCTCTTCGCCCTTCTTCTTCGTGATCACCGATCCGGTGATGATGCCGTCGTCCTCGAGTGCCTGGAGGCTCGGCTCGCCGCTGAAGTCGAGGTTGGACGAGATGAACGGAGTATCTCCACCAAAGCCTTCGATGAACTCCGCCAGCACGTCGGGGCCGAAGTCGAACTCGTGGTTGCCGATGCTCATGGCGTCGTAGCCGATCCTCGACAGGGCGACGCTGTCGTAGAAGGGCTCGCCGGTGGCCTCGTTGTTGACGAGGCTGGCGTTGAACTCGGGTCCCGCGAGGAAGTTGTCCCCCGACGAGATGAGCACGCTCGCCTTCTTGCCCGATTGCCTGAGCCGGTTGGCGTCCCTCCGAAGCTCCTTCACCTTCGTGGCGAAGCGAGCGACGCCTCCGAAGTCGGTGAGGTCCCCACCTGCGTCGATGAGCCGCGATTCGCCGTCGTTGTTGTGCAGGACGGTCAGCCAGTAGCTGACCCGGTTGCTGTTATCCTTCTTCTTGGCGTCTGCCTCAGGCGCCGCAGCCGTGACCATCAATCCGGCGACCAGAATCGCCCCAACGATCACCGACAGCATCCTCCGCCCCGGCAAGGTGCCGGTAGCAATACTTCTCATACGGTTCTCCCCTCCAATTGCACGCGAAATTCGGCACTTCCATGTAGCCGAATTGAGCGGACTTTATAACGGTCGGGCGTTTACTCCTAGCCCCTTCAGGCGGTCCAGGGGGCGCATTTTCCCGAAGATTTCAAAACTCGTTCATGGGGGTTGGTTTGGTGACGCTCCGATTACGGGATTAGTCCGGCAAACCCGTTATCCGGACTCCCGCCCGGTCCGTCTTGTAGCGACGATTGATTCCGATCAACAGCGCCGTGAGCGGTTCCACCAGGCGCGCCTGATCGAGGGACCCCGCGTCCACGAAGCGAAGCGACTCGATTGCCTCGACGAGTTCCCTCACGACGGGTTTGCCCTTCTTGGGACCGCAGACGAGCACGTCACCCTCGAGCGGCGTTTCGATCTCGCCAACCGCCTTGGCCGCGAGCGTGTGAAACGCGCCCATGGTCGTGACCGACTTCGGCAACAGCGAGTTCGCCTGTTGCGCGGCGCTCCCCTGCCAGACTCCGAGAACCGTCGTCGGTCTGCCCCCGACGGCGGTGGACACCGGTACGGTGCCGTCGATCACGATCGCTTCTTCGCGCACGTGCTCCGCTATGGACTTGTAGATCGTCGCCTGTCCACCGAAAGGAACCGTCACCACGATGACGTCGTGGGACGCGGCCGCATCTTGATTCGACATCCCGTCGACGCGCGCGTCCGCGAGAACCTCGCGGACCCTCCCGGCTGCTTGCTTGCCGCGCTCGGTTTCGCGCGAGCCGATCGTTACGGCGATCCCCGCCCTGGCCCAGCGCAGAGCCAGGCCGAAGCCCTCTTCTCCCGTGCCCCCGATGATCGCAACCCGATCGACAGTCACTCGTGTGCCTCTCGTTAGAAGGAAGTGGGCTCGTACTCTCCAAAGACCTCGCGCAGCGAGTCGGAGACCTCTCCAAGGGTCGCGTACGCACCGAGCGCATCCTTCATTGGATGGAGCAGGTTGTCCGATCCGCGCGCCGCCTCGGACAACCGCGCGAGTGCCGTATCCACGGCCCCCTGGTCGCGCTCCGATCGCACCCGTTCGAGCCGTTCGACCTGACGTTGCTCCAACTCGGGATCCAAAGCGTGGAGCTCGACCGGCTCCTCGCTGTCCGCGACAAATCGATTGACTCCGACGATGGGACGAGAGCCATTCTCGATACCCTGAGCCACTCGGTACGCCGCGTCTTCGATCTCGGACTTCATCCAACCTCTCTCGATGGCCTCGACCGCTCCGCCCAAGTCGTCGATGCGAGCGATATAGGCCGTTGCCCGCGATTCGATCTCGTCGGTCAAGGACTCGACGAAGTACGAACCGCCCAGTGGGTCGACGGTGTCGGTGACACCGGACTCATATCCGAGGATCTGCTGGGTGCGCAGCGCGATGGTCGCTGCCTTCTGACTCGGAAGAGCGAGGGCCTCGTCGAACGAGTTCGTGTGAAGGCTCTGGGTTCCACCAAACACCGCCGCAAGGGCTTCGACGGTGGTTCGGACGATGTTGTTCTCGGGCTGTTGCGCGGTGAGCGTCGCACCGCCGGTTTGGGTGTGAAAACGGAGCATCATGGACTTGGGGTTCTCGGCCCCGAATCGCTCCTTCATGATCCTTGCCCACAACCTGCGCGCGGCTCGGAACTTTGCGACCTCTTCGAAGAGGTTCATGTGACAGGCGAAGAAAAACGATAGCCGTGGCGCGAAATCGTCCACCTCGAGCCCGGCGTCGAGCGCCGCCTGCACGTACGCGATCCCGTCGGCGATCGTAAAGGCGACCTCCTGGACGGCGGTGCTTCCCGCCTCGCGCATGTGATAGCCGCTGATGGAAATCGTGTTGAAACGCGGGAGCTCTCCAGCGCAGTAGGCGAAGAGGTCGGTGATGATCCTCATCGAGGGCTTGGGGGGATAGATATACGTTCCGCGCGCGGTGTACTCCTTGAGGATGTCGTTCTGCACGGTGCCGGCGATCTTGTCGGGCGAGACTCCCTGCTTCTCGGCGACGAGCTGATAGAGGAGCAACAGGGTCGAGGCCGTGGCGTTGATCGTCATCGACGTCGACACCTCGTCGAGCGGTATGCCGTCGAGCAGCAGCTCCATGTCCGCGAGCGAGTCGATCGCCACCCCGACGCGGCCGACCTCAGCCTGAGCCTTCACGTGATCCGAGTCGTAGCCCATCTGCGTCGGCAGGTCGAAGGCTACGCTGAGGCCGGTCTGGCCCGCCCTCAATAGGTAGCGAAACCGCTCGTTCGTCGCCTCGGCCGAGCCAAAGCCCGCGTACTGGCGCATGGTCCAGAGCCGACCCCTGTACATCTCTTCGTAGACACCCCGGGTGAAGGGAAACTCCCCCGCTCGGCCGAGCGAGCCGGGATCGATCGACGCGTTCTCGTGCGAATACAGCGGGCGAATCTCGATCCCCGAGTCGGTCAGGTGTTTGTTGTCCACCGGTCGATGCTAGTTGGTGCGACGCGGACGGGGGACCGCAACCATCTAGGCGGGCGCGGCGTCATAGGTGAGACTGTCGACAGGAACCCTCTTAGGGAGGTAGAGAGAGATGAAGCTGTTTCGATGCTTGCTGGTGGTCGGGTTGGTCGCATCCGGCCTGACGGCCATGGGTGAGGCCGTCGCGCACCCGCGCGACGAGATGTGGCCGGGCAAGGCGGGCCCCATCATTCGGAACGAAACGACCATCTCTGAGCTGCGAGAGTGGTTCGGACCGCCGAACTCCCGAAGGGTGGTCAGGGTGGCGTGCGTCCGAGTCATCCGGGCCCGGTGGGATGGTTTGCAGGTCTACGCGGAGCGAAACGGCGATCGCACGGTCGGTGCCATCTTCGTGCGCAACCGAGCTCTCGAAAGCTCCGAGCACGGCGAGCTCCGCATTCATACCCGCAGGGGACTGCGCGTTGGTGACCGCCATCGCAAACTGAGGAGGCTCTATCCCAACGCCGCCCCGATCGCGCATGGGGGGCACATCCACTACCGCCTGAAGAACGGAAGATTTAATTCCTACATGATGGGCAAGGTGGTCGACGGCCGGGTGGTTCAACTCGAGTCCTGGCCCTTTGAATTCTGCTAGACCTTCCTTCACTAACGCCAGTCTAAGGACCCAAGCTTTGTGACTGGAGTCGAACGCGACGAAGGCTGAACGCGCCGGGGTGGAAATCCAACGCTGCTAGGATTCGGCGACATATGGCGACTCCCGTTCGTGAGGTCTACCAAACCCACAAACCCAGGGCGTTCGAGGCCGACCGTAATCCCTCGAACCGCGAGGTGTGGTGGTGGTTCTTCATGAGGCTTTCGGGAATCGTCCTGTTCTTCCTGGTCCTCATCCACCTCTACATCATGCATCTCGTGGACGAGGGGGTTGAGCGGGTCAACTTTGCCTTCGTAGCCGAGCGTTGGGACAACGTCGGCTGGAAGACCTTCGACTGGCTGCTGCTCGTGCTGGCGCTGCTCCACGGCGCCAACGGCCTGCGCATCATCATCGACGACTACGTTCAGTCCCCCGGAAAGAGAGCCTTCCTGAAGGGCAGCCTCTACACGGCCACTACCGCGGGAATGATCATGGGCACCGCCGTCATCGTAACGTTCGACCCGCGGGTCGGCGGATGAGCCAAGCGGCCGGCTGCTGATGGTCCAGTATCACGACTACGACGCGGTCATCGTGGGCGCGGGGGGAGCGGGACTCAGGGCCGCTCTCGAGGCAGGAAAACGTGTCAAGACCGCGGTCGTCTCCAAGCTCTATCCCACGCGGAGCCACACCGGCGCGGCTCAGGGCGGCATGTGTGCCGCCCTCGCAAACGTCGAGGAGGACTCGTGGGAGTGGCACGCCTTCGACACCGTGAAGGGCTCCGACTTCCTGGCCGACCAGGACGCGGTCGATGTCATGTGCAAGGAAGCCGTGACCTCCGTTCTCGACCTCGAGCGCATGGGCCTTCCCTTCAACCGGACGTCGGAGGGCAAGATCGACCAGCGCCGCTTTGGGGGCCACACTCGCAATCACGGTGAGGCCGCCGTCAAACGCGCGTGTTACGCCGCGGATCGCACGGGCCACATGATCCTTCAGACGTTGTTTCAGCAATGCAACAAGGAGGGCGTCGAGTTCTATAACGAGTTCTTCGTCATGGACCTAGTCATGGTGGACGGAGCCTGTGCCGGCATCGTGGCGTACGAGATCGCCACGGGCGAGTTGCACGTCTTTCGCTCGAAGTCGGTCCTCTTTGCCACGGGCGGCTACGGAAAGATCTACAAGATCACCTCGAACGCCCACACTTTGACCGGGGATGGGCCGGGCGTGGTGTACCGCAATGGCCTCCCACTCGAGGACATGGAGTTCTTCCAGTTCCATCCGACGGGTCTCTACAGACTCGGCATCCTGTTGTCCGAGGCGGCGCGAGGCGAGGGCGGAATCCTCCGAAACTCGGACGGAGAGCGCTTCATGGAGCGTTACGCCCCGACGATCAAGGACCTCGCGCCGCGCGACATGGTCAGCCGCGCCGAGTTCTTCGAGATCAAGGAGGGCCGCGGAGCCGGCCCCCAGCAGGACTACCTTCTGCTCGACCTCACCGAGGTCGACCCCGAGGTCGTCGAGAAGAAGCTTCCCGACATCACCGAGTTCGCTCGGACCTACCTCGACGTCGATCCCGTCAAGGAGGGCGTGCCGATCGTGCCGACTGCGCACTACGCGATGGGGGGAATTCCCACCACCATCGAGGCCGAGGTACGCCGCAACCACACGGGCGACACCGTCGATGGGTTCTACGCCGCCGGCGAGTGCGCCTGCGTAAGCGTCCACGGGGCCAACCGGCTGGGGACTAACTCGCTCCTCGACATCGTCGTGTTCGGGCGACGCGGGGGCCTGGCCATGGCCGAGTACGCATCGACCCACAAGCAACTGGAAGTACCCGAGGACGCGCATGTGGAGTCCGAGAGCTGGATCATGGAACTGCTCGAAGGGGACAAACGGGAGCCCTCGCATGCAATAAGAACCGAGCTCCAAGACGTGATGTGGGACAAGGTCTCGGTCTCACGCGACGAAGAGGGCTTGGGGCATGCCCTCAAGACGATCGACACATTGAAAGCTCGTTTCGCCGACGCCCACGTCAAGGATCAGAGCAAGATCTTCAACACGGAGCTCGTGGAACACATGGAACTCGGTTACCTGCTCGACATGGCCGAGGCTCTCACCGTTTCCGCCCGGGCCAGGACCGAGAGCCGCGGGGGGCATTACCGCGAGGACCATCAGCTGCGCGAGGACGACCACTGGCTGAAGCACTCCTTCATCACCCGAAACGAAGAGGGGGATACGGAGCTGGGCTACATGGACGTGACTCTGGGTCGCTACGAGCCGGTGGAGCGAAAGTATTGAACACTAAGACGGCAGAGAATCGGGACGGCCTCGCGGCGTCTGTGCGCCCGAGATTCCAGACGCTGCGGCGCGACCGCTGGTGGAGGGCGCCGCTCGTCACCGTGGTCGTGCTTGTGGGATTCATCGTCTACGGCACCTGGGTGGCGTTCGCAAACGAGCACTACTTCACCGACCCGTACCTGTCACCCTTCTACTCCCCCTGCCTGGCCAGCAACTGTGCGCACGTGACGCTGCCCGTGATCGGCGACTGGTGGACGCTGTCGCCGGCGCTGTTGATCCTCCCCTTTCCGCTCGGGTTCAGGCTGACCTGCTACTACTACCGCAAGGCCTATTACCGCGGTTTCTGGCTGTCCCCGCCGGCCTGCGCAGTAACCGAGCCCCACCGCCGCTACACGGGGGAGACCCGCTTCCCCCTGATCCTCCAGAACATCCACCGCTACTTCTTCTACCTGGCGATCCCGTTCCCGATCATCCTCTTCGTAGACGGGATCCGGGCCTTCTCGTTTCCCGACGGGTTCGGCATGGGCCTCGGCACGCTGATCCTTCTGGTAAACGCGGGCCTGCTGGGTGCCTACACGCTGTCCTGCCACTCGTGCCGGCACCTGTGTGGCGGTCACGTCGATGTCTTCTCGAGATCACCCGTGCGCTCCAGGCTCTGGCTCTTCGTCTCGCGGCTCAACGTGCGTCACGGTGAGATCGCCTGGGTGAGCCTGTTCGGGGTCGCCCTCACGGACGTCTACGTGCGGCTCGTCTCCACCGGTGTGATCTCCGATCCGAGGTTCTTCTGATGGCCGAGCACGAGACCCACGAGTTCGACGTGATCGTGATCGGCGCGGGCGGTGCCGGCCTGCGGGCCGCCATCGAGGCGCAGGCTCAGGGAGCGAGGACGGCCATCATCTGCAAGTCGCTCCTCGGCAAGGCCCACACGGTCATGGCCGAGGGCGGGGTGGCTGCGGCGCTTGGGACCGTCTATTCAGAGGACAACTGGGAGGTCCATTTCCGGGACACCATGCGCGGCGGAAAGATGCTCAACAACTGGCGCATGGCTCGAATCCATGCCCAAGAGGCACCCGAGCGGGTGCTCGAGTTGGAGGACTGGGGCGCCCTCTTCGACCGGACCGAGGAAGGCCGCATCCTCCAAAGAGACTTCGGCGGTCACCGATACGCCCGGCTGGCTCACGTGGGGGATCGCACCGGCCTCGAGATGATCCGCATCCTTCAGCAGAAGGCCGTCGCCATGGACATCGACGTCTTCATGGAAACCACGATCGTCCGCCTCCTCAAGGACGGAGACCGGATCGCAGGCGCCTTCGGCTACCGGCGCGAATCGGGGAAGTTCGTCGAGTTCAAATCGCCCGCGGTGGTACTGGCAACCGGGGGAGTCGGCAAGGCGTACAAGGTCACGTCCAACTCGTGGGAGTACACGGGTGACGGCCACGCACTGGGACTGTGGGCCGGGGCCGATCTCATCGACATGGAGTTCGTCCAGTTCCACCCCACCGGGATGGTCTGGCCCCCCTCGGTAATGGGCATCCTCGTAACCGAGGGGGTGCGCGGGGACGGAGGCATCCTCCGCAACGGGTCCGACGAGCGCTTCATGTTCGGCTACATCCCGGAGATGTTCCGGGCGGAGACCGCCGACGACGAGGAGGAGGCCGACCGCTGGTACACGGATCGGAAGGGCGCCCGCCGTCCCCCCGACCTTCTGCCGCGGGACGAGGTCGCCCGGGCGATCGTGGCGGAGATCAAGGAAGGTCGCGGCACCCCCCACGGCGGCGTCTACCTCGACATCGCCTCTCGCCGGGATCCCGAGTACATCACGCGCCGGCTCCCCGGCATGTACCACCAGTTCAAGGAGCTGGCGGACGTCGACATCACGAAGGAGCCGATGGAGGTGGGGCCCACCTGCCACTACATGATGGGTGGCCTCAAGGTGGACGCCGAGACCGCCGCCGCCACCGTTGATGGACTGTTTGCCGCGGGCGAGGTGGCCGGCGGGATGCACGGCGCCAACCGGCTGGGAGGGAACTCCCTCTCGGACCTGCTCGTGTTCGGGTGCCGGGCCGGCCGCGGGGCCGCCGACTACGCCCGCGCGGTCGACGTCCGGCCCGAGGCGAGCGCGAATCAGACGGAGGAGGTCGCGCGCGAGGCCCTCGAGCCCTTCGAGCGCACCGACGGCGAGAACCCCTACCTCCTTCAGCAGAGACTCCAGGACAAGATGCAGGCTCTCGTCGGCATCATCCGGGTCGAGGACGAGCTCAAAAAGGGACTCGACGCTCTCGGGGAGCTCAAGCAGCGCGCCGGGAGAGTCACGGCCGAGGGCAACCGGCTGTACAACCCGGGCTGGCACCTCGCACTCGATCTCCGCTCGCTGCTTGCGACCTCCGAGGCCATCGCCCTCGCGGCCCTCGAACGAAAGGAGAGTCGGGGGGCCCAGACCCGAGAGGACTTCCCTCAGACGGATCCCGAGCTCGGCAAGATCAACATCGTGCTCCGCATGAAGAACGGCGAACCATACGTCGACCGCAGTCCGCTCGAGCCCCTTCCGCAGGACCTTCGCTCGGTCGTCGAAAGGAGCCTGTGATGGGCGACCCCTCCACCGTCACGATGCGCATCTGGCGCGGCGACACGAACGGGGGCGGCTTCGAGGATCACGATGTCGAGGTCTCCTCCGGAGAGGTCGTGCTCGACGTCCTCCACCGCATCCAGGCCACCCAGGCCCCCGACCTCGCGGTCCGCTGGAACTGCAAGGCGGGGCGGTGCGGCTCCTGCAGCGCCGAGGTCAACGGCGTGCCCCGGCTCACCTGCATGACCCGCATGAGCATCCTCGATCCCGCCGAACCGATCACCGTTGCACCCATGAGGACCTTTCCGATCATCAAGGACCTCGTGACCGACGTCTCGTACAACTACGAGATGTCGAAGCGGGTCCCGCCCTTCCGGCCGAAGCCCAAGCCACCCGACGGCCACCGAATGTTCCAGGAGGACATCGAGCGGGTGCAGGAGTTTCGGAAGTGCATCGAATGCTTCCTGTGCCAGAACGTCTGCCACGTGATCCGCGACCACGAAGAGAACAAGCCCCATTTCGCCGGGCCCCGAATGTTCATCCGGTACGCGGAGCTCGAGATGCATCCGCTCGATAGCGGCGACCGACGAGACCTGCTCCAGGAGGAGATGGGGCTCGGCCTCTGCAACATCACCAAGTGCTGCAGCGAGGTCTGCCCCGAGGACATCCACATCACCGACAACGCGATCATCCCGCTCAAGGAGCGAGTGGTGGATCGCAAGTACGATCCGATCGTCTGGCTCGGCAAGGCAATCAAGGGTCGTCGGTCGGGGCGCGCGGAATGAGCGTCCGGATCAGGATCCTGCGCTTCGATCCCTCCCAGGACGAGAGACCCTGGTGGGGGGCCTACGAGGCGGATGTCGAGCCGACCGAGCGCGTGCTCGATGCCCTCCACTACGTCAAGTGGTACAGGGACTCCTCCCTGGCGCTGCGACGCTCCTGCGCGCACGGCATCTGCGGATCCGACGCCATGATCATCAACGGTGTGAACCTGCTCGCCTGCAAGGTGATGATCCGCGACCTCGAGCAGCCGATTGTCATCGAGCCCATCCGCGGTCTCCCGGTCATCCGAGATCTCGTCGTCGACATGGAGCCCTTCTTCGCGGGCTACAAAGAGGTCAAGCCCTGGCTCATCGTCGATGAAGACGAGAAGGAGCCACCTCGGGAACGAATTCAGAGCCAGGAGGATCGCGAGCGCTACGACGACACGACCAAGTGCATCCTGTGCGCCGCCTGCACGACGTCCTGTCCCATCTACTGGGCGGATGGCAAGTACGTGGGCCCCGCGGCGATCGTGAACGCGCACAGGTTCATCTTCGACTCGCGCGATAGGGGTGGCAGAGAGCGACTCGAGATCCTCTCGGGCAAGGGAGGGGCGTTCAAGTGCCGTACGGCCTTCAATTGCACCGACGCCTGCCCCCGGGGAATCAAGGTGACGCTCGCCATCCAGGAAGTGAAGCGAGCGGCCCTGTACGACTCGGTCTAGCGGCGCAGGTAACGAGCACAAGAAACGTCCTTGTTCTAGGTTTTCTGTGAGTGAGCATCATCCGTCGCATCCTGCTGGTGGTTCTGGCGATCATCGTCGCCTATCCGCTGTTCCTCGCCTTTCGGATCTGGCAACAGTCGCGCGTGGACGAGGTCAGGCGGGCCGACGCAATCGTGGTGCTGGGCGCCGCGCAGTACGACGGCGAGCCCTCTCCGGTCTTCGAGGCTCGGCTCGACCAGGCCGAGTACCTCTATTCCGAGGACCTCGCCCCGCGCATCGTCGTCACCGGCGGAAGACAGGAGGGTGACCGTTTCAGCGAGTCCGAGGTGGGCCGCGACTATCTCGTGACCCTGGGTGTGCCCGACGAGGTCATTCTGAGCGAGGACGAGGGCAGCACGACGCTCGAGAGCCTCACGAACGTGCACGACATGGCGGCCGATAACGGCATCGACACGGTGCTCCTCGTCAGCGATCCTCTTCACTCCGAACGCATCAAGGCCATCGCGACCGATCTCGGCTTCGACGAAGCCTACGCGAGCTGGACCTCGTACACGCGTCTCAACCGCAGCCGGGAGACTAAGTTGAACGAGCTCCTCCACGAGGTCGCGGCGCTGGCCGCCTACGAGGTCCTCGGCCGCTAGCCGCCCGGACGAGGCTGCTTCGGCTATCTCTCGGGGTTGGAACCCTCGCCGATTCGGGGTCCGGAGCACGTTTTGGGCCTCAGTCCCGCCAGGAGCCTGTCGCACAAACCTGAGATACGTCCGCTTTTGTCCGAAACGCGCGCGATGTTCCAGGCCTGTGACCTGCGCGTTTGCAAACTGCTCGACTTTTCGCAACAGGTTCCCAGGCGGTTGCCGGGCCACAAAGGTGTCCTAGAAATGGGTGGGACGCAGCTCGGCGTCGAGCTTGGCCCCCAGTTCCTCGGTGACCTCCAAAACCTGATCGAGATGCTCGGCCTCGGTGCGGAAGTTGACGATGCAGGTCCGGAGCACGAAGCGCTCCCCCAGGATCGCGTTGGAGTAATAGACCCGCCCGTCCATCTGCACCGCGGCCATGATGCGCTCGTTGAGGAGATCGAGGTACTCCTCCCGGCCCCCGCCGTTGGGCAGATCCGGTGGCGCGTAGCGAAAGCAGCAGATGGAGAGTCCGACGGGCGCGGCGAGCTCGAAACGATCGCTGGCCTCGATGCGATCGGCAAGGTAGCGCGTGAGCGCGACGTCGTGGGCGATTCGGCGGCCGTAGGCGTCAGTCCCGTGAGCGAGGAGCGAAACCCAGACCTTGAGGGCCCAGAAGCTGCGCGACAACTGGGGGCCGAGCATGCCGAGGTCGATGCCGCGCCCGGTCAGCTCCTTGTCCTCGTAGACGTAGCCGGCGTCCGCCGAGAACGACTCGGCCAGGTGCGCGATGTCCCTTACGAGAATGCAGCCGCCACTTTGAGGCGTGTACAGCCACTTGTGCGGGTCGAACGCGATGGAGTCGGCGCGTTCGACTCCGGCGGCCAACCCCCGGAGATCCTCGGACAGCACGATCGGCCCACCGTAAGCGGCGTCCACGTGCAACCACAGTCCGTGGCGCGCGCAAAGGTCGGCGATCGGCTCGAGTGGATCGATAGCCCCGGTGGCGACCGTGCCGAGGCTTGCAACGATGCAAAAGGGCCGGAGTCCCGCAGTGAGATCTTCGTCGATGCGGGTCTCGAGCGCTACCAGATCCATCCGGTACTGATCGTCGATTTCGATGAGACGAACGTTGTCGGTGCCGATACCGATCATGTCCGCCGCACGCGTGGTCGCGAAGTGCACCTCCTGGGACGTGTAGGCGACCAGTTGTGGTCTTCCGTTCAGACCCCTCGCTCGCACACCTGCGCCGCTCTTGGCGTCGCGCGCCGCCTTGAGGCCGATGAAGTTCGCAATCGATCCACCCGAAACCAACATCCCTCCGGCTTCATCGGGCAAGCCGAATTGCTCGGCGAAGAAACGAACGACGTGCAATTCGATCTCGGTGGCCCCAGGGCTCAAACGCCATCCACCGACGTTCTGGTTGATACCCGCGGCGACGAGGTCTGCTATCGCTCCGGGCACGGTGCCTCCGCCGACGATGTAAGCGAGAAAACCCGGATGCCCGGGAAACATCGAGTAGTCGAAGACGAGCTTTCTCAGGTACTCGAGTAGCTCCTCGTCGCGCAAACCCTCTGCCGGCACATCGAGATGCACCGCCTCGCTCACCTCGGCCGCGTTTCTCCCTCGATCAACGGGAAGGTCGGGTAATCGCCTCAGCCACTCCTCGTACATCTCGAGCGCGGCGTCGCCCAGCGCGCGGGCGCGCTCGGGAGACCAGTCGAGATCGGGAAACGGCTCAGGAGGATTGACCATCCGTCAAGTCAATGCCAGCGAGCCTAGGCGCGCAAGTCCTCCGCGTGCTCGACCGGAAGAGCTCCCTCCACCGCCTCGACAGATCCGACATGTGCCGTTTCGCGCAGCGGAATCTCCTTGAGCCGGAAGCTCAGCAGGAAAGCGAGCACGGCGAGCGGAACTCCGACGAGGAAGGCAACGTGTATGGAATTGGCCACCGCTTCGCGGATCGAATCGGCCAGGCCCGGTGGCAGATCGCCCAAATGCCCTAGTCGTTGGGTGATGTTCTCGGCGTTCACCTCGCCGAGCCCTGCGACATCTGGCGATCCAAGGGCCCCTGTGAGGTTCTCGGTCAGGCGGTTGTTGAGAATGGCTCCGAA
>WHSV01000138.1 GCA_009379915.1 Actinomycetota bacterium | reverse complement strand
TGATCGGTGAGATGTTCGCCTCACGGGCAGGATCCGGCTACCTGCTCGTCCAAGCGATCAGCATCCAGGACACGCCGCGCATGCTGGCGATTATCGTTGCTCTGGTTGTCGCGGCGCTGGCGGTCAACTGGATCTTTCTCGCCATCGAGCATCGGCTTGCACGGAGGAGAGGAAAGCCGGGCCCGGTCGACGAGCCGAAGGCCGCCTGAGGCACGGAGAGCCGAGGTTTACCTAACAACACTATCCGCCAACCCCGGTCGTACATCGTTGGCTGCTCCACCGCCAGGTTGCCGCCACGGGGCCGAGCTCTGCGAAGTGAAAATCCGGCTGAGTGTGGCAACGAGATCCTTACGAAGCTGATGTATTGACTGCGAATCAAGAGGCGGTTGTAGCGGTCCCTTGTCTGCTACCAAGCCACGAACGTAGGTGAGGTTCCCCGATCACGCGCCGGGATGTCTCCGGCGAGCTGCGTGGCCCGTTGCGGACAGCTCGTCGGACATCCACACCAATTGCCGCCAAGCGCTTGGGCATGTCAAGACTGATCGGGTGACCGGCCCGCCGCTGCAGTGAACTCTCCGCGTGTCCAGCGCTCGATCGGGTCCCTCAGCGTTGCCAAGCATTCACTCTGACTCGACAGCATCCTCAGCGCGCCTCCAACTCTGATGGACGTCCTCGCGTTTCAGCGGCAAGCCTCCCTCGGCTCGTTGGTGACGTGACTCCGCCCTTCTAGCACCGCCGGGCCCGCCTACAAGTCGCCTGCGGTACCCACTCGCCGCGCTCGCTCTCGTTCCTCGGCGGTCCTCGCTTGCGCTCGGACACCTTTCCGGCGGCTCCTAAGGCGGTGCTCGGGCTGAAGGCGTCACGTCACCGAGCCCGAGGAGGCCGCCATGCCGATGAACTACTCCACCGCCCGAGAGATCGCGGTGCTGCTCTACGACGAACCGCTCGCCCAGGTCACCGAGCTCAAGCGGATCCGTCCCGACAGCTACCGCATCCGCTTCTCCGATCGGCGCGACGGTCGCACGCACACGATCCTCGAGCCCGGGCAGGTCGCAACCTGGCTCGACTCGGTGCTCACGGGTCGGGTGCTGCAGCCCGACTACGGGGTCTGCGAGGTCTGCGATGGCCTCCACGGCGAGCGCGACGGTACTGGCGAGCTGCGCAACATCTGCCGGCGTTGTCTCGTCGAGTTGCTCGAGGACGGTCTCGGGGGTGAGCGGACATGAGTCGCTCACTTCAGGAGATCCACGACCAGCTGATCAGCGCGATAGAGGGCCTCACGAGCTCCGAGCAATCTGGGACTCTCAATATGTTCGTCTCGCGGAATCAGCCCAGGTACCTGCACAGATGCCGGGTTCTCCACAGTCGTTGACTTTGAATGTGTAACACATCAAAGTTAGGCAGCACCTTCAGAATCTCGGCGGGAAGAAGGGATGATGCGATGACCAGGACCAAGCTGAGCGTCGTTCCAGGAGGCGCGGCCACCCCAGCTGGTCCTATTCCCGAGCCCGCCGCCTACGAGGCCCGCTGCATCGATGCCTATGTCGGCTCGCAGGAAGCACGCAACTTCAGCCCCGTGACCGTCGACGTCGGCTCCCGGACCCTCCAGCGGTTCCTCACGATGTGCGGAAAGCCCGCGTGGGAGGTGACGCGCGAAGATGTCGACACGGGTAGTGAGCGAGCTTGTCGCTCGCGGGAGTTCGCCCGCTATCCGACGAGGCTACATCCAGGCCTTCCGGAGCTTTCACGCGTTCCTGGTCGCCCACAGGGCTCACGAGATCGAGGCGTTCTTCGGCGTCGCGCTTCAAACGCCAATCGATCAGTTCAATGCCACTCGCCATGTCTCGCTCGACAGCAGCGCGACCCGCCCACCGCCGTCACCGCAGCGCATGGACGCGTTCTTTGGTTTCCTCAAGGGCAGGGTCGCCACGGCACGCAAGTTCAAGACCGCAGCGCGCGACTACGCGTTGTTTCGGACCCTCTACCACGCGGGACTGCGTTCGGACGAGTCGGCGTCTCTGGAGCTCCAGGACCTGCACTTCGGACGCGGGCCGTTCGGCAAGATCCACGTCCGCTTCGGAAAGGGCGCCAAGACCTCGGGGCCGCGCCCCCGCTGGGTCCCGATGCTCGACCAGCTCGATCTCATCCTCAAGTGGTTCCTGCGCGACGTGCGGCCAGGCCTCGGCGACGGTCCGGCGCTGTTCTGCGATGAGAGCGGAGGACGGCTCCACACCGGGACGATCCGAAACCGCCTGAGCCACCTGCTGGATCTCGAGGACTGTGAGCGCAGCGACAGGTTCAGCCCACACGATCTTCGCCACGCGTGCGCGACCCACAACTACGAGCGCGGCATCGACCTCGTCGCGATCCAGCAGATGCTGGGACACTGGCATGTGGGAACCACGATGCGCTACGTGACCCCGTCTGCGACCTTCATCGAGGACGCTTACCGACGTGCGTTGTCTGAGACCTTGATCGATCTAGCGGAGGACGGCAATGAGAGCTAAATGGCGTTTGCGGATGGCTGCAGCACAGCGCGAGGTGTGGACCGGCGCGCAGCTGAGGCGCCTGTTGCGGGAACGAGCGGGGCTGAACCTGTCGTCCGCGTCGATCTCCGCGCTGTTCACCAAGCAGCCTTCACAGCTGAAGCTCGATACGCTCGCGGCTCTGTGCACCGCGCTTGACTGCACTCCCAACGATCTGATCGAGATCGACACCACTCCCGTGCAACATCCGGCAGAGCCCGCCACCCCGGTCGACGAGCCGGCCCGGGCCGAGGGCAAGCGCTCGATGCCTCCGGTTTAGATGAGCACTGCGATCTGTGGCGACTGCCGGCGGGAACGGCGGGTCCATTCGCGCGGCCGCTGCGCTTCCTGCTACGTGATGATGATGCGCAAAGCAGCGCGCGGTTCGTGCGCTCAGTGCGGCAACCAACGCGTGCTGGAGGACGAATCGGGCCTGTGCGCACGCTGCGATAGGAGGCGGCGCTTGGCGCAACGAACCTGTGTCACCTGCGGCGAGCACCGAAGGATCGCCGCCCGGGGCCGCTGCGCGCCCTGCTACTACCGCCCCAAGCGTCACTGTGGACGCTGCGGCCGCCCGGGCGTCATCAGGCAAGAGACCCGCGTGTGCGGCTGGTGCTCACGGACCTTGGCCAAGTGGAACACCAAGCCGCCGCGCCGCTGCGTGGTCTGCGGCGAGCTCAGGCGTCACTTCGCTAGAGGGATGTGCGAACGCTGCTACAACCTCGACCCCGATCTGCCGTTTGACTACGCCGCGTGCCTTGCTTTCAGGATCGTCGTCGAAACGCGCAACCTGGTCGATCTCCTGTTGCGCCCTGCGCTCCGTGACTTGAAACGCGGCCCTTGGATCCCATCCCAGCCGACGCATTTCAGGTTCCTCCTCGGGTGACGGACCCTGGAGGGTCTTCCTGTTCAATTCCAGCTCGGCCTCCCCCAAGGCTCGGTCAAAAGCTTCCGGGCCGTCACTGTGGGATGCCCGAACCTCCGCCGTAACGTCTTCCCCGCTCGCGGATTTGACTTTGAAGCCACCCATCATTCCGAAGGCCCGGGCCACACCCCAGTCCAGGTAGTCCATGGTGTTGATCGGCTCCGGATTGGGTCCGACGATGCGATCCAGCAGCGCCTCTATCTCGTGAGCGGAGATGACCGAGCGCGCCGTCACGACGAAGTAGCGCGACACCTGCTCGATTACTTCATGCAGGTCCCGACGCTGGCGGTATGGCCCGATTTTCGAGACCTCGAAGTAGATGGTGTCCGAGATGGGGAAGATCGCGGAGCCCCGTTCCACGGCACGAATGCACGCCGAGAGGACGTCCTCGTGCGTTCGGCCATCCCGGTGGCCGACCAGAGCCTTGGCGAGCGCGATCCAGTGATTGAGATCGAGATAGACGAGCTTGGGTGGAGGCTGGGGCCGTCGTAGCGTGTGCGGCCACACGTAGGAGCCCTCAAGATGATCCACGGGTGGGAGTCTCATCCGTCCATCACATCATCGGGAGCAGGCACACGTCACGTTCTCCCGACTGGCGGGGCCCGCGCCTTTACAACTCGATTCCTGCTCTATTCGGGCGCTGCTCGACCAGTTGGTTCCGAACCGTTCCCGAACGACCGATTCCGAAACGGTGCTCTCGTGCTGCACGAAGTGCGCGATCAGCTCCTGTCCCCAGTCCGCCTGCTCGCAGAAGGTGATCACGTCGTAGCCATTAAGGCCCTTGCCGAATGACCGCCTCAGAGCATTCACGAAATCTTCCTGATAGGCCGGGATCCCGAGCTGGGTTGTTACCTGGCTCTCGGCGAGGTCCACGATTAGGATGGCGAGCCGTCCTGTCATCCGGCCCTGAGCCTTGGCCGCCTTCCGGCTCACTCGCTCGCTTACGAGCCGTTCGAACATCGCCTGGGCGCGTATCCCGTCAGTCCCAGGGGCGAGATCAACCCTCTTCGAGCGGGAAGGTTCGTTGCGCTGCGGGTCGCTCTCTTCACGGCAGCCGACACACGGATGTTGAGATCGCGTTCTTCGGTCTGGGATTGGACGCTGGTAGCGCCAACCGTCAACCGTGCCGTGACCTCCTCCAGGATCGGACCGTTGATCGCGGTGAGCTTCGATACGTTGAGCGCCCTTGCAAGCGTGGCTGGGTGGACGTACCGGAGGATTCCTCGCTCGTCGAAGCGTTCGAGCTGGTCAACGTCCACTTCGAATTCGTAGTCGAGCGGCACATCGAGATTCATCAGCGACTCCCTGAGCTGGTCGGTTAGCGCGGACAACCCCATCCACTCGATCGGACGGGTAGACCTCGACGGCAATATCGAGTTCATCGCGGCCCGCTAGGAACTCCGGCACCGATTCCGATTCCTTCCGCACGTCCAACCCCTCAACTTCGAGAAACTGAGGTTGGCTCACTCCGGGAGCTAGTCGGAGAGCCCACTCCACGTCCTGCCGCGCCCGCTCGAAGTCGCCCCGACGGATCCTCAAGGTGGCGCGCAATGTCGCCGCGAA
>WHSV01000137.1 GCA_009379915.1 Actinomycetota bacterium | reverse complement strand
GACTCGCAGATCGATTCGAAGTGGCAGTCCATCTCGACGGGCCGGGCGCAATAGCCGTTGCCGAGCATGCGGCGGTGCATCTCTCCGCGCAGCTTGCGCATCTCGCTGCCCTCGTCGTCGGCGGGAAGCTCGCGTGGCTGGTCGTAGAGCGCTTCGACCTTCTCGGTCACGGCGAAGTATTCATCTGCGACGGTCTTGTCGGCGATGCGCGCGTAGACCATGGTCATGGCCAGCGTCTTGTGACCCAGCAGCGCGGCGATCGCGTCGAGGCTCATGCCCCGGTTGATGGCTTGGGTGGCGAGAGTATGAGGGAGCTGGTGCGGGGTGACGTGACCGATCCCGGCCTCGCGACCTAGACGGCCGAGCGCGTTGGCGATGCGCAGCTTGGTGACGGGCCGTCCCCTCTCGATCAGGAGCAGGTCGCTGCGCAGACCGGTGGGCCGGTGGTTGGTGACCCAGTCGTCGAGCAGCGTCTTGAGCTGAGGGTGCAGCGGGATGTAGCGGTCATTGTGAAGCTTGCCAACAGGGATGCGGAGCCAGAACGCGGAGCCGATCTGAACCACGGCATCGACCGTGAGGGCGAGCAGCTCGCTGAGCCTGATGCCGGTCCGAGACAGGATCTCGACGCAGAGCCGTGCGAGCGGATCCACTTCGGCGTGCGCCGCACGGGCGAGCTTGGCCGCGGCCGCGTCGTCGAGGAACCGGGGAAGGGGTTTGTCGATGATCGGCAGGTCGCCGGCGAACAGCAGCGGATCCGCCGCAGGCTCGCACTCATCGAGGTCCCCTCACCGCCGCGGAGGTCGAGCTCGCGATTCTAGGCATGGACCGCGACCGACTGGAGATGTTCCGGAGACTTGCGGCGCGCGGCTCCACGAGCGCATCGGTTACGGGATCAGGATCCCCCTACCCTGCAACCGGCCGCCCTCGAGGTCGGCGATCGCGTCGTTGATCGCGTCGAGTGGATAGGTGGCCGTGTGCAGCGTCACCTTGCCCTGGGCGGCGAGCGTCATCAGCTCGGCGAGGTCGTTGAAGCTTCCAACGAGGTTGCCGACGATGTTGATCTCACGAAAGATCATGGTGTGGGTGAGGACGTCGAGCGAGCCACCGTAGCCGACCACGTAGTAGGTCCCTGCGTTTCGGACCATCTCCGGCGCTCGTTTCTCGACGCCGCGCTCGGCGACGAAATCGATCACCACCTCGGCGCCTGCCCCGTCGGTCAGGTTCTTGACGGTGTCTACCTCCGAGCCCTCGGCGAGGACACCGTGGTCGGCGCCGATCTGTTCGGCGAGCTTGAGCGCGGGCTCGGAGGTGTCTACGACGATGACCTCTGCCGGCGTCATCGCCTTGAGGCATTGGATCGCGATGTGCCCAAGGCCCCCGGCCCCGATCACGACCGCTTTGGTCCCCGGATGGAGGATCGCGGCCGCCTTCTTGACTGCGTGATAGGCGGTCAGGCCGGCATCGGCGTGAGCGGCCACCTCGGCGGGCTCGAGCCCGCCGGTGAGCTTGATGAGGTTGCGGGCGCCCGTCTTCATGAAGTCGGCGAAGCCGCCATCGACCACGAGACCGGGAAACGCAGCGTCGGCGCAGTGCATGTCGTCACCGGCCCGGCAGGCGCGGCACCTTCCGCAGGTGATGAGTGGATGGAGGATCACGGCGTCGCCGACATCAAAGCCGTCGACGGCCGAGCCCACCTCGTGAACCCAGCCGGCGTTCTCGTGCCCGAGCGTGTAGGGCAGCTCGAGCTCGGCCGCTTGCTGCACGGCCTTCCAGTCACCGTCACGAATGTGGATGTCGGTTCGGCACAGGCCGGCCGCTCCGATCTTGACGATGACGTCGTGGGGGCCGGTGAGGGCCGGCTCGTCGACCTCGTCGAGGATGAGGGCCTGGTCGTAGTCGTGCAGTCGTGCCGCCTTCATGCAATCGCCTCCTCGGTTGATCGATAGCGGGTTGCGAGCAGTCCCTTACAGAACGACGCGTTGGTCTCGAGGCTCAGCGCGACCGCACGTATGAACCGCAGGTGGGGCTCGATCGCATCGCCGGTGACGGTGCGCCCGGCCGCATCGACGAGAAACGGCGCGGACGTCGATGTGCCGAGCCCGAGCTCAACGCGCCTCGCCAGGTAGGTGCTCTTGTCGTCGCTCTCGGGCAGGTCCATGACTCGCAGCGACGCAATCTCCACGGCGGTCAGGCCTCGTCGCCGCAGCTCGCCGGCCAGACGGCCCTGGCGGGCAAGGAACGCCTTGGCGTCGAAGAGGCGCCGCAGCCCGTCGAGCTCCTCGGTCGCCTCGCCGGGGAAGGTCTCGACGAAGCCCTGCCGGTTCGCCACGCCCGAGCTGATCTCTTCGCTCGCATGGTGATCGATCAGCGTGACTTCGGCGCGGCCCACTCCGGGGACCGCCTCCAGCGCAGCGCGGGCGTCGGCCGTCATCATGAATGCGAAGTTCGGTGCGCAGAAGTAGGTCGGAAGCCTCAGCCGCACGCGCACGCACCGTCCGTCGACATCGATCGACGCGACGAAGCCCAGGTCCGTGAGCGCTTCGTCGAGCTCCGGATCGCGCACAGTGGCCAGCGCTGCGCGCACGCGCTCGAGATCGATCATGCCGGGACCGCGGGCGCCCGATCCTCGGCGGCCTCGACGCTCACTGTCGGAATCTCATCCGGCACCTCGATGTCGTAGAGGCGCGCCAGGTTGAGCCCCAGTATCTTGCGCTTGATGTCGGGCGTGAGCTCGCCGTACTCGGGCACGAGATCTTCGGGCATCTGCATGTCGACGAACTGCTCGACGAGCCACTTGGGCGACCACAGCGCGTAGTCGCTGGCGAACGTGATCTTGTCCTCCCCCACCCAATAGAGCATCTCGCCAAGCCACTTGGCGAACTGGCGCGGACGCGTGTGGATGAACGGAATGACCACCGCCAGCCCCGCCCAAACATTTGTCTCCTGTGTAGCGATCCAGCAGAAGTCCTCGAGCCGGGGGAGCCCGCAGTGCTCGACGACGAACGTCAGGTCCTGAAACTCGGTTGCGGCTCCGTCGACGTCGGCGACGTCGAACGAGTCCCTGTTGAGCGGCCAGATCGTCGGGCCCTTGTGGACGTGGATCTTGTTCACTCCGAGCTCGCGGCACTTGGCAAGGTAGCGCAGCGACTCGTCGTCGGTGAGCTTCCAGCCTTTGGAGTCGCCCCTCCACTCGGCGGTGTAGAGCTTCACGCCCTCGAGCTTGTACTTCGCAACCTTCGCCTCGAATTCCTCCAGTCCCCTGTCGCCGTCGCGCGGGTCCCATGAGCCGTTGAGGATGAAGCGGTCGGGGTGCTTGTCCTTGATGACTGCGTCCTGCTCGGTCGTGTTGAAGCCCTCGTCGTAGAAGTCCGTCAGATAGGTCGGCTGGAAGATGGCGACGTCGACGTAGCCTTCCTCGAAGAGGTCCCGCATGAGATCCTCTTCGGTGTACTTGCGGTACTTCTCCAGCGGCCAGACGTATTCCTCGGGGCTCAGGTTGGCGTGGTAGTCGTAGAAGCACTTGATGAAGCCCTCGCCGTACTTGTTGCTGGTGTTCTCGGGGCTCGCATCCCAGAAGTGCGTGTGCCCGTCGACCACGAAGTACTTCTCGCCGTCCTTTTCGTACATGCTCGGTCCTCCCATCCCACCGGCGAGCGCCGGCGCCGGACCTCAAGCTAGGCGAGCCCACGGGGGCCCAACAGGAAGGATTTGGCAGATGAGTGCGAAGTCGCGGGAATGCTCAAAAAACGCCCCGCTCAGGGACGCCGTCCGACGATGGAGCCGAGCTCGCTCGACGCCGCCGACGCCGACGAGCGCAGCGCGGAAGTAAGGGGGCGCAGATCTCGCCTGAAGCGGCGCGCCGACACCGAGATGCCGATGCTCGCCATCAGCTCGCCGTTCAGGTCACGCAGGGGCGCGGCGATACAACACACGCCCTCGGCGTACTCCTCGATGTCGAAGGCGAGTCGCCTGCGGCGGACGGCCTCGAGGTTGTGGCGCAGATGAGCGCGGCTCGGCAGGGTGTAGCGGGTCCTCGCCGGCAGCAGCGGGGCGCGCGCATAAGCGGGCCACGATTGCTCGGGCAGATCGGCGAGGTAGACCTTCCCGAGCGCGAGCGCGTGGGCCGCGCCCCGAAAGCCCGGCGAGACGTCCCTCAGCTCACGGCTGCCGCGCCGGCCGAGGGTTTCGACGACCTCCAGGTCCCCGACCTTCCACATGGCGACGTAGGCGCGCGCCGAGGTCCGGTCCCTGAGGTCCTCGAGGAACGGAGCGATGCGCTCCGGTCGCCGCAACGAGGCCGCGTAGCGGTCGAGAAGGTCGGGCATCTTGGGGCCGAGCACGTAGAGTCCACGCCCCGCGGGTGATTGCTCCACGAACTTGGCGGACTCCAGCGAGTGCACCAGCGAATAGGCCGACGAGAGGCTCAACCCCAGCGAGCGCGCGACCGATGCGACCGACACACCTCCGGGATCGAGCGAGATCGCCTCGAGAGCCTGAAGGGTGTGCAGCGCGGTGCTCAAGGTGCGCGGGTGCCCGGACGTCTGCTCCCCCCTTTCCCTCGTCCGAGATTACGCCGTAAGTGGAAGGACGCTCTCTGGATCCCGCATGCGACCGCCCCCTTCCGGTTTCGCCGGTGACTCAGTCCATTGCTCCGAGATAGGCCCTGCGCACTCTTGACGGGGGAGGTCGCCATCCCTCGACCTCGAGGATGAGGCCCCGCGAGCATGCCCCAGTAGTCCGATCGGACCAGTTATCCTCCTGTTTGGAGGTGTCCATATAGTCCGTTTGGGCGGTTCACAAACACCCAAAGCTCCTGAAAGCTATGGAGGCGGACATTCACTGGCTGCGGCAAAGTCTGAGGATTGAATTGAACTCTCGTACCGTCTTCTCGCTGATGGTTGTCCTTGTGATGCTGGGCTCGACGGTTCCGGTCAACGCCGGTCCCCGATCGCCCGGGAGACCTCCCGTCCTGCCGGCCGGGCCCGACTCGGCCCGCAAGAGCTCCCCCCGGAACACGGGCGCGGACGCTCCGGCCGTGGAGGGCGAGGTCCTCGTC
>WHSV01000042.1 GCA_009379915.1 Actinomycetota bacterium | reverse complement strand
AGTAAGCGCGGGCAGTGTGATCGGAATCGTCGATCTCCTGGAGCTGGCGATGATGGACCAGGGCCTGCCGGGCATCGACCTGACCGAATCGGTAGCGGCCGACTAACCAACCTTCCACCCAGATCCCCACCGACCACCTCTACGGTAGTCGCCGGGATTTTCGGTGACTGTGACGTCCGTCACAGCCAGAGTGATCGACCCGGTGTGTCATGGGTGCATGCCACGAAGGATCCATCGCCCAAGTGACGCCGGCCCGCATCTCACTTGCCTCAGAATCGCGGCTCGTCAGTACGGACTCATCGAGCGATCGCAGGCCATCGCCGCGGGAATGAGCGCCCGCATGATCGATCGGCGCCTGTCCAACGGCGAGTGGGTCGTCTTCCTTCCACGTGTCTATGCTCTTCGCAGCTCGACCCCCTGCTGGTTGCAGTCCCAGATGGGGGCGGTGCTCTGGGGCGGTCGGGGGTCTGCCGCCTCAGGTCGAGCGGGGGGAGTCCTGTGGGGCTTCGACGGACTCGATGAGGACGTCGTAGATAAGCACCGTCAACCGGGTGCGCTGCCCGGGCATAGTCGTGCATCACGTTGGCGATCTTGGATCGAGCAAGCAAAGAAGAGGGGTACCGGTCACAGACCAGTACCGCACTCTCTTGGACCTCGCGGGGCTGGTGGACCTTCCCACCCTGGAGTCGGCACTCGATCGGGCCTTCGGAACAGGATTTTGCACATCCCGATCCTGGAACAATCAATGGAGCAATCCACAGGCAGGCGTGGAGTTCGGAACCTCAGCAAGTTGGTGAAGGAGCGCGCGAACGGGCCCTTGGCCTGACGCGCAGCAAGCTCGAGGCGTTGGTGAGCAATTTCCTTCGGAGGCATGGGATCTCGGGAGGAGTCCGCAACTACAACCTCGTCATCGACGGCACCTTCATCGCCTGCCTCGACGTCGCCTGGCCGGACCACAGGGTTGGCATCGAGGTCGACAGCCGGCGCTGGCACATGGGTCATGCTTTCTGGGAGAGGGACGCGGCTCGCTACGCCAGACTCACGAGTCACGACTGGCGGATTCTGCCCGTCACCTACGGGCAACTGAAGCACCGAGGGGAGGAGTTCGCCGAGCATGTTTTGCGGCTCCTGTCGCCTGGCCTCATGTGAGGAGGGTGACCTTCGTCGACATGCCCATCGACTACCTCCACGGTGGTGGTTGGGGATCTCGGCGGATTTGGGGCGACTGCGCGGGTAGGCGGCGCAGGCGTTCTAGTCTGGAGGCCGACGATTACGAAACAGGGGTGAGTTCATGTACGACGCGTTCCGTAACCAGTTGCCGGACAGCGACTCAGACGAAACCCAGGAATGGATCGAGGCCCTCGATCAGGTCATCGATTCCACCTCGCCGGCGCGCGCCCGCTACCTCATGACCCGCCTTTTGTTTCATGCCCGGATGCGCAGCATCGGGCTCCCGGCGCAGGTCTCGACTGACTACATCAACACGATCTCTCCCGAGGAAGAGCCCTATTTCCCCGGTAACGAAGAGGTCGAGCACAAGGTTCGCCGGATCATTCGCTGGAACGCGGCGGCGATGGTCAGCCGAGCGAACAAAGCACTCGACGGAATCGGGGGACACCTCTCCACCTACGCGAGCGCGGCCAGCCTCTACGAGGTCGGCTTCAACCACTTCTTCCGGGGCAAGGAGCACCAGGGTGGCGGGGACCACATCTTCTTCCAGGGACATGCGGCCCCCGGCATCTACGCGCGCAGCTTCCTCGAGGGTCGTTTCGACGAGGCCAAGCTCGACGCCTTCCGCCGGGAGGCCCTGTATCCCGGCCTGTCGAGCTACCCGCACCCCCGCCTCATGCCCGAGTACTGGGAGTTCCCGACCGTCTCGATGGGGCTGAGCCCCCTCAACGCGATCTACCAGGCCCGCTTCAACCGTTACCTCCAGCACCGGGGCATCAAGGACACGAGCCAGCAGAGAGTCTGGTGTTACCTCGGAGACGGCGAGATGGACGAGCCCGAATCGATGGCGGCGCTGAGTCTCGCCGCACGGGAGGGGCTCGACAACCTGATCTTCGTCGTCAACTGCAACCTCCAGAGACTCGACGGTCCGGTGCGCGGCAACGGCAAGGTGATCCAGGAGTTCGAGCGCATCTTCCGGGGAGCCGGGTGGCACGTCATCAAGGCCATTTGGGGCCGGGAGTGGGATCCTCTCATCGAGAATGACGCGGACGGCGTGCTCCTTCACAAGATGAACACGACCGTCGACGGTGAGTTCCAGAAGTACGTCGTCGAGTCCGGCGACTACATCCGTGAGCATTTCTTCGGACCCGACCCCCGCCTCAAGAGCCTCGTCGAGCATCTGAGCGACGAGGAGCTCAAGAGGCTCCGCCGTGGCGGGCACGACTACCGCAAGGTCTACGCCGCTTACGCGCGGGCAGTCGAGCTCAAGGACGCACCCGTCGTGATCCTCGCCAAGACGGTGAAGGGCTGGACGCTCGGGGGCGCGATCGAAGGACGCAACGTCACACATCAAGCGAAGAAGCTTTCCGAGGAGGAGCTCAAGAAGTTCCGCGACACGCTCGAGCTCCCGATCGAGGACGAGGACCTCGCCGAGGGCCGGCCGCCCTATTATCACCCGGGCGAGGACTCGGAGGAGGTCCAGTACCTCAAGCAGCAGCGCCTGAAGCTCGGGGGTTACGTTCCCTCGCGCAGGGTGAGCGTGCCGGGCATCGAGCTCCCCAGACCCGCTCTCTACGACGAGTTCAAAGCGGGATCGAAGGGGCAGCCGGTCGCCACGACGATGGCTTTCGTCCGCCTCCTGCGCAAGCTGATGCGGGACGAGCAGATCGGAGACCGCGTGGTTCCCATTATTCCCGACGAAGCCCGGACCTTCGGTATGGAGTCGCTGTTCCCCGAGTTCAAGATCTACGCGCCGTTCGGCCAGACCTACGAGCCCGTCGACGCCGAGCATCTGCTCGCGTACCGCGAGGCGACCGAGGGCCAGATTCTCGAAGAGGGGATCACCGAGGCCGGCTCCATGGGTTCGCTAATCGCAGCGGGAACCTCGTACGCGACTCACGGCGAGCCGATGATTCCCTTCTTCATCTTCTACTCGATGTTCGGTTTCCAGCGAATCGGCGATCAGATCTGGGGCTTCGGCGACCAGCGCGGCCGGGGCTTCATGCTCGGCGCCACCGCGGGGCGAACGACGCTAAACGGAGAGGGGCTCCAGCATCAGGACGGACACTCTCCGCTGCTCGCTTCGACGAACCCCGCTTGCGTCAGTTACGACCCCGCGTTCGCGTACGAGATCGCGGTCATCGTCAAGCGCGGGCTCGAGCGCATGATCGACCGCGACGAGGACGTCTTCTACTACCTCACCCTGTACAACGAGCCGGCCCCCATGCCTCCGATGCCGGAGGGCGTGGAGGAGGGGATCCTGCGGGGCCTGTATCCGTTCAGCAAGCCGCGGGACGAGCGCAAGCATCACGCCCAGATTCTTTCGAGCGGTTCGATCATGCCGAGCGCACTCCAGGCGCAGGAGGTTCTCGCTCAGAACCACGACGTCGCCGCGACGGTGTGGAGCGCGCCGAGTTTCCAGCAACTGCGTACGGACGCGCTCGAAACCGAGCGATGGAACCGGTTCCACCCGGAGCAGCCGCCCAAGACCCCCTACGTCACTCGCAGCCTGGAGCACAGCGAGGGACCGGTCGTCGCGGTGACCGACTACATGAAGGCGATCCCAGACCAGGTCGCCAGGTGGATTCCCCAGCGCTATCTGTCGCTCGGTACCGACGGGTACGGTCGCTCGGACGGGCGCGAAGCCCTACGGCGGCACTTCGAAGTCGACCACGAGCACATCGTCGTCGCGGTGCTGGCCGCGCTGTCCGAGTCGGGAGAGGTAAAGCCGGAGGAGGTCAGCGAGGCGGTCAAACGCTACGGCATCGACCCCGAAAGGGTGTCGCCGCTCTTCGCATAGCGACTTAGGCGCAAAGACAACGGGGCTCGAAGCAACCCGGCTAGTGGTCGGTCGAACCGGTGAGTCGACGCACGACTCGGCGCACGGGGCGGCGGGTCTCTCTCTCCTTCAACTCGCGCGCCATGTCCTCCATGCTCACGTAGCCGCGCTCGGGGAACAGCGCGAGCCGTCGCTGGTGTACTAGGAGATACAGATCCGCTTCGGTTGCGCGCGGAAAGAGCTCGTGCAGCTTCTCGTCACGGATCGCCTCGACCGCGGGCGTGTAGATGTTCTCATGCCAGTGCTCGGCGGCAACCGGCGGCGGCACGATCTCGTTCCGTTCCAGCATCAGCCTGTAGCCGTACATCTGAATGAGCTCGAGTAGTTCCGGATAGCCGTCGGGTTTGCTGAACTCGATGTTCACGTCGGGGAGTGCTTCAGCCAGCCCACTCTCTTCGAGGAATATGCGCTCCTGCTCGGCGAAGATGACGCGGCCCAGATCGAGTCCCTCTGGAAGGGCGCGCCGGGGATGCAGCTCGGTGACCTCCGCGTCGATGTATTCGATCTTCGTCTGCTTGGCGATGGCGACCCTGTGATGCCCGTCGACGACGAAGTACATGTCGTTGAGCTTGTAGACGACGATCGGAGGAAAGCCACCCTCCGGGTAGTGGAGCTCGAGCCGTCGCCAGCGCTCCTGCACGTCGTGTCGCCGGGGCAGAAAGTTCTTGTCGAACTCCATATTGCGACCGGCCGTGCCGACGATCTTCGCCACCTCGATCGGCATCAGTCCGATGTACGTCTGGTCGAACAGGCGAAGACGCTCTCTTACCTCGTCGAGGTCCTTGAGCGTTGCCGACTTCTTGCCTCCAGTGACCGCGCGGCCAAAACGCCGGTATGCCTCGCGCCTGCGTGCTCGTTCAAAGGTCGATGTCTCGGGAAGGTCACTCCAGGGCACTCAGGGGCCCCCCCGTTTTGTCGCTGGCATGTTCTCGTCATACCTCGATTAGCCGATGACCGACAGTGTTGATGATCCGAGTCTGATCGATCTGGAGTTCTTCCGCCTGCCGGCCATAGGGATGGATGTGACCATGCAGAAGAACGCTCGGTGACAGCCGGTCGATGAGCCCGTGAAACGCGGCGAACCCCTGGTGGCATGGGTCGTCGTCGTCTCCGACACCCAGCGGCGGTGCATGGGTCAGTAACACGTCCAGTCGGCGCGCCGATTTGGCGCGGCGCGTTATCAGAGATCCGAGCCTCGTTCGCACCTCGAGGGCAATCGCCCTTCGGTTCATCTGCGATTGCGTGTATTGGTTGGGCCCCTGGGTGTAGCGCATCGATCCTCCCAGCCCGGCGATTCTCAAGCCGGCGGCCTCCGTGACCCTTCCGTCGATGTTCAAGCAACCCTCGGGGCCGGCGGTGTCGTTTTCATCGCGCCTGAAGGAGAGCGGCTTGATGATGTCCTCCGGAGAGACTTCCTGCGCCCTGTGTTTCAAATCGGGGTCGTGGTTCCCGGGGACGTACACAAGCGGAACGTTTGCAAGCGTCACGAGCGCTTCGAGATAGTCGAACGGAAGGTCACCACAGGCGACCACGAGATTCGCGCCGAGTTTCTTCAGATCCGAGTCGAGCAGGTGTTCGTCGACCTCGTCCGACACGGCGAGGATGCGGGCCATTGCCACGATTCTAAGGGCGGAATCCTCCTTACCCTCCTCCCGCCTGCGACTCTTACCCCTTGACGGCCCCTGCCGTGAGGCCGGCGGTGATCCGTCGCTGGAGGATCAAGGTCATGATGATCATCGGGATCGTCACGATCACACAGGCCGCTGTGATCGTGCCGATCGGTCTCTGGAACTCGACCGATCCGGTAAAAGCAGCAATCGCCACCGGGACGGTTTGGGCGGCCAGATCCCGCGGGGCAAACGTGCTCGCAAGCAAGAACTCGTTCCAGGCGTAGACGAACACGATGATCGCCGCAGCGAAGACGCCGGGCGCCGCCAGCGGAAGGATGATCTTGTAGAACGCCTGGAAGGCCGTCGCTCCGTCGACGCGCGCCGCCTCCTCGAGATCCTTCGGGATCGACGCATAGAACGTCGTGAGGATGAAGATTGTCAGTGGCAGCGTGAAGGCCGTGTACGGGATGTAGAGACCGGGATAGGTGTTGAGCAGGCCCAGGCTCCGCCACAACTCGTACAGCGGAGGCACCAGGGCCACCGATGGGAACAGCGCGACCGCAAGAATCGCCGAGAGGATGAGCACCTTTCCCTTGAGCGGCAGACGCGCGATGGCGTAGGCAGCCAGCGAACCCACCGTGATGCAGACGATCGTCGTGGTTCCCGCGACGATCGCCGAGTTACGCAGGTTGTAGCCGAAGCCCTGGTCGAAGACGCTGAGGTAGTTGTCTAACCCGAACGGTCCCTGAGTCAGACTGGGGCTGTTCAGGGCGGCATCGCCCAGCTTGAGGCTCGTGTCGATGAGCCACACGAAGGGGAACAGACACCACAACAGGATGAACCCCAGCATGACGTAACGACCGATCTTGCGTTGAGGTGAGCTCTCGACTACGACTCCTTCAGCGGTTGCCATCTCTATTCATCCTCCACGTTGAGCACGAAGTCCCTGCCGAGCGCCCGGACGAACAGGACTCCGATAACGAGCACCAAGATGAACGTAAGGGTGGATAACGCCGAGCCGAATCCTGCATTCGGTGTCTGGACCACGAAGCGCTGCACGAGGATGGATAACGACTCCGTGTCGAACGCTCCGTTGGTCATCACCTGAGGAAGGTCGAACACTCTGAGCGCATCGACCGTGCGGAAGAGAAGCGCGACCAGGATCGCCGGCTTCAGCAACGGCATAGTGATGTACCAGAACCGCTGCCATGTGCTGGCGCCGTCGACGCGTGCGGCTTCGTACATCTCATCGGGGATCGTCTGCAGCCCCGCAAGCAGGAGCAGAGCGACGAACGGAGCCGTCTTCCATACGTCGGCGAATACGATCGAGAACATCGCCCACCCCGGTTGCCCGAGCCAGTTGAAACGATCGAGTCCCAGCGAGAAGTTCACGAACCCGGGAGTCACGCTGAACATGAAGTACCAGAGTTGAGCCGCGATCACGGTGGGAATCACCCAGGGAACGAGGATCGCAGCTCTCATTACACCCCGTCCTATGAACACCTGGCGCATGATCAGCGCAAAACCCAGCCCGATGAGGAACTCGGCTCCGACCGATGTGACCGTGAATATGAAGGTCGCCTGTACCGCGCCCCAGAAGCGGGACGACGACAGAGCCTCCGCGTAATTCTCCAGGCCCCCGAATCCCTCCCTCAGCCTCCCCTGATAGAGGTAGAGGCTGAGGATCACTGCATAGATGACCGGGAATGCCGCCACTAGAGCCATCACGAGCACGGACGGCGACATGAAGAAGCGCGCTAACGCCCTATCGGAGAGAGGTCGCCTTCCTTTAACCGTAGGTGCTCGACCCGCAACAGTGGTAGCTGACACGGTGTCTTTGCCTTTCTAGACGGGTTGTTGACCGGCGGTCACTGGATGCTCTCCTCGAGAAACGCTCCGACCGCCTCCACGGCCTCCTGAGGATCTTTCTCACCGTTGTAGGCGGGGAAGATCTCCTGCTGAATTGTCACGCTGATGTCGTTCCACATCGGTGCCGGTGGGCGGGGCTTCGCTTCCGGTAGCACCTCGCCCAGAAGCGCCATGACGGGGTCGTCCTGCAGGTTCTCGTACACCGACCCCATCGTCGGCGGCAGCGAGGACTCCCCGAGCAGGGTCTGAACCTCTTCGTTGGTCGAAGCCCATACCACGAATTCCTTGGCGGCCTCCTTGTTGTCGCTGAACGCGCTCACGGCGTTGTTGAAGCCACCGAGGGCAGAGATCGTTCCGTCTCCGGTGAAGGTCGGAAGCGGCGCGATGTCGAACTTTCCTGCGATCTTGCTCTCTTTTTTGTCGCTGGCGAGACCGTAGACGTAGGGCCAGTTGCGCAGGAACACCGCGTTGCCGGACTGGAACTCGTTGCGGGACTCTTCCTCGAGGAAGGTGTTGAATCCCGAGCCATAGAAGCCGTTCTCGACCGAGTCACGCATGAACTCCACGGCCTCAAGTGCGATGTCGTTGTCCCATAGGACCTCTGAGGCGTCCTCGTTGAAGAGCTCGCCGCCGGCGCCCCAGTAGTACTCGAGGAAGTTGACGACCATGCCCTCGTACTGGGCTCCCTGGCCCACGAAGGGCGCGATGCCTTCCTGCTCACCGACCTGCATGCCGATCTGTACGGTCTCGTCCCAGGTCGTGGGCGGCTCGTCGACCAGGTCGGTCCGGTAGTAGAGGAAGCCGGCGTTGCTGTTGTAGGGCGCAGCCCACAGCTCGCCCTCCCAGGCTGCGGACTCGAAGGCTCCCGGAATGGTCACCTCTTCGATCTCGCCTCTGACGTCTTCGAGGCTTTCGAGCCATCCGTTGACCGCGTACTCCCCGGTCCAGATGACGTCCATGCCGAGGACGTCGAATCCGGATTCCTGGGCGTTCAGCTCCAGACTCTGCTGTTGCCTCTGCTCGCCTGCATCATCGGGCAGTCGTTCGATGCTGATCGGGTTGTCGGGGTTTTCCTCGTTCCAGAGCTCGGCTACTTCTCGGTGAACGCCGCCGGGAGCGGCCTCGGAGCCGCCGATGGCCCACGACAGTTCCCCGCCACCGTCGCCCCCACCTTCGTCGTCGGGTGAAGTGCCGGCGCAGCCCGCGGCCACGAGGGCCCCCACGACGAGGATCGTTGCGAAGAGAAAACGCTGCCGAGCCCGCATTTGCAATTTCATATAATGCCCCCCAGTCCAGTTTTCGGACGGGCGCCTTGCCCCGATCACCCATCCTGACCTCAAACAGCTTTTGCCATAATACTCACGTCGCGCGATTTTGCTCCCATCGTGGTAGTAGCCCGGCGCGTCCTCGCGCTCAGGCCGGGGGGATCACATCGGACCAGCGCCGCTGGATGCCCTCCCTCTCGATCATCCCGGTGAACTCCTCGAGGCTCTCCGAACCGGCGCCCAAACCGTGGGGCTCGATCTTTGCTCGGAGGCAGAAGGCGGCGACGAGTCCGGCGACCTCGCCGACGTTCCATTCGACCGGGTGCAGCCGGTAGCACCCATTCGTGATGTGAGTCGTGCCGATGTTCTTGCAGGCGGGGAGCAGATTCCGCATCCGGATGGGCAGAAGGGATCCGAGCGGAAGCTCGAACGGGACTGAGGCGATGTCGATGTAGGTGTCTCCCGAGGTCGACGGGTGGAGGTCGATCCGGTAACTGCCGACCCCGACCGAATCCTCGTAACGGGCGGCGCCATGCGGGCCTCGCACCTCGGCGGCGAGTTCTTGTTCGGCGATCGTGTGCCGAGCGCGAATGCGGCGGGACTCGCGAATGTAGGGAGCCATCGCGAGCCCGTCGTTGGTGCCGACGACGTCGGGCCTGAGCCGCAGACCCGGATATCCGGTACCGCCGTCGGTGCGGGGCGCCTCGGTCTGCATCCAGTAGAGGAAACTGAGGCTGAGCGCGCGTGCGCCCTCCAGGTGTGAGCGTGCGGTGCCGACATCGACCTCGAACACCGGCCCCAGCCAGTAGTCGATCATGGGCCAATTGACCAGCGTGATGTCGCTCGTCATGAATCCGTCGCGGAAGTTGCGGCGAGCCGCTATCCGGCGAAACAGCCACAGATCAACGTCGCCCCCCCGTTGGTAGGGGACCGCCTCGCCGTCAAAGAAAGGATCCGGCTGCGGGTTCGGAAGGAGGAACCGCTCGACCGGCTCGAGGGTTTGAGGGTCGGGGGCGATCCAGGACAGCAGGGGCGCGGGCCAGAACCGGGCCCGATAATCGCGCCAGGAGCCGTAGCTTTCGGGACGGTCGATCGTGTGGTCCTCGCCGGCGCGATGTTCGAGCGCAAAGCAGACGCTCACGGCCTGCATGTTCAGGGGGTCTGCGAGCTTGGGCGCGTGAGGCTCTCCGGTGTCGGCTCTCGACTCGGCCCCCGTTACGTACTCGGTGCCGGTGAGAGGCAGCAGCTCGCCGGTCTCGGTGGCATCGAGAACGTACTCGGCGGACACGATGCTCTCGTCGCCCTGTTCAAGGTCTTGCAGTGTCACGCTTGCAACTCGGTCCCCGTCCGTTGCCGCCGAGATGGGCCGGCGTCGGTGCAGTACCTCGAGACGTCCCGACGCGCGCAGAGGGGCAAGCATGGTCTCTATCGACGCATGCGCGACGCGCGGCTCGTGCGCCAGCGCGCTGACATACGCGGCGCCGGGATTGAGCCGGGGATTGCTCCGGGCCTCCGCGGTCAGCGGGAAATGGTTCCTGTAGTGCGAGCGGATCGTGTCTCGGAGCCTGCGGTACGTGCGCGTGCAGCCCGTCTCTTCGATCCACGGGTGCTCGTCGGGCGGAACCGCCTGGGATGTCAGCTGGCCGCCGAGCCACGGTGTCTCCTCGGTGAGCATCACGGAGTACCCCGACCGCGTTGCCGCCATGGCGGCTGCGACTCCGCCAACACCTCCACCCACAACCAGCACGTCGACGCGGCGCTCTCGAGAGCGCGGGGCCGGCTCGGCGGGACCGCAAGAGCAGTTGGTCATTGGCCGAGACTAGTGGCCAACGCGCTCGCTTCATCTCGTCGACCGTTAAGGTCGCCCTCATGACCAAAACAGATCGTAACGCCGCACGCCCGTGGTGGCTGGACGAGGTTCTGTACCAGATCTACCCGCGCTCGTTCGCCGACACCAACGGCGATGGGGTAGGAGATATTCGGGGGATCATCGAACGCCTCGACTACCTGGAGTGGCTGGGTATCGGTGGCATCTGGCTGAATCCGGTGATGCCGTCGCCCAATGCGGACTGGGGCTACGATGTCGCCGATTACTGCGATGTGCATCCCGAACTGGGAACGCTCGAGGATGTGGACCGCCTGGTGGAAGCTGCGGCCGAACGCGGGATTCGCATTGTCTTCGACATCGTTCCGAATCACACGAGCGACCAGCACAGGTGGTTCAAGGACGCGCTCACAGGCCGCGACGCCCGGTACCGCGACTACTACGTGTGGGCCGATCCGGGCGAGTCCGGCGGTCCACCGAACAACTGGCTCAGCGTCTTCGGCGGAAACGCCTGGGAGTGGCACGAACCCACGGGTCAGTACTACCTGCATAACTTCCTCGACGCGCAACCCGATCTGGATTGGTGGAACGAAGACGTCAGGAGCGAGTTCGACGACATCTTGAGATTCTGGTTCGACCGTGGAATCGCCGGCTTCCGGATTGATGTCGCGCACGCCCTGATCAAAGACAGGGAACTCCGAGACAACTTGCCCGCGACGGACGAAGACCACGAGCGCCTGAAGCGATTCGGTCAGCGTCCGACCTACAACATGAACCGGCCCGAGGTCCACGACGTACTCAAGCGGTGGCGCAAGATCTGCGACACCTACGACCCCCAACGCATTCTGATCGGCGAGACGTTTGTCTACGAACTCACACAGTGGGTGGAGTACTACGGAACGGGTACGGACGAGCTAAATCTCGCGTTCAATTTTCCGTTCGCGCTCGGTCGACTCGATCCAGAGCAGACGAAGGACGTCGTCAGGGCGTCCGAGGAGTTGATTCCGCCCGACGCGTGGCCGGCGTGGATGGTGTCCAACCACGACATCGGACGAGGCTTGACCCGCATGTGTCACAACGATCCCGATCTAGGTCGGGTCCTGATGATGCTGGTCCTAACGCTGCGGGGAACGCCGTTCGTGTACTACGGAGATGAGCTTGGAATGACGGACACGGAGCTGAGAGCCGACCAGATAAGAGACCCCGTCGGCCTGCGTACCTTCGGGGAGGCCACGGTCGGACGAGACGGCTGCCGTACGCCGATGCAGTGGAACGCCGAGCCGGGCGCGGGCTTCACGGTGTCCGGAGTCGAGCCGTGGCTTCCTTTCGGTGAGCACTCCGCCGTTAACGTCGAGGCACTGAGGGACGACCCCGATTCGTTCCTCAATTTCACTCGTTCGCTCATCCAACTTCGCAAGGAGTCCGATGATCTGAGGGCGGGCGCGTATCAAGAGGTGGACTCGCCGGACGGCACCTGGGTCTACAGACGGGGAGAAAACCTCGTGGTCGCGCTCAACTTGAGCGATGAGATAGCAGCGGTCGAAGTGATCGAGGGAACGATCAGGGCCTCGACCACCGGTGGGCGGATCGACGAGCACGCCCCCGGGCGTATCGACCTCCAACCCCGTCAAGGAGTCGTAATCGTCGCCGATCTTGCACACGATGGTGTCTCACGCAGAGACGCGTGATCCCGGTGACGGCCGAGCGGCTCGAGGGGGCTAGGACTGGTCGTAGATGCCCTGGCTCGTCTCGGTGTCGAAGAAGTGCAGCCTCGCCGTGTCGACCGCGAGCTCGACGTCCTCGTTCTTGCGCAGCTTGGTCCGGGGGTCCAGAACGGCGGTGAACTCGTTCTTGCCCTCCTTCGCCTTGCGCTCGAGTTGATCGATCTCCGCCTCGCTGATGTCGGCGGCCAGATCCTTCATGTCCTCGGTCACGGCCAGGGGAGCGTCGACGGTGAAGTGCACCATGGTCTCGGTGCCGACGGCCTCGATGAGGTCGATGTTGGCCTTGAGGCGCGTTCCCTCACCGGATTCCTGCGTGTAATCGGGATCCTCGAAGTCCTGGGGACGAATACCGAGCACGACCTCCTTGCCCACGTACCTCCTGAGCCCGGGGCGGTTCGAGACGTCCTTCTCGCTGATCTTGAGCGTCTGGTCGCCCAGCTTGACGGCCAGACCACCGTTGGCCTCCTCGACCGTCGATGAGGCGAAGTTCATGGACGGGCTTCCGATGAAGCCGGCGACGAACAGATTGTTGGGATGCTCGAACAACTCCGTGGGCGTACCCACCTGCTGCAGCTCGCCCTTCTTGATGACCGTGACGCGGTCGCCCATCGTCATGGCCTCGATCTGGTCGTGGGTGACGTAAACGGTGGTGACGTTGAGGTCCTTCTGGATGCGCGCGATCTCGCTGCGCATCTGCACGCGGAGCTTCGCGTCGAGGTTGGACAGCGGCTCGTCCATGAGGAATGCCTGCGGTTTGCGCACGATGGCCCGGCCCATCGCGACGCGCTGACGTTGACCACCGGACAGCGCGCGCGGCTTCTTGTCGAGGTACTCGTCGAGGCCCAGCACCTTGGCGGCCTCGACGACTCGCTCGTTGATCTCGCCCTTGTCCGTCTTGGCGAGCTTCAGACCGAAGGCCATGTTGTCGCGCACGCTCATGTGCGGGTAGAGGGCGTAGTTCTGGAACACCATCGCGATGTCTCGGTCCTTCGGCTGCATGTCGTTGACGACGTTGTCGCCGATCTTGAGCTTGCCGTCGGTGATGTTCTCGAGGCCCGCGATCATTCGCAGCGCCGTGGTCTTTCCGCAACCGGAAGGGCCCACGAAGACCATGAACTCGGCATCCTCGATCTCGAGGCTGAGTTCGTTTACCGCGAGCGTGCCGTCTCCGTAGCGCTTCGTGACGTCTTCCAGAACAATCTCGGCCACTGTGCCCCCCTTGTCGTGACAGAAGACCTTCCAAGTCAAGCCCTGCTAACTCATTAGGACTCTACCTCCTAGGCTGCTCGTCAACCGCCCCGGTTGCCCGAAAGAGCCCGGCCACCAGTCGTCTGCAGAGGTCATCGATCGTGCGCGCCGTCGACTCGTGGGTGCGGGCCGAGCGTCCCATCGGGTCCGCGATCTGGTCGCCCATCATCGGGGAGGCCGAGCTGCGCCGCTCGGCGGCCCGGGCGAGACGCGAGCGCGCCCCGGCGATGAGATCCCCGGAACTGCGCTGGGATTCGGCCGGTCCGCCCTCCAGGGCCCGGACCAACTGCGGCAGCAGCCAGGTCTTCGATCGATCCGCCCCTCGCTCGATCACCGCGGTGGCGACGTGCGGGACCTCGAAACCGACGACGAGGTCGGCGGAGTCGAGGTCCGCATCGGCGAGAGGCCGCGAGCGGTGCTCGCCGAGGTCGTAGCCAAGCTTCGACGCCGCTTTGCGCGTCCTCTTCGGCGACGGAACCGAGCCCAGGACGTCCGTCCCGGCAGAGGACACCTCGACGGGCAGCCCCTCTGTGAGCGAACGCGTGATCACCTCGGCCAGCGCGCTCCTGCATTGGTTTCCGGTGCAGACGAACAGGATGGTGAAGCGTGACTCGGACGGATGCACGAGGCCCAACCTATATGCCGCGACTACCATGACGGGAATGCGACTTGCATCCGTGATCACGGCGATGATGCTCGCCCTGGCTGCCTGTACGACTTCTGGGGGCGAGCAGCAACCCTCGGGGGTGTCCGAGACCACGGCACATGGTGAAATCTCAACGGCTGAGTCACAAGGGATGGTCACTGACGACGCCGACACCCGGCGCTCTGCATCCAAGGTCAGGCGCTTCGCAGACTTGAGTCACGGCGTCACGACCAAGAGCTCAAAGCTCAAGGTCAGGGAGCGACCTACCCGCTCGAGCCCATGGCACGAGATGGGCATGACGAACCCGATCGGCCAGCGTCTCGTACTCCTGATCCGCAAGGCCCGCTCAACCGCGCACGGAGACTGGTTCGAGGTGTTGCTGCCGGAGCGTCCCAACCGCTCGACCGCATGGGTCAAACGAAGAGACGTGCGCGTCGTGAGCCTGCGTCACCGTATCGAGGTCGACCTCTCGCGCTACACGCTCAAACACTTTCGCAACGACGAGTTGGTGCGACGGTTCAAGGTCGGGGTGGGTCAGGATCGATACCCGACGCCGAAGGGCGTCTACTACGTCTGGGCCAAGGTGCCTCAGCCGAGTTCGACGGGTCCATACGGGAACTATGCGCTCGGGATCAGTGGATTCTCGCCGGTACTGAGCGACTGGCCCGGAGGGGGGCGAGCCGCGGTCCACGGCACCGCCGTTGCACGTGACCGGGGCCAGAAGGTGTCGCACGGATGCGTGCGGGTCTTCAACGACGACATGAGAAAGATCAAAGGCGTCCCCATGGGAACGCCCGTCGTGATCACGCGCTAGGCCCGACGTCTGGGCCGGCCGGGCAACGAGCGCGGGTCAGCTCAGCCGCTCGATGATCATGGCCATGCCCTGACCACCGCCGGCGCACATCGTCTCGAGCCCGATCGTCTTGCCGGTGCTCTGAAGGTCGTTCAGAAGCGTGTTCATGATGCGGGCGCCGGTCATACCGTAGGGGTGCCCGAGAGCGATCGCGCCACCGTGCGGGTTGAAGCGGTCGCTGAACGGATCCATGCCGACCTCGCGGCAGACGGGAATGACCTGCGCGGCGAAGGCCTCGTTGAGCTCCATCACGTCGATGTCGTCGATGGACATGCCCGCGGTTTTCAGCACCTTGCGCACGGCCTCGATGGGGCCGACTCCCATGATTTCGGGCGCGACGCCCGAGACGGAGGAGGCGATGATTCGAGCGAGGGGATTGATCCCCAGTTGCGATGCGCGCTCCTCGCTCATGACCAGGACCGCGGCGGCACCGTCGTTCAGAGGACACGAGTTTCCGGCGGTCACCACTCCGCCCGGCTTGAACGCCGGCTCGAGGCTCTGCAGCTTCTCGAGGGTGGAGGAGGACCGGGGACCGTCGTCGGCCTCGACGACCGTGCCATCCTCCTTAGTGAAGGGCGAGATCTCGCGCGCGGAGAAACCGTTACCTTGCGCCGCGACGGCGCGCTCCTGGCTGCGTTGGGCGAATCGGTCCATCTCGTCGCGCCTGACGTCGTACTGTGCGGCGACGTTCTCGGCGGTGAGACCCATGGGGATGTAGACGTTGGCGATGGGGGCGTCGTCGCCGAAGAGCTTGGGGTGCAGCTCGTCGGCGTCCTTCGGGTAGCCGTCGACCTGGCTGATCGACTCCACACCGCCGGCGACGTAGACGTCTCCCTCACCTGTCTTGATGGCGTGAAACGCCATGCGGATGGTCTGGAGGCTCGAGGCGCAGAAGCGGTTGACGGTCGTGCCGGGAACGTGCTCGGGGAGACCCGCCAGCAGAGCCACCCGCCGGCCGAGGTTCATCCCCTGCTTCTGCTCGGGGAACCCACAGCCGATCATTACGTCGACCACCTCGCCGGGATCGACCTCGGGGGCCTTGCCCATCACTTCTGAGATCGCGAAGCCCATCAAGTCGTCGGGTCGCACGTCCACGAACGAGCCCTTCTTGGCCCGCCCGATCGGCGTCCTGGCTGCGGCAACGATGACTGCTTCGGGCATTGATCTCTCCTTGCGGTGGGCCTCGGCTGCCATCGTAAACGCGTGAAGAAATGTGGCGTCCGGCCAAACCGGGGCGCTCGGTTCATCCGTATTGACTCTCGAAATCTTCGAAGACCGACCGAGCGAGTACCGCCACGAGGAGGTCGCTGTGACGCTACGTAGCAACGGCTGGTTGAGGTTTCTCGCAATGTTCGCTTTTGCGGCCATTGTTCTCGCCGCCTGCGGAGGAGACGACGACGGCGACGCGACAAATGGCGACTCCGAGCAGTCGGAGGATGAGGGCGGCGAAGACACCGGCGGCGGGGGTTCGATCGAACTGAGCGCGCAGGACAACTCGTTCAACCCGGCGGAGATCAGCGCGCCCGCAGGTGAAGAGATCACCGTCGCATTCACCAACGACGGCAGCAACCCGCACACCTTCTCGAGTGAGGGGGCCGGCTTCGACACCGACACGATCGAGGGCGGGGGGTCGGCCGAGGTGACCTTCACGATGCCCGACGAAGAGACCCAGTTCATCTGCAACGTCCATGGCGAGTCCATGAGCGGCACCCTCGTCCCCGAGTGAGCCAGACGGGGCGCACGGTTGGGCCTCGGCACATACACCCCCGCCGAGGTCCGCTGTGCGCGCGTCGGTTCATATAAGAGGTCTCTCAGAACCGTTGCCGAAAGCGAAGATAGTCGCCAAAACCAAAACTAGGGTGTCTATTTTGTCGGGCTTCACGAGTTTTGTGGAGGGCAATAGAGAGAGCCCGGCTCGCTTCTGAGCCGGGCTCTCTACCCCCCGTGCGGTATAGGTGTGTTTAGCGCCAGACGGCGTTGGTCGAAAGCACGAAGTCCGCCTGGTTCTCCTCGCCCGTTTCGGCGATCTCCTGAGTGCCGGCATCATCGAGGATGCGCAAGTAGTCACGGCCTTTGTCGGTCAGATGGGGCACGTCGGAACTGAAGTCGAGCAACCCCGCCGTCTGCATTTCCTGCAGCATCTTGGCGAACGCCATTACACCTCCGGTCGCGTCGTTGCTCATTTTCGACGCGCCACCGTAGCGAATCGTTTCTTGACTCGCAGGTCGGGTTATCCCTGGGAGAGCTTGAAAAGAGCTCGAGACCAAGGGCCGTCCTAGCGGGGGGAAATGGCAAGCGCGCCCTAGACTGCCAAGCGTGCGACTACGACTCGTGCTCGTCCTGACAGGGGTGATCGCCGTTCTAGCGGGGATTAGCGCGTTCGCGCTGTGGCGGGTGGCCTCTGACCTGCGAGCGGCCCAGGTGGCCCTCGAGGCATCGAGCGACGACGCGTCGGTCGCTCGGATCCAAGAGGCTCAGCGGCATGTGGACAGTGCCCTCGCCGAGTTCGACGGTGGGATCGTCACCCTCGCTCGATGGATCCCCGTGACGAGGCAGAATCTCGACGCGATGGGTGCGGTAGCCCAAGGTCTGCTGCCAGTTCTGGATACATCCCGGGCAGCGCTAGAGGGCGCGACCGCGTTCGAACGCCGGGGATTGGTCGAGGAAGGGCGGATAGGTTTCAAGCAATTAGGTCGCCTCGAAGGTCCATTCCGACGACAGGCTCGGGGCCTCGACGAGCTGCTGGTGACGGTGGACGCACAGGGCTCCGCGCTGCTGCTACCGGCTGTGTGGAACGCGCTAGAGAAACTCGGAGACCGCGCCCCAGGGACTGGGCGAGGGGCTCGATGACATCGTCACCGGCCTCGAATTGTCGACTTCGATGCTCGGGGCCGAGGGCGACCGCAGCTATCTCGTCGTGTTCATGAACAACGCCGAGCTGCGCGGCGCGGGCGGACTGCCCTCGGGCATAGGCACCCTGCACCTCGACAACGGCCGCATCGACCTCGGGGAGTTCGAGTACATCGGCGAGCTCACGGAGCCGCATCCCTACCGCAGGGTGGCCGCTCCGGACGACTTCGATAGGCGCTTCGGCGAGTTCTACGCCGACACCACGCTGTGGAGCAACCTCACACTCTCGCCGGACCTGCCGGACGTGGCGGTAGTGGCCGACCGCCTCTACCAGCTGAAGCGGCAGCAGTCATCCGACGGGGTCCTGTTCGTGGATCCCCGCGGGCTGCAGGTCCTCATGCCCGCCGGTTCCAGCGTGGCGACGCCGAACGGACAGCAAATAGACAAGGCGAACCTAACGGACTTCATCTACGAGGATGCGTACCAGAACATCCAGGACCCGCAGCTCAGGCGGCAGGTGATGCTGCTGTTCGGTCACGCCATCTTCGAACTCATCACCGAGCAAGGTATTGGTGACCTAACGGAGCTCGGAGCCGCGGTTGCGGGAGGACATCTTCGCTTCGTTCCCTTCGAGGTCGATGAGGCCGAACTCATGGCTGAGACCGGTGCCTCGGGAGACTTGACGCCACCAGAGATCGACGGTCTGCTCGCCACCGTACAGGCCACGGCGGCTCACAAGCTCGACTACTACGTCGATCGCTCGGTAACTCATCGCTGCGACGTCACCGATGACATGGCGGCGTGCGGAACGAGCGTCGAGCTGCGAAATGACACACCCGAAGGGCTCTCGGACTTCGCAGCACCTGAAGAACCCTACGGACTACTTCAAAACTTCCTCGAGATATACGTGCCGCGCGCTGCAAGTGTGACGTCGGTGAGAAGAGACGGCGAGACGGAGGGGTTCATTCGCAATCGCCAAGACGGTTACACCTCCGTGGGCTTTGACCTCGAACTCGAACGCGATGCGGCGACCACGGTGACGGTCGCCTACGAGATCGAACTGGACGCCCATCGCTACGAGTTGATCGCGCGGCCACAGCCACTGGCGAGAGACGCGACCCTCGAGCTAGAGCTCGACTTTCCTGCCGATTGGGCGGTCTTTGGACCAGGGAGCGTGAGGGGGGCGACGCTCAGCTACTCGGGAGTCTTCAACGGCACGATTGAAGTCCGGGCGCGCCTTAAGCAACGCTCTGGGATATCGCTTGCATGGGAACGCCTTGCGGGGTTTATGAACGAGCCGCTGTTCTAAGCGCTCGGAACCTCGTCGGACTCAGATCGACGCGCACGCACCACGATGAAGGCGCCGGTTCCAATTGCGATAACGCCCGCGAATGCGAACAGAGTCAGGTTGGCGCCGGTGAAGGGAAGCCCCTCGCCCGCTGCGTCGTCGTCGACTTCTTCCGTGATCCCTTCGACATCAGGCGGGTAGCCGTTGTCGTCCTCCTGGGCCAGGACGGGGCCCGCAAACAGCAACAGGAAGCAGGTGAAGATGATGGCGAGGAGAAGCAATGTCTTTCTCACAAAGGCCCCCATTTCTTCTTTCGCTCGGCACCTCGCTTAGGGCATCGGTCATTGTATGCCCCAAATGGGGCCGCTACAATCTTTTTCGCGCTTGCTCGGTTCGGGCGCTTTCGGTGCTAGCGTCTGATCAGCCGGTGCCCCGGCGCCTTGCGGGAGCGCCGACTTGCCGGTTGGGGGGCGTAGCCCTCGTAGGCGTAGTCCCCGTAGTAGCCGCGCCCGGCCGTGTCGAGGTTGTTGAGCACCGCCCCGACCACCACGGCGTCGACGTGGCGCAGTTGCTTGACCGCCCCCTCGACCGCGCTCCGAGTCGAGGTCTCCACGTCCGCGACGAAGATCACCCCGTCGGCCAGGGCCGCCAGCGTGACCGCGTCGGCGACCGGCAGCAGCGGCGCCGAGTCGACGAGCACGAAATCGCTCGTGTCCCTCAGCGCCGAGAGCAGGCGCGTCATCTCGTCGCGCTCGAGCAGCTCGGCGGGGTTGGGCACCATGTCACCGCTCGGCAGCAGGTGCAGGTTGTCGCTGGCGCTCGGCTTTAGCGTCACCGACCAGGGGTTCATGTCCCGCTCCAGCACGTCGGTCAGCCCCGGGTCGGCGACTCCGTCGAAGAACTCGTGCAGGCGCGGCCTGCGCAGATCGCCCGACACCAGCATCGTCCTCTTGCCGGCCTGAGCCAGTGCCACACCGAGGTTGGCGGTGGTGGCGGACTTCCCCTCGCCCGCCAGCGCGCTGGTGATCAGAAAGACCTTGGCGTCGCGCTGCAAGGCGACGTGCTGCACTGCGGTGCGCAGGGTCTTGTAGGCCTCGGTCGCCGGCGAGTGCGGATCGGCCAGCGTGACGAGGACCGCCTTCTTTGGGCGCCGCCACGAAGCCGCGCGGGGGATGAGCGCGAGGACCGGCGCGGCGAGGCGCATCTCGAGGTCCTCCCGGCCCCGCAGCCGGTCGTCGAGACGATCCAAGAGGAAGACCAGGCCCACTCCCAGCGCGAGACCCAGCACCAGCGCGATCAGGATGTTGCGGACGTAGTCGGGGCTCGAGGGCTCCAGGGGCAGAGCCGCAGGGCCCACGATCCTTCCGACCGCCAGGTCCGAGGGAGTGGCGTCGATGGCCTCCTGCTGGAGCACCGCGATCTGGGTTTCGAGCGCGGCCGCGTCGGACTCGAGATCGACCAGCTCCTCGGACTCGGGATCGTTGGTCTCCAGCGATTCGATCTCCTCGTTGATCTCGGCCAGCCGGTTGCTGCGGCCCGAGATACGTCGCTGGATGGCCTTCGAGGTGGCCTCGATGTCGTCGATCACTTGGTCGCGCCGGTAGGAGAGATAGCCGTCGGCGAAGGCCTGGGCGCCGCGCTGAGCCGTCTCGGGGGCGGGGTCGACGTATCTGATCTCGAGGATCTCGGTGCTGGTCGCCACGCTCACCGAGAGGTTCTCGAGCAGGTCGCGCGGCTCCTCGTCGCTTTCGAGCTGGCGCGCGGCGCGCTCCGCGATCGCCTGCGAGGTGACCAGCTTGCGTTCGGTCTCGAGGTTCGGAGGCAGTACTTGCGTGGCCGTGGTCGAGGCGTCGAGCGGCTTGACCAGGACCTCGGCCTGCGACTCGTACAGCGGGGTCTGTTGCAACGAGAACAGCACCGTGGCGGCCACCACGGCCGCGACCATTAGCACCACCAGCCAGCGCCGGCTCTGCAACAGGGCGAGGTACTCGCGCAGCCTCACCGATCCGTCGTGAGGAATCGTGTCGGGATTTCTTACCAAGGTCACCCAGCCAAGCTCGAAGGCCCACGCGCCGGCCACCCCGCCGCGTCCCGAAGCATTATCCCCCCGAAGAGAACCACTTGCCCCGATATCGAAACCGTTAGAGGGATATAGGAATCTGGGGGGGCAAAAGCTCGGTTTGTCAGCCGGAACGGTGGGCTGGTCGGCTAGCCTGGTTCCGTCTATTGGGGGCGAAGGGGTGGTGTGGCGATGCGATATCTGGTAACCGGGGGGGCCGGCTTCATCGGATCCCATCTCAGCGCCGCCCTGGTGCGCCGCGGCGACGAGGTGGTGGTGCTCGACAACCTGTCGACCGGCGACGTCCGTAACCTGGCGAGAGTCGAAGACAGCAGCCTCGAGTTCGCTCAGGGAAGCGTCCTCGACCCACTGCTCGTCGACGAGCTCGTGAATCGGGTGGACATCGTGGTTCACCTCGCGGCCGCGGTGGGCGTCGAGCTCGTGATGAACCGGCCGCTGCGCAGCTTCATCACCAACATCCGGGGCTCCGAGAACGTGCTCGAGGCCGCGCACCGCTATCGCCGCAAGGTGCTCATCGCCTCGACCTCCGAGATCTACGGCAAGAGCGATCAGCCCGCCTTCAAAGAGGACGGCGACCGCGTGCTCGGCAGTCCCAAGGTCGACCGCTGGGCCTATTCGACCTCCAAGGCCGTGGACGAGATCCTCGCCTTCGGCTACCACCGCGAGCGCGGGCTACCCACCCTCGTGGTCCGGCTCTTCAACACCGTGGGCCCGGGACAGACGGGCGCCTACGGCATGGTGCTCCCGCGCCTGGTCGAGCAAGCCCTCACCGGAAAGCCCCTCACCGTCTACGGCGACGGGCGTCAGACGCGCTGCTTCTGCCATGTCGACGACGTGGTGCGCGCGATCCTGGGGCTGCTCGCGGACGAGCGCGCCGAGGGCGACGTGTTCAACGTCGGCTCGACCAAAGAGATCACGATCGCCGAGCTCGCCCAGCGCGTAGTGGGGGCCACGCAGTCAAGCTCCGAGATCAGCCTGGTTCCCTATGAAAGCGTGTTCGAGGAAGGCTTCGAGGACATGCGCCGGCGCATGCCCGACACGACCAAGATCCACGAGCTGATCGGCTGGCGCCCCGAGAAGAGCCTCGACGACATCATCTCCGACGTCGTGTCCGATATTCGAGCCAAGCGTCCCGCAACGACCGGTACGACTCCCGGCCGGCAACGCGAACCCGCACACCGCTACTCTTGATTTGCGGGCCCATCGACCGGAGACGGCAGACGAACCAGCGCCCAGGTATCCGCGACTCTCGTGACTATCGGTACGGATCCGGAAGGTCCCCTAGCATCGGGAAGTGTTTCGAGTTCCGCGTCCATAGTTTCGCTCCGAGATGTTCGCAGGTAGCTGCGATCACATAGTCGACCGGGTCGATGCCGGGATGCGAAGACAGATGGGCGCGAGCCAACTCTCCCGCCAGTTCCGCGATCGGGTCAGTAACCGGCACCCAGTCCAAGAGATTCAGCAGACGCCGCGTCTCCTCTTCCTCCTCGTCTCGCATTCCGGCCAGGACTTCGACCTTTGTCATCGTCGACCCGTGCAATCGTTCCCTTGCTCTCAGCGCGCCTGATAGTGCAGCGTGAGCACGCGGGTCCGCTCGTAAGTGATCGATGAGCACGGAGGTGTCGACGACGATCATTCGGCGAGTCGGCGAGCCATCCCGCGACGAAGGCGCTCGACATATTTGGCGCCGTCGAAGTCTCGGTCACCCCAGGCACCGAAGCTGTCCTGGAGGGCCGATCGAGCATCGTCCATCCTCGGCAGGCCATACGAGTCCTCGATGGCGCGCCGGACTAGCTCTGATAGTGAGGCTCCCGTCCTCTCGGATTCATCCTTCAGCCGCGCGTACTGAGCTTCGCTGAGCGTTATCTGTGTTCTGCGTGCCATGATGTAACGTTACATCACTCCTCTGAGCAGTCGAGCTCCGAGATCCGCCTCGTTCCCTACGAAAGGTGTGTTCGAGGAGGGCTTCGGGGACATGTGCCAGCGCATGCCCGACACCTCGAAGATCAACGAGCTGATCGCCTGGCGCCCCATGAAGAGCCTCGACGACATAATCGCCGACGTCGTATCGGATCTTCGAGGCGCACATGCGACGGATTCCCCGACCTCCGAACGGCAGCCAGAACCGACTCACCGCTTCTCTTGATTCTGCGGGGTCATTGGCGGATTCGGTCGAACCCAACTGTCAATGGCCATCTGAAAAGTCCCCGCTGGTGGCCAACTGAAATGCCCCACCCCGAACGCCCAGCTACCCAATGATTGTCATTATCCAAGTTGAGGCGAGGGCAGTCAGCTCTCCAGCGGTGATGGTTGATTGCCAGTGGGGGACAGAGAGGTCCCACGGACGGCCCTCAGGTAGGCGATCCACCACATTGCCGTGGCCACGCACTGCACGATCGCAAAGCCCCATGCTGCGCCAGCTCCCGCACCCAGGTAGGCGCCAGCGGCCGAACCGATGAGCACAATTGGGGCGCCAACAACCGACAGGGTGAGAATCGTCCTCCCCCGGTCGAGGGCACGCAGGCCGGCAGAGGGCCCTTGACGAGCACCCGATGCCGCTGTCCATACCGCGACGGGAAGCAGCAACAGCTTAGCCACACTCCAGTTATCACCTGCAAACAGTTGGCCAAGATCGTTGGGCAAGATCATCGCGAGCACAGCAATCAGCCCCACAGCCGAAACGATCACTATGGACAAGACCACTGTGAAACGAGTAACCCTCTCAGGAGTGCGGGCGAGGAGGCGCGCAGCCTCCGGCACTGCAAAGATGGCCAGCGCCGAAACTAGAGTCGTAACAGGAGCCATCAGTGTGCGGCTCGCCCCAAGTTGGCCAAGGGCGTGGGTGCCAGCCACAGCGGCAACTATGACAAGTGAAACCTGAACAACCCCGGTGGCAGCGATCCGTTCCCCCGCCAGGTGCGGTCCAAGATCTCGATTGAGCAAGAGCCACCGTGGCGCGCCGAGCAGGTTCGGGACGGTACGACACTGGATGATCCCAACGATCACTCCGGCAAATGTTCCCAACCCCCATGCGAGCAACAAAAGAGCCACGCTCATATCCGACCGTTGAAGAACAATGACCGTCGCAACGAGCGTGAATAGTAGACATGTGGCGTCGTTCAACGCCGCCGCCCAGGGGCGCCCAGACGCGAAGTGGTGGAGCCTCCAGGCATCCTGCAAGAGCAGAACCGGCAGGATCAACCCAACTGAGACCACGATCTCTCTCGCTGGCGCCGCGAGAGTCGCGGCAGCAGTCAGCGTTGCAAGGAGAGCCAGCAAGCCTATCCCCAGCGATGTTCCGGCAGCATCCGCGGTCGCCTTCCGGCGGGTCTCGGCTGTCACAACGGTGTACCGAACTGTCAGCGGCTCGAGAACCAAGGATCTCACTATGATCAATGTCAGAAGGGTCGAGGTGTAGGCCAGCGTGAACCGACCAATCCCGGTGACCGACAGACTGCGAAGGGCAGCGAGCAAGACGACATAATTTGTGAGGCTCGAGAGAACCTGATCCGCGATTGCTCCGAACACGCGAGCGCCAATCCGCCGGCGCTCGATTTGAGGGCCCTCTCCCTGCGTTCGGCGACCGCCCTGTGTCACCTGTAAGCGTCCCTTATGACCACCCAGATCGGAGTTCAGCTCGTCCCTCGAGACCGAGCTTTAGAATCAGATCGCTGTGGTATCTGGGAATAGACATCGTTGAGAGCGTCTGTAAAACCAGCCCACATCCAATCGGCGTCTACAGCATCGCCCGCAGCCATCCCCATACTTGTCGCAAGCTTTGGCTTAGCAATTATCCTCTCGATGCCAGATGCGAGCGCAACGGGAGATCGTTCCTGAACCAACACCCCATTCGTCCCGTCCGTAATCACCTCTCCCATGTCCCCTACGTTCAAGGCGACGACCGGAACGCCTGCCCTCATCGACTCCAAGACTGACAGTTGAGGATGAATGGACTGCCGGCGAAAAGGCAACACAATGCAGAGTGATTCGGCCATTAGCTGACTAAGGTCCGGCCCCCTCTGATACGGAAACCGGAAAATCTCAACATTGTCGAACGAACGCTCGAGGTCCTCGAGGCCCGGGACCTCGTCGCGGCTCACCCTCAGAGCAAAGCTGAAGATGAGATCTGGATAAGCGCGGGCTAGCAACCGGAATGCATCCCGACATAGATCACCGCCGTTTGATTGTGTGGCTTCGCGCCAAAATAAGACCCGTCGACGAGTGAGGTTCCGGGTGGAATGCTCCTCCGCAACAAGGTCGCGAACTACTCCATGCCGCACAACCGACACTTGCCCCAGTCGTGTCCCCACGGAACTTGCAACGTGGGCCGTTGGTGCCGTGAACCGATCGATGCCGCTGTATCCAAGCGTCCGCCATCCTGAGCTCGAGAGCGGGCCCAGAAGCGAGAAGACGACGGGGGTCTTGCCTCGGACCAGTCGTCCTAAAGCCCCGAGCCAGAGAGCCGACCCTTCGTATCCGAAACCATGCATGCAATCGAACTTTCGAGCACGAACTGTGCGCAAGATATCTCGCGCTTGTCGGGTCATGGCCAGCGGGTTCGCTCGATACCGTACTGGGCGGTCGCCTATTTCTCCGCGTCGTCGGGTGTCGGCCACAAAGCGGACTGGCACATCTCCGGGAGCCATGGTCGGCAAGACATAGTCATTCCGCGCTCTGGTCGAGATCAGTTCAACATCGTGTCCCGCTTCCATAAGGAGTCGAGCTGCCGTCAATGGAATCTGGATATGACCAGATATGTTGGATTCCCACCCCGGCGGCACCGCCAAGGATGGCGCGAAGACGGCGACTCGACGCATCACGTCTGCGCCCCGGAACTATAGCCACCGACGGAGTCCTTTCGTGCGCGAATGTAGACACGGCTAGCGATCCTCGGTAGGAGCTTGGAGAGAAATCGATCCACGAAGTCAATGAATGGAAGGAGCGCCTGTGGACTCCACATGTAAGCGCTCATTCCTAATATGAATGCGCCCCTGACAGTAGAGACTGTAGCGCCCGCTTCCTCGAGCGCAGATTCGACGGCCCTCGGGCGAAGCCGCACAGTGGGGGTTCGACCAGGGCCCATGCGGGGCCGGTATGCGTTCACAAACTCAACGAGAACGTCTCCGTCGGAGCGCGTCACCCGGACCATCTCTCCTACGACGGAGAGGGCGTATTCGCGTGATTCTGTTTGGTTAAGTAGACGAACCGAATAGCAGCAGTCAAATACATGGTCATCAAACGGGAGATTGTCGGCTCGGGCAACAACTCTGGCAATTGGAGCATTCCAGGAGTCGCGGTTGGGGATCTGTCTGATCATGTCGATTGATTGATCAATGCCGACAAGAAGCCTATTGGGCGATTGCGCAAGTTCTATTAAGAGCCGGCCAGTGCCACACCCCACCTCCAAGATTCCGCCACCGTCTGCTTGCCCTACAAGCGATTCGATCAAGCTCGACTCTCGCGCATGAATGAGCCGACCGGCTCGCGAGGTAAACCGCTGCTGGTCATATCGGGATGCCTGTTCCCCCTGATATGCATTCGATCGGACCTTGGGTTCTTCCATCACAACTGATTCCTTCCCAGCAGATTCAACCTTTCACCGAATCCGCGACAAGGGTGGCATGCCAGTCCCGACCCTCGGTCGATGCGCTCATGGATCTCGACGCCTTTCTCCGTTCCTTCATCATGGGTCTGCGGATTTGGAGTCTGAAACGATCTCTTTGGGACTCATCCGTTTGAGATCCGCTCATCTTCAGAACGCGCGACGACCCACAGACTTCTGTGCCGGATCATTCTCGGAAGAAAGATCAAGCGATAGAGCCATTCGTCACCACTTCCGTATTCGTAATGGTCGATCACAAATCCGTATCGCCTCAAGAGTTCAGTAAGAGTGCCCAGCGAGAACCACGTGGTGTGCTCTGGATTAACGTGGACTCGACCCTTTATGGCGCGGATTATGTGCATCCACCACCATGGGTTCGGTGTAGTGATTAGAAGAAGGCCTCTCGGTCGGAGATGGCGTTGGGCGCTCTGGATCAGCCCACCGGGATTGTCCAGATGCTCTATGACATCTCCGGCAACGACGACGTCGAACCGTTCCGAAATGTCGAGGTTCTGTGCATCGCCTCTGATCACATTGAAGCCGAGGTCCTTCAACTTCTCCACCCCAACGTCGTCGATGTCTACGCCAAGGCATGAGTTGGCAACATCCGCTACGTGGCGATGAATCCAGTTTCGCTCCTCGATATTGTGAACGTCATGTTGCACAACTCCTATATCCAAAACGTCCGCGTTGCTGACATAGGGAAGGATGAAGTTAACGCGTCCCACTCCGCGACCAAAGACGTGATAGTTCCGTCCGAGGATCCTCATGGGAACAATGTAAACGCACGCCGGACGGCGCCGTGGGAATCCTGACACGGGAACTTTCTCCGACGTCACGACGACCCCGCATCCCGAGGGCAGGAGGCTCACTTAAGTGCACCAGGTCATGTGGATAGGTTGGTCGATTAGCCAGCTTCGCATGGCCTGGGAATCGATCCTGACATGCAATGATCCAGGCCGCAAAGAATCCAGAGTGCGGTTGTTCAGAATCCGGTAGATATCATGCATGGCGTGCACAGTCCAGGAATCCCTTACGCGTTAAGAAGAATGCGTCGCCCGCGTCTAGCGGAGCAAGCACTGGGAGGACGTCTACTACCTGTCGCTCTCACGATCGGCACAGGCATCCTGCTCTCGTTCACGATCGTTCGATATTCAAGCGCGAACAACACCGGTTTCAAGGCCGCGCCCTTCCTGGCATCCCTATTAGTGATCGTCCTCGGTCTTGGTCGAGAGCGAGCCGTTCGCAACCTCTCGGTGTTTAGCCCGTTGACGTTCGCTACTGCTGTCTATTTCGTCATGTTCGTCGCCGTCCCCCTGGCCGATCTATGGTTCGGAAATCCGACTACTTTCCAACAGTCCTGGTGGCCGGCATCATGGCTTGCCTTTTACGGAATCCTTGCGATCTTCGTGGGGCATGCGCTTCCATTTCACCTCGTGCGTCGCTCACGGGTTGACCGAATGTCGGCGCGTTGGCGACCGGGGTTAGCAAGGTTGCTGGCATTAGTTCTTTTGGTCGTGGCGGCACTCGCCGTCATTCAACGCATCGGTGGACTTGCCGCATTACCTTCATACCTCTCGAGCTTCGCCTTGCGACACCGATTCGTCTCAAGCACAACCCTCACCCTCGTGGCGATATCCCTGGTAGGCCCTGCCATCTGCCTAATGGCAGGTTCTTGGCTCAGAAGGCCAACGTCAGGTAGATTCCTGTCGATTCTCTTTATTTGGATCCCGCCTGCACTCTTCATTTCCGCATACCTGGGACAGCGGTGGCGGGCCCTCTCAATTCTGATAGCACTCGCTGCGATTGTTCATCTCGGGAATCAGAAGGTTTCTCCGGCCACCTTGGCCGGTATATCTGTTGCCCTTGTTGCGCTGTTCCTCACGATCGGTCTGCAGCGAAACGTGATTGGAACGCAAAGTCAACCTCGAGACGTGGCAGGCCAGGGTCTGTACCTGAACTATGTCGGGGTCGGTCATGAGCTTAGTCAATTTAGAGAGTTGGTCATAACGCTCGATGGTGTGCCTGACAGGCTTCCGTTTCAAAGCGGGAAGACATTCCTTTCGGTGATTCCTAATACATCGTTCCCAACCAGCGGATTCCTATACTCCTCAACGTTCTTTCCAGAGCTCCACGCCATTGGTTCGAGCGTGCCAACCCCCCTGCCCGGTGAGCTCTACTTGAATTTCGGCGTTCCTGGAATCCTCATCGGTATGCTCCTTTACGGTGCCTTCCTCGGAATGCTTGAGATGTACTTCCACTACACCCGAAACACGATTGGCGGCGTACTCATCTACTCCTATTCCCTACTGCCAGTTGCTTTGATACTCCGAGGTGACTTCACCACTTTCGCAGGTTGGTATGGAGTTGGCCTGATTGGTTTAGTCGTGGCACTTCGCTTTGTGCAGCCAGATGCCGCGAAGCCCCCACGTTGGGGCTAGCTACGAACGCATTACAGGAGAGGCTCAAGGATTACTGGGCTAATCTCCAAGAAGACTTTCGGTCAGTCAAGCGAGACATTAACGTCAGGGGTCTCAACCTTGACTTTCTCGAAACCCCAGATAGCAGTTAGCGTCAGGGCAAGGCAGATAACGCACGACGCCAAGGCAACCTCTGTGTCAAGAGTTGCGATTGATACACCAGCCGCACCTAAGCCCGCACTGGCCATCCAGTACACCCTCGCGGCATCAGCACGGCTTAGACCAATTGCTGTAAGACGGTGCGAGATTCCATCTCTTGCCCCTCGCGTAACTGGCCGTCCGGCTCGGGAGCGGGAGACGATTACCAGCAACAGATTGAACAGGGGCACTCCCATGATCAGTGCTGCGGTCACCGTTCGGGATGGGATGCTCGCCGCTGGGACGTCGAGGGCCATTCCTACCGAA
>WHSV01000041.1 GCA_009379915.1 Actinomycetota bacterium | reverse complement strand
CGGGCGAGCAAGGTCTCTAGAGCTTTCCTTGGCCCGCCTGGGCGGAGGGGTCGGACCCCTGGGCGTCGTCGGCGACCTCCTCGGCGACCAGCCTCAGTTTCCGGTTGAGGGTCTGAGACGCCCTGACGAGCATCTGAAACGCATCGTCCGCAGAGCATTTCTCGCGCTCCATGAGGATGCCCTTCGCTCGCTCGATGACCCCACGCGATTCGAGAGCTTTGGCGAGGTGATCCGTCTTCTCGCTCGCGCTTTCGAAGGCCCGGGCGTTCGCCAGCACCACCGCCGCGTGAGTGGCGAGCAGCGCGGCGACCTCGACATCCTCGTCTAAGAACGCATCCGGTCTCCTGCTGTACAGGTTCAGCGCACCCATGATCCGCCCCCTCACCTCGAGCGGAGTCCCGAGAACGCTCTCCACCCCGTGACGCTCCGCCAGGGGTCCGAACCGGGGCCAGCGCTCATCTCTTGCGGCCCTCCCGAGTCGCATGACCGAGTTGTGGCGAATCGCATCGACGCACGGGCCCTCCCCGGTTATGTACTGGTCACGGTCGATCTCGGCGCAGAGCTGGTCGGTGCACGCCGTCGACTGAACCTCGTCGTTCTCGACCAGTGTGACGCCCGCGCAGTCGCACCCCGAAACGGCTTGTACGGCGACCTCGGCGACGACCCTCAGTGTTGAACCCAGGTCCTCCTCCGCCAAGAGGAGGTTGTGGATCTCCTCGAGACCCTTCATCGAATCGCGGTCCACGCTGCCTTCCCTTTCCCAAGGCTCTTTAGGCTCTTGTCGGCGTGCGCTTTCGTTCCCTCGGCCGGGTCGCCGTTTGGTAACAGACAAGCTACCGCGGCCTGACTCAGATCATTCCCGCCGGCGAGCTAGACCACCGAGCCCCGCAGGCGCGCGAGGATTCGGGCAAGCTGGCGGGAGATCTGCATTTGCGAAACGCCCAACTCGGCCGCAATGTCCGACTGAACCATGCCCCTGAAGAAGCGCATTTGGAGTAGTCGTCGGTCGTACGAAGTCAGCTCCGCGAGCGCCGGCTCGAGGGCCGTGAGGTTCTCGAGCTTCTCGATGTCCGGATCGGCGTCGCCGATCAGGTCGGCCAGCGATCCGGCCTCACCGCCGCCCGCGTTCAGCGGCTGATCGATGGAGACGGCCGAGTACGACCCCGCCGCCTCGTTGGCCTCCAGCACGTCGTCCTCCTCGACGCCGAGTCGCTCCGCGACCTCTCTCGCGGTTGGTGAGCGGCCGAGCTCCTGAAACAGCTCGGCCTCCGAGGTGGAGATGCTGAGGCTCAACTCCTGGAGGCGCCGGGGAACGCGCGCGGCCCAGGTCTTGTCGCGGAAATGCCGTTTCAGCTCGCCGAGGATCGACGGCCGAGCGAAGGACGCGAAACGAACGCCTCGGTCCGGCTCGTAGCGGTCGATAGCACCCAGCAGGCCGAGCATGCCAACCTGGACGAGATCGTCGTAGCTCTCGCCCTTGCCGGCGTAACGGCGTACCAGGAAGCGAACCAAACCGATGTGACGCTCGACGATCTCGGCCTTCAGGCGCTTCCGCTCGGTGCCCACCGCGGACCGATACCTGACCAGAAGGCCGTCGTCGACCGCACCTCTGTGGCCGCCGGATTGGTCGGCCGCCGTCGAGTTGGCCGGCCGGGTGGTGGTGGGCGTAGGGGGGAGCACGTCTACCTGTTGCATAGCCAGAAAGAGCCCTCCTCGATTCGAGACAACGGGAGATCCCGGCGAAACGGGGGGACCGCGGGAGACGCGGCCCACCCCGTCACGGGTCGGGTTCGGCTGCGTCTCAACCGAAGTTTCAGTGTTGCAAACCAAACACCGCGAAGCAAGTCTTCCGGACGTTTCTCCCAGACCGCTCCGCAGTGGGTCCAGTGTGACTAGATTTTACTCGGTCATGCTGCCGTTGAAACCTGCAGCGTCGAGATTCGCCTGGAGAAAGGGGATCAGCGATCTGCGCCGAGGACGTCGGCGAGGTCGAACTTGACGGGTTCCTCGAGCTGCTCGTAGGTGCAGGATCTGGGGTCACGGTCGGGGCGCCAGCGGACGAACTGCGGGGGGTGGCGGAAGCGGACGCCTTCCATGTGGTCGTAGCGGACCTCGACGACGCGCTCCGGGCGCAGCGGGGTGAAAGACAGGTCCTTGCCGGCGGCCCACCGGCTTCCTTCGGCGTTGCGTGGCGTCCGGGTGCCCCCCTCCTGCATGGCCCACGCCCACGGGTGATCGTCGAATGTGGTGACCAGGGGCTGCATCTCCTCGAGCAGCTCCTTGCGACGCTCCATCGGGAACGCTCCGATCACGCCCACGCTGGCCAGCGTCCCGTCGTCGTTGTAGAGACCGAGAAGCAGCGATCCAATCCGGTCGGGGCCGCTCTTGTGCAAGCGATAGCCGGCCACCACGCAGTCGGCGGTGCGTTCGTGCTTCACCTTGAACATGGTCCGCTTGTCCGGCGCGTAGACACCGTCGAGCGGCTTGACGATGAGGCCGTCGAGCCCCGCGCCCTCGAACTGGTGAAACCACTGCTGGGCCACCGTTCGGTCGGTCGTGGCAGCAGTGACGTGGATCGGGGGGGCCGCGGAGGACAGCGCGTCCACCAGCGCGGCTCGCCGCTCGGCGAAGGGCCGCGCGGTCCAGTCGGTGTCGCCGAGCGCCAGCAGATCGAACGCCACAAACCGCGCCGGGGTCTGTTCCGACAGCAGGTTCACCCGGCTATCCGCGGGGTGGATGCGTTGCTGCAGCGCCCCGAAGTCCAGCCTGTCCCCGGAGGCGCCGATGACGATGATCTCGCCGTCGATCACGCAGGCCTCCGGTAGGTTCGCGCGCACCGCCTCGACCAACTCGGGAAAGTAGCGATTCATCGGCCTCTCTTTGCGGCTGCCGATCTCCACCTCATCGGAATCCCGGAAAACGATGGATCTAAAACCGTCCCATTTTGGTTCGAAGCTCATGGCGCCGTCGGGAATCTGCTTGACGGGTTTCGCCAGCATCGGTGGCACCGGTGGCATAACCGGGAGTCGCATAACGCCCATTGTCGCCGACCCAGAGGGTTCGCCTCGTCAGCGCCCCCGTGTGTGAAACTCAACAGATGAGAGAGGTCGTGATCATCGACGCGGTTCGAACCCCGATGGGCCGATTCGCCGGAGCGCTGGCCGGTGTGCGTCCCGACGACATGGCCGCCCATGTCATCGCATCTCTGGTCGAGCGCAACGCCGTCGACACAAACGGCATCGACGACGTCTATTGGGGTGCGGCCAACCAGGCGGGCGAGGACAACCGCAACGTCGCCCGAATGGCCGCACTGCTGGCCGGGCTTCCGGTTGAGGTTCCAGGCGCGACCGTCAACCGGCTGTGCGGATCCGGTCTCGAGGCCGTGAACTGCGGCTACCGGGCGATCAGATCCGACGAGGGCGATCTGATCGCCGCAGGAGGCTCCGAGTCGATGACCCGCGCCCCCTTCGTCATCGCCAAGTCCGCCCAACCGTGGGGGCGTGCGGCCGAGTTGCACGACACCACGCTCGGTTGGCGCTTCCTGAATCCCCGCATGGACGAGCTCTACGGCTCGCATGCCATGGGCGAGACGGCAGAGATCGTCGGCGCCGATCATTCGATCTCCCGCGAGGTTCAGGACGCCTTCGCCCTCGCCAGTCACCAAAAGGCGGTGGCCGCGCGCGATGAAGGGCGGTTCAAGGACGAGGTCGTGGCCGTCACCGTTCCGCAGCGAAGGGGCGACCCTGTCGTCGTCGATCAGGACGAGCCGCCGCGGCCCGACACGTCGCTGGAGCGCTTAGCCAAGCTCAGGCCGGCGTTCGCCGACGATGGCACGGTGACCGCCGGAAACGCGGCCGGCATCAACGACGGCGCCGCTGCGGTGCTGCTCTGCTCGCCCGAAGTCGCCGAGTCAAATGGATGGAAGCCGATGGCTCGCATCGTCACCTCGGCTGTAGCCGGAGTCGAACCCAAGCGAATGGGAATCGGACCGATCTACGCGACTCGCAAGGCCCTCGATCGCGCGGGCCTGACCGTCGATGACCTCGGCCTGATCGAGCTGAACGAAGCCTTCGCCGCACAGTCGCTCGCGTGCATCGAGGAACTGGGGCTCGACGGGTCCATCGTCAATGTCAACGGCGGGGCCATCGCGCTCGGTCACCCGCTGGGTTGCTCGGGTGCCCGCATACTCACCACGCTGGTTCACGAGATGGGCAGACGTGAGGTTCGCTACGGATTGGCCACGATGTGCATCGGAGTGGGGCAGGGGATAGCCACCATCGTCGAACGGACATGAGCTCGGCAATCGTCGAAGCACTCACCTCGCTCCTGGGCGCCGGCCGAGTGAGTGTCGAGGCGGCGGACCTCGAAGCGCACGCGGGAGACTGGTCTTCGCGTGCCCTGCTGGCCTACAGGGCGGGCGATGCGCCGACTTCGCCGGTCGCCGTGGTTCGCCCCGTCGGCGCGGGCGAGGTCGGGCGGCTGCTCGGATGGGCGGAGAAGACGAGCACTCCGGTGGTTCCGTTCGGTGGAGGCTCGAGCGTGGTCCGGGGGATCGAGGGCCGGGGACACATCGTCGTCGACCTGAGCGGCCTCGACCACGTCTCGGACGTGGACGTCAAGAGCCGCTTGGTCAGCGCGGGGGCGGGCGTCACCGGTCCGCAGATGCGGGCCGCCCTCGGGAAGAGCGGTTTCATGCTCGGCCACGAGCCCCAGTCGCACGACATCTCGACCGTCGGGGGATGGGTGTCGACGCGCGCCTGCGGCCAGCTCTCGGCGAGGTACGGCGGGATCGAGAAACTCATCGCGGGTCTCGAGGCCGTGCTTCCGGGCGGGCGGACGATAGAGAGCAAGGTCGCACCACGCCGTTCTACGGGGCCCGATCTCGGCGCGCTCATGATCGGATCGGAGGGCACACTCGGAATCGTCACCAGGGTGACGCTGCGTGTGTCGCCGATACCCGAGGACAGAGCCGATGCGTGCGTTCGCTTCGATCAGATGAGCGACGCAATCGCCGCGTGCCGGGCGCTTGCTCAGTCCCGTCTCGCTCCAACCCTGGTGCGCGCCTACGACGCGGAGGACTCGGTTCTCTTGACCATGAGCCTCAACGACCCACCGGCCGGACCATTGCTGCTGATGTCGTTCGACGGCGACGACGCCATCGCGCGCGCAGAGTCCGCGGTGAGGCTCACGAACGGCGAGCGCCTGGGCGACTCGATCGTGGGGCACTGGTGGAACAATCGCAACGCGGCCGTGGACGAATACAGCAGAAACATGTCGGGTACGGGGTTGCTCGGCCCCCACGCAATGCTGGACACCATGGAGGTCGCGGGAACGTGGACGGTGCTGCGGGATCTCTATCACTCCATGAAGGACCATCTGGTCGAGCACGCCGACTTCGTGACCTGTCACGTGTCGCACATCTACCCAGACGGCGCCTGCCTCTACTTCACCCTCGCGAAGTCTTGCTCCGACGACGTGGAAGCCGCGGCGAGCAGCGAGAAGTGGTGGGACGTCGGAATGACGACCTGCCTCGAGGCCGGGGGCACCATCAGTCACCACCACGGCATCGGGAGGCTGCGGGCGCCCTGGCTCCCGGAAGAGCTCGGCGGTTCCTTGGAGGTCCTTCGAGCGGTAAAGAGGGCGCTCGACCCCCGCGGGATCATGAACCCGGGAGTGCTGGGGCTGGACGCGCGATGACCTCTCCCTACGGCGTCCTGACGCTCGTGTGCAACGTGAACGCCGGCGGAGGGGGAGTGGGCAAATGCCTGCCGGAGGTCGAGCGCCTGCTCGCCGAGCGAGGACTCGAATACGAGGTCCTCCGCACCGAGGCACCGGGGCATGCAACGCTCTTGGCCAAAGGGGCCGTCGAGCGGGGCCGACAACTCATCGTCGGGGTCGGAGGTGATGGCACCGTCCACGAGGTGGTCAACGGACTGATCGAGGACGACAAGGCCATAAATCCAGAGGTCCGGCTCGGCGTGGTCGCGGCGGGAACCGGTTGCGACTTCATCAAGACCTTCGGGATTCCGTCGTCTCCCAGTCACGCGGTCGTCCATCTCGATGGGCACGAATCCTTTCCCATCGACATCGGCAAGATCACCTTCACCGAGGACGGCAAGGAGGTCGTTCGTTACTTTGCGAACGTTGCCGAGGCGGGTCTAGGCGCTCGGGTGGTGGAGCGCGCCGCGCGACTCCCGCGCTTCCTCGGCCCGACCCTCTATTTCTTTGCCTTCTGGCTGTCCCTCGCTCGTCACAAGCCGGCCGAGGTAAGAGTCGACCTCATGACGCGCACCTACGAGGGCCCGATGAACAACATGGTCATCGCGAACGGCCAGTTCTTCGGCGGGGGGATGAAGATCGCTCCGAAGGCGGCTCCCACGGACGGGGTCCTCGACTTCCAGATCCAGCATGTGGGTAACCGCGACGCCATCGCCGTGCTGCCGAAGGTCTACAAGGGCCAGCACGTTCCGCATCCCAAGATCCTCGAAGCGAAACGTGTCGAGGCATCGATCGAATCCAACCCCCCTCTGCTCATCGAGGCCGATGGAGAGGTGCTCGGTTTCACGCCGGCGCGCTTCGAGCTCTTGCGCGACGCGATCCACCTGAAGGTTTAGCCGAGCCCGGGGCCTGTGCTCTCGCTCATGAAGTCGCCCATTTCGACCGCGAGACGCGCGGGAAACTCGATCGGCAGGTAGTGGGTCGCTCGGTCGTACACGGTTAGCGACGCTCCTGGGATTCGCTCGTTCATCAACTCCATGGTGCGTCGGGGGGTGAAGGGGTCTCGCTCTCCGGCGACCAGCAGGGTCGACGCCTCGATCTCGCCCAAGAGCTCCGGTTCCGCATCACCCGCGACCGCCTCGTAGGTCTCGAGCAAGGTCCGGGTATCGGACTCGGACATCGATCGCAGCATTTCCACCAACGCAGTTGTGTCCGCGGTCGGGCCAATTATTCCGCTCTGTCGAACGAGGCCCGCGAGCTCGGCGCGCCCGGTGAGGGCGCGCAGCGCGGCCCCCGCATAGCCGGAGAAATGCTTGACCACCCCGGTGATCAAGGGCAGCACCGACACGAGCTCGAGGTGTCTCAACCCTTCGGGCACCGAGTACCCGTAGCCTCCGCACACGAGCATCGCCGAGGCGACTCTTTCCGGGTATCGGTGAGCGATCTCGAGTGCTATTCGAGCTCCCGTGCTCCAGCCGGCCAGATGGAAACGGTCGATGTCGTACGACTCGGCAACCGCGATGCCGTCTTCCGCGTGCGCAGCAGCGTCGACTCTCTGTGAACGCGCCATGCCCGACTCGCCCAGACCGCGCAGGTCCCACGTGACGACCGGGCGTGCTCGCGCTAGGTCGGCAAATGTGCGCCTCCAGACCGGCAGGTTGGCGCCCACCGCGCTCGCTACGAGCAAGGGGGTTCCCTCTTCGGCCCCCATTCGCCGGGCCGCTACCAGCGAGAGGTCGAACGAGTTGACGAGATCCACCTCGTGATCGAGGTTCGGCGTCCTCAAATCGTCGTCCCTGCGGTCCGGCCGAGCCCGCCCCGCGCAACCTCCCGCGGCACCGACATGCCCCGCTCGAGCTCGACCTCGGTGCGATGGGCGAGGGCCTGCCGCCCGGCCTCCGCAGGCGACCACCCCAGTTCGCCCGCGAGGAGGTCGAGCGCACCGCTCCGCAGCCCCGCGGTCGAGGTCGTAAGGGCAAGCCGGGTGCGGCGAGCAAGAAGATCGGACAACTGAACGACCATCTCGGAGCGCGCGCAGTAGAGCGCCTCGGCTCGAATCGGGAGACATCCGAGCTCCAGCGGCTCCGTCAGTCCGGACTCCGCCGCCACGTCAAGCACCGCGAGCGCCCGGTCCCCGTAGCATCGAACGAGATGCGCGGTGCTCTCGGGTCCCACACCGAGGTGCCCGGCGCGCCTCACCACGGCATTCGTCAGCGCGCCGACGTCACCGCAACCGAGCTTTATCCAGCGGGTGCGGGAGCGACCGGCCCGGTCGAGATCCGGAGCGATGCGGTCGACCGCGTCCTGAGCCATCCGTCTGTAGGTCGTCAGCTTTCCTCCGGTGATGCCGACGACCCCGGGCGCGAACTCGTAGACGGCATGGGAGCGCGACAGATCCACGGTCGCGTGCTTCTTGGCGCGAACCAGCGGACGAAGTCCCGCCCACGAGCTCACGACATCGTTCTCGCTCAGCGACAGGTTGAGGTTCTCGTTCAACGCCTCGAGAAAGTAGGACCGCTCCTCGGACGTTACCTTCGGGTGATCGAGGTCTCCCGCGTAGTCCGCGTCCGTGGTGCCGACGACGACGACGTCGTGCCATGGAATCAGAAACAGCATTCGCTCGCGTGCGGCGTCCGGAATGAAGGCGGCGGCTTCTCTCAGCCGCAAGTCCTCGCGTCCAAAGACCAGATGGATGCCTTTGCTCGGCCTCAGCCGGGGCGTCGCGGTGTGGTTGCTCAGAGCCTCGATCCTGTCGTTCCACACACCTCCGGCTACCACCGCACGGCGGGCCGCGACCTCCATGACCGAGCCGTCGATCGTGTCCTCGACGAGAGCGCGACAGCCTGCCTCCGACGACTCCATGTTCCGCACCGCCGCGTAGTTGCAGACCGTGGCTCCGAGACGCACTGCCTGCACGAGTACCTCGATGGCGAGGCGGACGTCGTCGGTCTTGGAATCGTAGTAAACGTAGCCACCTCGAAGCATGCCGCGGTCCGTCTCATTGGTCCTCAGCGCCGGAACGAGGGTGCCAACAGCATCCGGGTCGACGTAGCTGTGAGTCGATGTGTTCCGGAAGCTCGACAGCGCGTCGTAGAGCCACATGCCGACACCGAACCTTGCGCGCCGCCAACGATCCGCAACGGGAATAACGAAAGGGATGGGCTCGACGAGGTGTGGCGCGAGCCGGTTCAGCAGGCCCCGTTCGAGCGATGCCTCGCGCACGAGCCCGAAGTCGCGTTGCTCGAGATAGCGAAGACCTCCGTGGACCAGCTTCGATGACTTGCTCGACGTTCCGGAGGCGAAGTCGAAGCGTTCGACGAGAGCGACGCTAAGACCGCGCGAGGCCGCGTCCAGGGCGATCCCGGCGCCCGTTATTCCGCCTCCCACGACCAGGACGTCGAACGGATCGCCCCCCGAAGCACCGAGCTTGTCCCACGACGTCATGCGGTCCCCGAGACCCCCGGGTGTGCTCAAGTCAGGAGCCCGAGCACCCAGCGGAGCATCGTTACCATCCCGATGATCACGAAAAGTCCACCGAGGAGGACGAGGGGGCCGAGATACCAGTCCATTTGGTCACCGATCGGATCGGGCTCGCCGCCGGACTCGGTACCGAGGCGGATCACGAGCTCCGACCCGGTGGGTTGTTTGAAGTGCAGGTGCTCGCGCTTGCCCTCGACGATGTCGGCGACGCCCTGGAGCAGGTCCATCAGCTCGTGCGCGTCGACCGTGACCGTCGCCTCGGCAAGGGGATCACCATTACGGTCTTTGATGTTCATGGAGGTATTCTCCCGCACATGCCGGCCGACCTGAGGTTGCTAGACGACGACCAGAGAGCCCTCGTAGGGCTGGTGCGCGAGTTCTGCACCGGTGAGGTAGCCGGGTCGGTAGAGGACTACGAGAGGCGCGGTGAGGATCCGGCTCCGCTTTACGCGAAGCTGGGTGAGCTCGGCCTCTCGGGGCTGCCCTTTCCGGAGGAGTACGGCGGGGGAGGACAGACCTATTCGTCCTACCTGCTGGCCATCGAGGAGCTCGCTTACCACCACCTCTCGTTTGCGATCGGCGTGTCGGTCCACACGCTGTGCGCCTTCGCGGTCGGCGAGTTCGGGACCGATGCTCAGCGCAAGGAGGTTCTGAGCAAGCTGGCGTCGGGGGAGTGGTACGGGGCGTACTCCCTGTCCGAATCGGGATCCGGGTCCGACGCCGCGTCGCTGTCGACCACAGCCGTGCGCGCCGGCGGCTCGTACCTGCTCAATGGCGGAAAGCTCTGGTGCACCCGGGGAAACGAGGCCGATGTCGTGCTCCTGATGGCGCGCACGGGAGACGCCGGGGCGAAGGGCATCTCCGCGTTCCTCGTCGCCAAAGGGACGGCCGGGTTCGCCGGCGCCAAGAAGGAAGAAAAGATGGGCTGGCGAGCGTCGCCCACCTGGCAGCTCACTCTGGACGATGCCGAGGTTCCCGAATCGCGCCGCCTCGGTGAGGAGGGCATGGGCTTTCGCATCGCCATGGCATCGCTCGACTCGGGCCGTCTCGGGATCGCCGCATGTGGGATCGGGCTCGCTCAGGCCGCGTTGGATGCGACCCTCGACTTCACCTCGGAGCGAGAGCAGTTCGGCAGACCCGTAAACGCGAACCAGGGCGTCCAGTTCATGCTCGCCGACATGGCAACCGAGATCGAAGCGGGCCGCCGTCTCTACCGGCACGCCGCCGCTCTTCGTGATGCGGGCGAGGATTACGGGATGCAGGCCGCTCAGGCGAAGCTCTTCTGCACCGACGTCGCGATGCGAATCACGATCGATGCAGTGCAGCTCCACGGGGGCTACGGCTACGTGACCGAGTACCCGGCCGAGCGCTTCATGCGGGACGCCAAGGGCCTACAGATCGTCGAGGGCACCAACCAGATCCAGCGCTTCGTGATCGGGCGACGCCTGACCGGGCCCTGAGGGTGATTTCCGGCGGCTCGGCTGGGTAGGCCGGTCCATTGGGCAGCGGCGTGGCCTAAAAAGCTGCACCCAAGGGGCGAAGTTGTCTGTGAGCCGAGCCTGGGAGGTCGATTTCTGCTTGGTCGGCGCTCGAAAGCCGCTTCGCGCACTCCTGGACCTCCAGGTATCGTCCCGTGCACCCCTCCGGATCCGAGAGTGCCGATTTCGATTTTTTGTGGCCCTGAGATGTCGCATGAAACCCTCTCGGCGGTCACAGAAACGCAACCAACCAGAAGCGGGCCTCATGGAGATCGACGCCTGCGGTTTCGAGCCCACGAACGCCGGGCTCATCGCTCTATAGAGAGTCAGACGGCCCCACCATCGGGCGGCGCTCGAACGGCTGGGACAGCACGATCGTCGAGCGCGTGGTGACCTCGAGCTTGGCCCTCAGCGCGTCGAGCAGCTCCTCCAGCGATGCGGTCGTTGGGGCCCTCACCACGAGCACGTAGGAGTTGTCGCCCGCGACCGAGTAGCAGGATTCGACCAGCGGGAACTCGGCGACCTTCCCGGGGATGTCCGGTGGCGACGCCGGTTGCAGGGCGAGGCTCACGAACGCAGTGATCGGCAGGCCCACGGCCCCGAAGTCCAGGTCGGCCCGGTAGCCACGGATGGCCCCCTCGCGCTCGAGCTTGCGAATCCGGTCGTGGACGCTCGAGGCGGCCAGCCCAACCCGGTCGCCGATCTGGGCGTAGGTCAGCCGCGCGTCCGTCTCGATGAGGCTGAGGATCTTGCGCCCCTTCTCGTCCATTTCGCCGACTCCGTTCTTCTTCCGAAGATTGTTCCGCTTGAGATAGCTTTTGCCTAACAGCATTAGGGTATAGCCTCTGGGAATCAAGCATCGGTTCCGATAATCGGACCAACCGGCCGAGGAGGGCAGACCGACATGACGACCGCGACGAGCGCGCCCACGCCCCTCAGCCGGCGCACCGCGCGCGCTCATGCCGCCGACCAGCCCTATCCCTATCCGCCTCCGCGGGACTTCGTCGAACCGGACTGGCGGAGGCTCCCCGGCTATCGCGACGTGACCGAGGCCGATTGGCTCAGCGCCAAATGGCAGCGCCAGCACACGGTCAAGAACCTCGATCAGCTCCTCAAGGTCTACGAAGACCTGATACCGGTCGACCTCGTCGACTCGATCAAGAGGGATCAGGCCGAACGAGCCACGATGTCGATGCTCGTTCCTCCGCAGATGCTGAACACGATGGGCGAGACCGACCTGTGGCGCGACCCCATCAGGCGCTACATGATTCCCGCGTTCGCCGACCGCGACCCGGAGTGGCCGAGCCACCCGCTGGCCTCGCGTGACAGCCTCCACGAGGCCGACATGTGGGCCGTCGAGGGCCTGACGCACCGTTATCCGACGAAGGTGCTCGCCGAGCTCCTGTCGACCTGTCCCCAGTATTGCGGTCACTGCACCCGCATGGACCTCGTGGGAAACAACGTCCCCCAGGTCGTTAAGTACCGATTCGAGATGAAGCAGAAGGAGCGCTACGCGGCGATCCTCGACTACCTGCGGGCGACCCCCTCGGTGCGAGACGTCGTGGTGTCCGGCGGGGACATCGCCAACCTGCCGATCGGGCATCTCGTCGATTTCATCTCGGCGATGCTCGACATCGAGAACATCCGCGACATCCGTCTTGCGACCAAGGGCCTCATGGGCCTGCCCCAGCACTTCCTGCAGGACGACGTTCTCGCGGGCCTCGAGACCATCGCGCGCAAGGCAGTGGACCGGGATGTCGACCTCGCCGTTCACACGCACGTGAACCACGCCAACAACCTGACACCGCTCGTGGCCGACGTGGTCAAGAAACTGCACTCGATGGGCTTCCGAGACGTCCGCAACCAGGGAGTGCTCATGCGCGGGGTCAACGACAGTCAACGGGATCTTCTCGACCTCTGCTTCGCGCTGCTGGACCATGCCAAGGTCATGCCGTACTACTTCTACATGTGCGACATGATCCCGAACTCGGAGCACTGGCGGTTGAGCGTCGACGAGGCCCAGGGACTGCAGCACTCGATCATGGGCTACATGCCGGGCTTCGCCACGCCGCGCATCGTGTGCGACGTCCCGTTCGTAGGCAAGCGGTGGGTTCACCAGGTCGAGGAGTACGACCGCGTCAAAGGCATCTCGTACTGGACCAAGAACTACCGGACGGGCATCGAGTTCGGTGACCCGGACGCGCTCAACCGACGCTACGAGTATCACGACCCGATCTACACGCTTCCCCCCGAGGGCCGGGACTACTGGTGGCGCCATGGGAGCGATCACACTCCTCCTGCGACCGTCTGGGCATAACCGATGGAACGCCTCGGAGTGCACCGCTCCCTCGAACCGGTGGGCGCGCTGCCGCAGCAGGCCCAACGACTGGACGCGCACACGGCCCTGGTGGCGGACGAGGTAGCCATCGACGTCGAGTACCTGAACATCGATGCCGCATCGTGGACTCAGATTCGAAACGAGTGTGACGGGGACGCGAACGCGATGCGCGCCCGCGTGCTCGAGACCGTGCGGGCGCGCGGCAAGATGCACAACCCCGTGACCGGTTCCGGGGGAATGCTGGTCGGCACAGTGTCCGAGCTCGGGAGCTACCGCCGCGAGCCCGAGGTCGGAACGCGTATCGCGACCCTGGTGTCGCTCTCACTCACGCCCCTGGTCGTCGACGAGATAGTCGAGCTCGACCCGGCCTCCGAGAAGGTCAAGATCAAGGGGCGGGCCATCCTCTTCGGCTCCGGAATCTACGCCGAGGTGCCCGACGACCTCCCGGACGAGGTGACCCTGGGCGTCCTCGACGTCGCGGGGGCGCCGGCGTGGGCGGCACGGCTCGTGAAGCCGCCAATGCGGGTCGTGGTCATGGGCGCCGGCGGCAAGTCCGGGATGCTCACCTCGGCCCAGGCGCGCCGAAACCTCGGAGAGCAGGGTCGGGTCGTGGGTCTGTGTTATCCGGAGTCGACGGCCGGGGCCGCACGGGACGCCGGCGCGGACGCGATCGTCGTAGATTGCACCGATCCCGTGGCGACCTCGGAGGCCGTCATGGACGCGTTCGAGGGGCGACTCGCGAACGTCGTCTTCGTGTGCACGAACGTCCCCGGTTGTGAGAGTGGCGCGATCCTGAGCTGTGAGGACGACGGGCGCATAGTGTTCTTCTCGATGGCGACCTCGTTCAGCTCGGCCGCTCTCGTAGCAGAGGGTCTGGGGAAGTATCCGGATATGACCATCGGAAACGGCTACGTGCCGGGGCACGCGCGACTGGCGCTCGACCTCGTGCGCGACGAACCGGCCCTGCTGAAGAGGTTCGCTCGATGAAGACGTTGTTCCACAACGGAACCATCCGCACGAATACGGCCGAGTCGGTCGAGTGGGTCCTGATCGAGCGCGGAGAGATCAAGGCCCTGGGATCGGGTGACGATCGCCCCTCGGCCGGCCGGATCGTCGACCTCGAGGGTGGTGCGCTCGTGCCCGGGTTCTGCGACGCCCACGTGCACCTTCCCGCCACCGGATTGTACGCGGGCGGGATGGACTTCCGCGGTGAGCGCTCGGCCGACCGCATCCTCGAGTCGTTCGCGGCACACGCTGCGGGTGGTGGCGCGGTGATGTTCGGCGGCAACTTCGAGGACCCACTCGACCGGCCGTTGACGCGCGCCGATCTGGACGGGGTGGTGGGGGGCCGGCCCGCGATGCTGGCTCGGGCGGACATGCACTCGTGCATCGTGTCGAGCGCGCTCATCGATCAACTCGACCTCTCGGGAATCGACGGCGTCGACCTAGACGACTCGGGACGGCCCACGGGCTACCTGCGCGAGCAGGCGGCCTGTGGAGCGTGGAACTGGTTCGACGCCAGCCTCCCTCGCGACGAGCAGATCGCCGCGATTCGCGCGGCAATCCAACACGCCTACTCGAAGGGCGTCACCTCGGTGCACGAGATGTTCGTCGTTGAGTGGCGGGGCTGGCCGAGCTACGACGTCTTTGTCGATGCCATCGAGGGTGTCGCTCTCAACGTGGTCACGTACCTTGGCACCGACGAGGTCGACAAGGTCAGATCGATGGGGCACGAACGTATCGGCGGGGACTACTTCCTCGATGGGTCGTTCGGCTCGCACACCGCGTGGATGAAAGAGCCGTTCGTCTCACCGCCTCCCGAGGGATCGCCGCCCAACGGAATCAGGTACCGCGATGACGGCGAGCTGTACGCCTACTTCCTGGCGGCCCAGCTCGAGAGACTGCAGGTGGGCGTCCACGCGATCGGCGACGCGGCCATCGAACAAGCGATCACGACGTGGGAACGCGTAGCGGCGGAGGCCGGCGAGGCTGAGGTCCGGAAACTCGGACATCGCATCGAGCACTTCGAGTGCGCGAGTGACGATCACATCCGGCGGGCGAAACGCATGAACCTCCGCGCCAGCGTCCAACCCGCGTTCGATGCCTTCTGGGGAGGGGAGCGGGGACTCTATTCCGAGCGCATCGGCTGGGAGCGCGCCAGAGAGATGAACAGGTTTGGCTCGATGTGCGAACACGACCTAGCTCTTGCGGCCGGCTCGGACTCGACGGTCACGCCTCTGGACCCGTTCCTCCAGATGAAGGCGCTGCGCACCCACCACATCGAGGGTCAGGGCCTCTCGGGCGAGCTTGCGCTGAGGCTCCACACCATCGGGGGGCATGAGGCGGCCGGTCAGGACGACGTGCGCGGCAGGATCGAGCCCGGAGCGCTGGCCGACCTCGCGTGGCTCGACCGGGATCCCGTGGCGACCGATCCCGGCGAGCTCATGGCCACCGAGGTGCTTGGCACGTGGGCCTCGGGCCGGAGGGTATGGCCCGCTCCTGAGGCGGACGCCGAGCATTAGATGAAGACGTCACACGAGTTCACGCGGCCCATCGGCCGGCTCCAGATCGACCGAGCCTCGGTCGCGGAGTGCCGGTCCCTTGCGTCCGAGATCTCCAAGCCGATCGAGGAGCTTGCACGCACTCAAACGACGGTCTCGATCGAGCGAGCCTGTCTGCGCTTCGCCGGAGTCGACGGCGTCGAAGGCGAAGGGGTCGAGGCGGTCCCCATCCCGAACCGGGTCGTCGACGAGGTCAAGGAGACGATCGGCCTCGAACGAGGGGTGATGATCCCTTTCTTCCACGCCGTCGAACAGACCGGCGACGTGCAAAGGGCCGCGGAATCCATTGCGGCGCACGAACTGGCCCCGTCGTGGCCCGCGGGCGACGACTACGAGCGTGCCGTGGCCGCGGCCACCCGTGCGGGCGAGAGCTCAGTCGCCACCATCGCGGCGGCGAACGACAACCGGGGCCGAGCGATCGACCGGGTCGGCGAGGCGAGCAAGCCCTGGCTCTATCTGATCGTCGCGACGGGCAACATCCACGAGGACATACCTCAGGCTCAGGCCGCGGCCCGCGCGGGCGCCGACGTCATCGCGGTGATTCGCTCGACCGGGCAGAGCCTGCTGGACTACGTCCCGTACGGAGCGACGACGGATGGATTCGCAGGGACCTTCGCGACCCAGGAGAACTTCCGGCTTATGCGTGCGGCCCTCGACGAAGTGGGCGAGGAGCTCGGTCGTTACATCCGGCTCACGAATTACGCGAGCGGACTGTGCATGCCGGAGATCGCCGCTATGGCGGCGATGGAGCGACTCGACATGATGCTCAACGACTGCATGTACGGAATCATCTTCCGCGACATCAACATGCAGCGAACCTTCATCGACCAGCACTTCAGTCGCATGGTCCACTCGCTTGCCGGAATCGTGATCAACACCGGTGAGGACAATTACCTGACGACCGCGGATGCGGTCGCGGGCGCCCACAGCGTCCTCGCTTCGCAGTTCCTCAACGAGCGACTCGCTCTCTCCGCAGGACTTCCCGAGGAGCAGCAGGGGCTCGGTCACGCGTTCGAAATAGACCCCGACGTCCCGAACCAGGTCGCGCTCGAGATCGCTCACGCACAGCTCATCCGGGAATGCTTCCCGAACGCGCCTCTGAAGTACATGCCCCCGACCAAGCACATGACGGGCAACATCTTCCGCGGATTCCTCACCGACGGGATGTTCAACTTGGTCGGTGCCCTCACCGGTCAGGACATCATCCTCCTCGGAATGATGACCGAGGGCATCCATACACCGTTCCTCAGCGACAGAGATCTCGCCATCGAGAACGCCAATTACGTCTTCGGTGGTTCGATCGCCCTGGCGGGGGAGTTGAGGTTCGAACCCGATGGGGACGTCGAGCGCCGCGCCAACCAGGTGCTCGAAGAGACCCGCCAGATGCTCGCGAAGGTCGCGGACATCGGAATGTTCGCCGCGATCGAGGCGGGGATGTTTGCCGACACGGTTCGAACCCGCACCGGCGGAAAGGGGCTCTCGGGTGTCGTGGTGCGCAGCGAGGACTACGTCAATCCCGTGACCGACCTGTTGAGCGAGAGACTGGGGGTGAACTAGGTGACCGCCATCAAGCCCTACGGGGACGCCACGGACGACGGTCTCATCCAGGCCAGCTTCACCCTGCCGATCGCGGAGTCGGAGCGAGCGCGCCAGGCGGCTCTCGAGTTCGCTCGCAAGATGGACCTCGGCCGCCCGCAGGTAGTCCACATGAAGGCGATGGGGCCGGACTTCACGTTCTTCATCGTCTACGGCGCCACGCAACATTCGGTCGACCCCGACGAGCTGGAGGTGCCGGAGCGGGAGTTCCCGGTCCTGAGCTACCAGGAGGTCAACCGCGTGCTGCGCGAGTCGCTCAAGCGCCAGCTCGTCGTGGTCGGTGCCTGTACGGGAACCGATGCGCACACCGTCGGACTCGACGCCATCTTGTCGATGAAGGGTTTCGCCGGCGATCACGGACTCGAGTACTTCCCGGAGATGCGCGTGCTCAATTTGGGGAGCCAGGTCGAGCCCGCCGACATCGTCGAAACGGTTCGCGCCAACGGCGCCGACGCCGTGTTGGTCTCGCAGGTCGTGACTCAGCGCGACGCTCACCTCGTGCACCTGAAGGAGGTCCGGGACTCCCTCGTCGATGCGGGCTTGCGAAACGGGCTCATACTCGTAGGTGGGGGGCCGCGCTTCAGCGCAGAGCAGGCTGCCGAACTCGGATACGACAAGATCTTCGGGCGGGGCACCAGGCCGTCCGAGGTCGCTTCGTACCTGGCCTACGCCGCCACGACGCGCGCGCTCAACGCTGGCTAGATTTGGCGATCGTGTGTCGCTCGTCTTGAGCGCTGGATCGCGGGTAAACGCAAAGCGTGACCGCAGAGGAGTTCCTTCCCGACCGTTTGTCGATGCGCGATCTCGAGCGCGCAGCCCAGGATTGCAAGGGTTGCCGGCTCCACGCGAACGCGACGCAAACGGTATTCGGCGAAGGACTCAAGCGCTCGCTGATCATGCTGGTTGGCGAACAACCGGGGGACAGGGAAGACATCGATGGCCGGCCCTTTGTGGGACCCGCCGGCCGGCTGCTCGATCGAGGACTCAAGGAGGCGGGGATCACTAGGAACGACGTCTACCTAACGAACATCGTCAAACACTTCAAGCACGAGCGAGTCGGAAAGAGGCGCATCCACAAGAAGCCAAACGCCGACGAGATCATGGCGTGCAGACCCTGGCTGGACGCCGAGATGAGTGTCGTTGGGCCCGAGGTGTTGGTACTGCTCGGAGCTACCGTGGCAAAGGCGCTCCTCGGTCCCGCATTCAAGGTCACGCAGATGCGCGGGCGATCAATCGCATCGGACTTTGCCCCCAACGTCACCGCCACCGTGCACCCCTCTTCGATCCTGCGAGCGCGAGACGGAGACACGCGTGCGCGCGAATTCGGACGATTCGTCGACGACCTGCACTTTGCCGCCGAACTGATGTCCTGAGCTGTTTTCTCCGCACCCAGCGTGGGTAGCGCGTCAGAGAGGACGCCTAGGAGGTGGCTCCATGAAACGTGGAAGCGACAAGCACGGCGCTATGGCCGACGACGAGCTACAGAGCGAGACGGAAGCGCTCGAACGCTCGGGCAAGGATCCCCACGTCGAGGAACACCTTGCAAGGGACGGATTAGAGGAAGACGAGCCGGGTGATCCCCTCGCCGGTACCCACAGTTCGGCCCCCCATCATCCCAATCGTAACGAGGGCGAGACCGGCGGATCGAGTCATCCGAAACCCAAGGAAGATTCCTAGCAGGGAGCCGGACCGGGTCGAAGTAGCCTGTTGCGATGGCCGAGCCCCTCACCGCGCATCTCCGGCTGCGCCTCTCGCAGGCGGATGCGCACTACGGGGGCAACCTGGTCGCAGGGGCCAAGCTGATGGAGCTGTTCGGTGACGTCGCCACCGAACTGTGCATCCGGCACGACGGGGACGAGGGTCTGTTCGCCGGCTATTCCTCGGTCGAGTTCGTGGCCCCCGCCTATGCCGGCGATTTCGTCGAGGTGCGCGGCACGATCTCGAGGGTTGGAAACACCTCTCGTCAGATGGACTTCGAGGTGGTGCGCTACGCGGTCGCCCGGCCCGATATCTCGGACTCGGCCGCCGACCCTATCGGCGAGCCCGAACCACTTGCGCGGGCCACCGGCACCTGTGTGGTGCCACAAGAGCGTCAGCGCAGGCGGTAAAAAAACCCGGTGCCTTCACCCCCTTCTTCCGGTAGGGTCGATTCAGCCCGGCGCGCGAGGCCCAGCAACGTGTGTCGACTAGGAGACCTCCGGACGAGGGGAGTGATGCACGATCAAGAGAGTCGAGGGGATTCGAGCAGTTACCTACGACTGCTGGAGCACGCTGTTGAAGGACAGGGACTATGAGGGCGCCATGGCCACCAGAGCAGGCGCCCTTCGTCGTTTCTTGGATCTAAGCGAACAAGAGGCCGGCGAGTTGCTGGCCGAGGCATGGGCCAGGCACGACGAGGCCTGGAAGCAGGTCGAGACCTTCGGTCCCGGGCGAATGGCCGCCTACTGCCTCGAGGCCCGCGGCATCGACGACGACGAGTCCATCCGGAACCTCACCAAAGAGTTCGAAGAAGCCTCGATCGAAGCGGGCGTCGCTCCCGTCGAACAGGCGCGCGAAACCCTCGCCGCCTTGAGCGCCGCGAATATTCGTCTTGGGCTCGTCTGCGACACCGGTTTCACCCCCGGCCGTGTCGTGCGCCAGCTGCTGGACGAAGCGGGCCTGTGCGACCACCTCGACGTCCTGTGCTTCTCGGACGAGATCGGCGTCCCCAAGCCGGGAAACGAGATCTTCGCAAAGGCGCTTGCCGAGCTTGGCGCGCGACCCCCCGAGGCCATCCACGTCGGCGATCTGAAGCGCACCGATATCGCGGGCGCCCACGACATGGGCATGCATGCGGTTCGATTCAAGGGAGTCCACGACGACGAGTCCGATTTCGTGGAGGCCGAGATCGTCATGAGCGATCACCGTCAGCTATTGGAGGTAGTCGGGCTCGACTGACCGCTGCTGTGCGGCGACCTCCCTAGGGGTTCGCCGCCATGACCGACCACCGAGACAACCCGTGATTCTCTTCGCCGGCTTGGTCGCTATCGACCATGATGCGCGAGAGAAAGCTGATTGAAACCAGCGGCGAAGGCCCGCCCGGCAAGATCGCCCCCTAGTAGGCTTTGGCCCACGTGGCGCGCTCGGCCCCAGGTTTCCCGCAGTGCATACAGGGCGCTCCGGGATCCTCCTGCTCGATCGGCACGAACCTGATCGTGGCCTTCGTCCGCTCGGTGATCTCGATCTCGCAGTCGGACTCGCCGCACCAGGCTCCGACCCAGAATCCACCCTCGGTTTCGACCCCCTCGGCGAACTCGTCGAAGGTCGAGATCTGGTGCATGTTGTCGTCGAGGAAGGCCGTCGCCTCCTCGTAGAGTGCCCGCTGGATGTCGTTCAGCATCTCGACCATCGAGGAGATGGCCTCGCCGGTCGACAGCTGCTTCTTGTTTCCGTACACGCGCTCGGCGACGACCACCTGATCGTTCGCCAGGTCGCGAGGGCCGACCTCTATCCGTAGCGGGACGCCCTTCAACTCCCACTCGGAGAACTTGAACCCCGGGCGATACTGATCCCGGTCGTCGAGCTTCACTCGCAGATTGTGCCGGCCCACGAGCTCGTCGCGCATCCGCGTAGCAACCTCCATCACGGCGGAGCGCTCCTCGTCGGTCTTGTAGATGGGCACGATGGCGACTTGAACCGGAGCGACCGCAGGGGGAAGGCGAAGTCCGTTGTCGTCCCCGTGAGTCATGATCGTTCCGCCCACCATTCGTGTCGTGTAGCCCCAGGACGTCGCCCAAGCGTATTCCTGCTTCCCGTCCCGGTTGAGGAACGTGACGTCGTAGGCCTTGGCGAAGTTCTGACCCAGGAAGTGAGAGGTGCCGCACTGCAGCGCCTTACGGTCGCGCATGAGGCCCTCCAGCGTGTAGGTCTCGACGGCGCCCGGGAAACGCTCGTTCGCGGTCTTGCGGCCCTTGAGGACGGGGACGGCGAGGACGTCCTCGGTGACCTCTCGGTAGACGTCGAGCATCTGGAGGGTCTCGTCGATCGCCTCCCGCTCGGTGGCGTGAGCCGTGTGCCCCTCCTGCCACAGGAACTCGCTCGTGCGCAGGAAAAGGCGCGTGCGCATCTCCCAGCGGACGATGTTGCACCATTGATTGTAGAGAAGAGGAAGGTCGCGGTAACTCTGAATCCATTTTGAATACGTGTTCCAGATGACCGTCTCGGATGTCGGCCGGATCGCAAGAGGTTCCTCGAGCTTCTGGCCACCCCCATGGGTTACCACGGCCACCTCGGGAGCGAATCCCTCGATGTGGTCGGCCTCTTTCTCGAGCAGGTGCATCGGGATCAGCAGAGGGAAATAGAAGTTCTCGTGGCCGGTGGCCTTGAAGCGGTCGTCCAGCGCTCGCTGCGTGTGCTCCCACACCGCGTAGCCGTGGGGCTTGATGATCATCGAGCCCTTGGCGGGTCCGTGCTCGGCCATGCCCGCCTGCTTCACGACCTCGACGTACCAGCCCGGAAAGTCCTCCGACTGCTTTGGAAGCTTGCTCTTCGCCATGCCCCTAGTGTCTCAGCTTCTAGCCTTCGGCGGAGCTTCGCTGCGCCTCGCCGAGCGAGAGGCTCGGAACCCGCCCTTCGGGCGGGCAAGTTTCCAGCAGATCTCGTTGTCCAGTGCGTCAGTCACCGACGATCTGGATCACGATCGAGCGCTGCGACGGCTCCCGCAACTCGACCAGCAAGACGCGCTGCCACATTCCGAGTCGCAGTCGTCCGTCCACCGCCGGCAGGACTACGGAGGTCGCTCCAAGGATGCCGGCTCGGGCGTCGTCACCGTTGGGGCTCAGCCGGGCGATCGTTCGCTTGATGTCCTCGAGCAGACCCGACTCCCGTTCGTTGACCAGCAGCGCGCACGTCGTATCGGGGGAGAACACCGTTACGTGGCCGTTGGAGATACCCGATTCATCGAGAGCCTCTTGGATGTCCTCGGTGAGATCAACGAAGGAGGGCGCCGCCTTGGTCACGGCCGCACACTCCATCTGATGGGTTCTCATGACCGCCAAGGGCTCCTTTGTCCGGGGGGCCGTACGGCTCGTCTTCGACAAATTATGCAACGGACATTGCCCGTGTGGGCGACCCGGCTCCGGCCCCATTTTGTGCGGTCCGGCCGAGCCCGCCCCGCCGGGCTTTTCCACAGCACGGAGCCGCAATCTGCGGATAACCCTGCGGACACCATGTGCAACTCCTGATGACAAATAGAAACTTTCGCGACGTCCCCTATTAATCCTCAATTCGTATTGACGGGGGCCTTCACGGGCCCGTAAGTTGACGCACGTCCCAAGCAGTCAAGCGGCAAGCAGCACCATCCGGGACCTCTTCGGGGGAAACGGGAACGGGATCGACTTTGTGCCTTCGGGTACAGGGAAGCGGTGCAGACGGTACTCGTATCGGTTGCAGCGTCAGGTCTCGAGCGAATGGCCGTGACTCGCAGGACCGGATCGGTTCGCCGAGACGGATACCGGAGTCGAGGAGCTCGGGCGAGGGTCTACCTTCGGGTAGAAGGCTCGCCAAGAGGCCTGGTCAGGCGCAATGGTGCGTGGCACCGAGTGGTTGCTTGGGACACTTGAGTTCGGCAAGGCCCGAGAAGTCCTGAGGACAACGTCCCAATAACCGATCCAAGGATCGGCTACCGGGCGGCCCCAACGGTTTCTCGGGCCTTTCCCTTGCCGGGCCCCGCCGGGGCTCCGGCGGCCCCTCCCGGCCCCCGCCGCGAAAAGTGGGACTTCCCCTAGCCAATCCTCTCCATTATCGTTGCGCGCAATAGGGGTAAACACCCCGGGTCACCCTGCACCGAGGAGATGGAGAGCCGACCGGTGATCGCCGACGAAGAGAGCCTCGAGACACTCGAGGAAGAGGATCAGGAAGAAGAAGCCCTCGACGAGGAGGACCTCGACGACGAGCTCGTGGATGAGCTCGACGACGACCTCGATGAGGATGAGGACCTCGACGAGGATGACGACGAGGAAGCAGAGGCCGAGTCCGAGGAAGAAGAGGAAGATGAGGACGAGTCCGACGAGGTCGTCGCCGAGGACTCGGACTCGACCAGCCTCGAGGAGCTCCTGGCCCGGAGGTCCGCGGCGAGAAAGGGGACCGACGATCCCGACGAGGTCGATGACCTCATCGCGCTGAGCTCGGAGGCGGCCCGCAGGGATTCGCGAACGAAGTCCAAGGTCACGCCGCTCCGTAACCGTGAAGAGTTCGTGTGCAAGCGCTGTTTCTTGCTGAAGCCGAAGGTTCAGCTCGCCGACTCCAAGCGCATGCTGTGCCGCGACTGCGTCTGACCGCGACGCGCTCTTACGCTGTTGTCGCCCTCTCCGGAGCCGCGCTTGTCCTTGCGTTCCCCGAACCCGGACTTGGACCTCTGGCGTGGATCGCAATCGCTCCGCTGCTCGCGCTCGCCGCTCGCGCGAGGACCGGCAGGGGAGCGGGGCTCGGTTTCGTGTTCGGACTCGGCTTCTTCGGGGCTCTCCTCTACTGGATAAGCATCATCGGGGTTCTGGGTTGGATCGTTCTCGTTGTGCTGCAGGCCGCCTTTCTCGGAGTGTTCGGGGGCCTGTGGGCGCTGTTGTCGCGCCTCGGTTCGCCGGCAGCACGCATCGGTACGGCGGCCGTCGCCTGGGTTGCGGTCGAGTTCATTCGTTCGCTCGTCCCGGTTGGCGGTTTCACATGGGGTCAACTCGCGCAGAGCCAGACCGAGATCGACTGGCTGCTGCCGCCGGCGGCCCTCGGGGGTGGATGGCTGGTCGCTGCTCTCGTTCTTGCCTTGAACGCGGCGCTGGTCGAGATCGTCTCCTACGCCGGCGCGCACAAGCGCCCGGCCGCGGTCCCAGTGATGATCGTCGTGGCTCTTCTGGTCGTTCCTCTCGTCGTGCCGAGTAACGAGGCGACGGGGGAAGCGGTCAACGTTGCAATCGTGCAGGGCAACGTGCCACAAGATTTCACCGGCCCCTACGACGAAAAAGAGCTTCAGATTCTTCGCAGCCACCGGCACCTCACCGAGGAGTTGGCCCTCAGCGAGCCCGACCTGGTCATCTGGCCGGAGAGCTCGGTCGGCATGGACCTCACGACGAACGAGGACGCGCAGAACGAGGTGCGCTCGTCCGCGCAGGCGGTGGGGGCTCCCATGATCGTCGGTGGCAACATCGACTTCGGGGACGACCGATACAAGGTCGTCGCCTTTCACGTCGACGAGTCGGGCGAGATCGCCGGCGTCTACGAGAAGACCCATCTCGTTCCGTTCGGAGAGTACGTACCGGCGCGCAGCGTGTTCGGATGGATACCGGCCCTCGAGCAGGTGCCGCGCGACGCGGTCGCGGCCGACGAACCGGTCGTCTTCGACGTCGCCGGCGGCAAGGTCGCCCCGGTTATCTCCTTCGAGGGAGACTTCGGTTCGCTCGTGCGGAAACCCATCGCAGAGGGGGGCCGGCTCCTGGTCGTAGCAACCAACACCTCGACCTGGGGCCATTCCTGGGCCTCGGCCCAGCACGTTGCATTCAGCCGGGTGCGGGCGGTCGAGAACGGAGTCTGGGTCGCCCATGCAGCCCTGAGCGGGATCTCCGCCTTCGTAAGCCCGAACGGCCGGGTGATCGACTCGACGTCGTTGTGGACGGCGAGCGCACTCGTCGAAGAGGTTCGCTTCGCAACGAGCATCACGCTCTATGCGCGCTACGGGGATTGGTTCCCGTGGCTCTGCGTCCTGGTCGTCGTGGGCCTCGCCCTGGTGCTCGTGCGCCGGCGCAACCCGAACGCCACGCCCACCGCAGATGCGCGCGACGATCCCGAGGCCCTCCCGGGCCGCTCCCCGGCTCTCTTCTGACCGCCGGTAATCATCATTATGTCTACTAGGTTGATTCTGGACCTGAGAAGGTGCCCCTCGCCCGCGCTGAGGGGTGAGGAAACCCCACACCCGGCACCCACGGAGGCGATTGGTACTTGGGCCCGGTTTCAGGGGCCGCTCACGCGTCGATCTTCGCTCCGGTGAGCCTCTAAAACCGGCGTCTACGGGGGGGGAATTTGGTCGCTGGACCTCGTTTCGAGGCCCGCTTCCCGTTGGTCGAGTTTTTGTGACCACTGAGAGGGCACCGAGCGACGTCGATCGAAGCGTCCAGTTCGTTGGCCGCGTCGGTGGTGAAGACCGCACCCTTCCCCGCGTTGAACAACGGCGAGTCCTCCATCGAGGTGATCGCGTCCTCGACCGCATCGGTGCTGTCGCCCTCTCGCTGTAGGACGCGATAACCCCTTCGCAGAGCTCGGCTCAGTGCGGTACATACCGGACAAATCAACGGCTTCAACATCCGCTCATTCATCGCCGAGGTCCAGAAAGTGGGCACACGCTCGGGCTTCTTTGGAGCTTGACTGCGCTGGGCGGGGCTGAATCTCCTCAGAGTGGGCGCGAGCGAAGGGCTCGGAATCCCGCCCTCCGGGCGGCCTAATTCTCCAGGCCCTCCAGGAAACCCCTCAGGGTGGCGATATAGTCGGCCGTCAGGTACACGTCGTTGTGCCCTGCCCCCTCCACGACGCGGAGCTCTTTGGGTGCCTGCGCGGCGGCGAACAGCTTCCGGCCCATGTCGAGAGGGACGATGTCGTCGTCGGCTCCATGAAGCATCAACAGCGGTGCGTCGATCTCGGCGATCCTCTCCTCCGAGTCGAAGCTGGTCTTCAACAACGGCCATACCGGCAAGAAGGCGTAGTGGTGACGAGCCATGTCCGGTATCGAGGTGAACGCCGCCTCGAGCACTACCCCGCGCACCGGATGGGCGCTTGCGAACTCCACGGCCAGGGCCGCACCGAGCGACTGGCCGAAGAGCACGACCTCTTCCGGCCGCACCCCCGCGTGCACCTGGACTGCCTCGAGAGCGGCTCGTGCGTCGGCGTAAAGCCCGGCCTCCGAGGGTTTGCCTTCGCTCCTCCCATAGCCGCGGTAGTCGAGCATGAACACGCCGACGCCGAGCTCATCGTGCAGTAGGTCCAGTAACTCAACGCGGTCGCTGAGGTTGCCCGCATTACCGTGAAACCAAAGGAGGGTTGCGTGGTCGTATTGCCCCGGAACCCACCATCCATGGAGGCGCACACCGTCTTCTGCCTCGAAGTGCACGTCGACGAAGTCGAGGCCCGCGTCCGCCGGAGTGGCGGTCAGCCCGCGGGCCGGGAAGTAGATGAAACGACCCTCTCCGAACACGAGGCCAGCGTAGAGGAGGCCCAACGCGACCAGCGAGACCAATAGACCTTTAGCCCACTTCCCTCCCGGCACCGCTCATCCCTTCTCTCCCGCACGCGAGTACTCCGACGGCGCGAACAGCACGAGGGCGGCGAAGTCCTCGGCTACGTCGACGAAGCGATGGCTCTCGTTCGCAGGCACGTAGACAACCGAACCGGGGCCCACTTCCTCGCCCCCCTCGTCCGTCTCGAGTGTCGCTCTCCCCTGCCGGATCACATAGATCTCGTCTTCGGTGTGCGGCGATTGCCCGTCGCCTCCTCCGGCCGGAATCGAATAGGTGCCGACGCTGAGGTCCACCACCCGAAGATGTTCGATCCAGCTCACCTGCTGGGTTCCCGGGTCCGTATAGCGGCCTGCGTCCTCGAGGACCTTCACCCCGTTCCCCCGCCCCGCGGCCCGAGCCGGGCCTCCGCCGGTGCACTTCTGCGATCTCCCACGGCGATCCTCCCTCTGTTCGGTGTAACCTTCCAACTAGTTTTGTCGGTTACAGCGCTGCGGAACCTCGGAGGTCCATCATGGCAATGAAGCAGGATCCTTTCATTCCCGATGGGGCCGTCGCATGATCGCTCGGATCTGGCGTGGCGCGGTTCGGATCGCCGACGGCGACGACTACGCCGAGTACATGCGAGGCACGGGACTTGCCGAGTACCGGAGCACTCCCGGAAATCTGAGCGCCCTGATGCTGCGGCGCGACGTGGACGATCGCACCGAGTTCGTGATGTTCACGACCTGGGATTCGATGGACGCCATCAAGGCCTTCGCCGGCGACGACCCCGAGAGGGCCGTGTACTACCCCGAGGACGATCGCTTCCTTCTCGAGCGCGAGCCGACCGTCGCCCACTACGAGGTCGCAGACTAGCGCCCGTTAGCCCGAGCGCTTCAGTTTTCCGTGTCGCTTCGCATGGGTCTCTCCGCGCTTGAAGGTCGCCAGGCCCAGGGGCACCGAGATCACACCGATTACGGCGAGCGCCCACAGCTCGCCCCAAAGGTCTCCCACCGAGGCTCCCTCGAGGATCGCCTCCCGAATGCCCTCGAGCGCGTAGGTGGCCGGCGAGATGATCGATATGGCCTGCATGAAGTCGGGCAGGATCTCGACGCTGTAGTAGACGCCCGAGACGACCAGCAACATCCCCTGGGCGATGAAGCCCAGCTGCGTGCCCTTCTCGGGAGAGATGAGCGGGAGCACGGCCGTCATCATTCCGATGCCGATGAACGAGACCGACGCTACGGCGAGCACCACGAGTGCACTCACGTAGTTCGCCTGCGGCATCTCGAGATCGAAGAACAACGCGATCGCGCCGAAGAGCAGCCCGGCGCGCAGGACTCCGTAGGCGACGGCGAACACGCCCATACCACCGAGGTGAACGATACGGGAGAGCGGCGCCATGAATGTGTACTCGATCGTTCCCTCCCATCGCTCCCACGCGACCGTCTCGGTGAGAATCTCGAAGATGATTCCGAGGTAGGCCCAGATCACCGCACCTATGAGCAGGATGGTCGTCTGCCGGTTGACATCGAGCGTTCCGCCCGATGCCTCGACGCCCTCCGCGATGAACACGATCGTGAGCGTGTTGGCGACCGTCCATAGGAAGAAGGCCACCTCCCACCAGACGTATCGCTTGATCAGATATGCGTTGCGCTCGACGATTCCACCGAGACCGATGAGCTCGGTCCGCATCAAGCCGGTGTTGGTCTTCATTCGTTCTCCTCGGCCTCGGCTTCGGGCTCGTCTTCGAAGCTACGGCCCGTCGCTACGAAGAACGCCTCCTCGAGCGTGTCAGCCGCGTAACGCGCCTTGAGCTGCGGCGCAGGCTCGAGTGCCAGCAGACGGCCACCGTCGAGGATTCCGACACGCTCGGCGAGCGACTCGGCCTCGTTCAGATCGTGGGTACACAAAACGATCGTGGCGTCGTGGGCGGCTCGCATGGCGCGAATGAAATCCTGCACCTCGAGCTTGGAGCGAGGGTCCAGGCCGGTGGTGGGCTCGTCCAGGAGCAGGAGAACGGGCGAGGTGAGCAGAGCCCTCGCCAGCGCGACCTTCTGCTGCATTCCGCGCGACAGCTCCTCCATCGATTCGTTGCGCCGTTCGGCCGGGAATCCAACGCCCGTCAGGATCTCGGGGATCCGGTGACGCGTCTCGCCGGCCGTCATGCCGTAGAACCGCGCCGCGTACCCGAGGTTCTCCATCGCCGACATCTTCTTGAAGAACGAGGCCTCGACAGAGACTCGATTCACGAGCCGCCGCACCGCCTTCGGATTCTTCTCGACATCGTGTCCGAAGATGACCGCCGACCCGCCGTCGGGCAGCAGCAGCGTCGACAGCAGGCGGACGAGCGTCGACTTCCCCGAGCCGTTCTGACCCAGAATCGCGACGCACTCACCCCGCGCGACCTCGAAGGTCACACCATCGAGGGCGGACACGGGGCGACGCTTGCGCTGCAGTAGGTTCCCCTGCCGGCGAACGAACTCCTTTCGGAGCGCGGTAACGCTCACAGCCGGAATCGAGGAGCGCTCGGCGGGCTCGTGGAGACGTTCATGAGTAATCGAGTGAGACATGGGGCTGCTCCTTGGACAGACGTTCGCTCACGGGAGAGAGCGAAAAGAGAGTAGGGAGAAGAAGCGCCCGCGGTGGGGCGCGCTCGGAGGCGACAGGTCAGCCGAGGAACAACATCGCTTCTAAAGTTATCTGCGGAACGTCTGCTGCACAAGACCCGGTTCACAGATCGCCGGGCTTTTCCGGATGCGCGTCAGGCCCACCACATGTCGGCCGGCTCCTCCGCGAGGAGCACCTCTTGGAGGAGCCGCACGGCCTTCGACAGCCCCTCGTCGACCGAGGCCAGCGCGTCCTCGTGCTCAATGGACATCACGTAGTCGTAGCCGACGGCTCGGAGGACGCTGACGATGTCCCGCCAGGTCTTCGCCCCGTGTCCATAGCCGACGGTTCGGAAAAGCCACGACCTCTCGAGGAGCTTGTCGTAGCCCTTGGTGTCGAGCACTCCGTTGACGGCCACGTTCGCGGCGTCGATTGCCGTGTCCTTGGCATGCACGTGGAAGATTGCGTCGCCGAGCTCCTTGATGGCCTCGACCGGGTCGATCCCCTGCCAGAAGAGGTGACTCGGGTCGAAGTTGGCACCCAGCTCGTCCCCCGCAGCCGCTCTTAGTCTCAACAGGGTCTCCGGGTTGTAAACGACGAACCCGGGGTGCATCTCGAATCCAACCACGACCCCATGCTCGCGGGCGAACCTCGCCTCCTCCGTCCAGTAAGGGATCACGCGTTCGTTCCACTGCCAGTCGAGGACCTCGAGGAAGTCGGGTGGCCAGGCACAGGTCACCCAGTTGGGGTGTTTGGCTCCGGCATGGTCGCCCGGACAGCCCGAGAACCCGTTGACGACCCCGACCTCGAGCTCGGACGCGAGCCTCGCGGTCTGACGCCAAACATCGTGAGCCGACCGAGCGAC
>WHSV01000040.1:19371-29996 GCA_009379915.1 Actinomycetota bacterium | reverse complement strand
GGAAGCATGGCGGGATGGGGCGACGATCCGGAGCTCGAGCGACTGCGTGAACTGGTCGACTCGGGTTGGGAGGTCACCGATATCTCAGAGGACGCGAGCGCGCCGGGGGGCCCGGCCGACATCGTCACGGTCACCAAGGACGGCGACACCGTCTCGGTGACCTCCGATCACCTCGCCTTTCATCGCTACGTCGAGTACCTGAGGGAAGAGCAGAGCAGCTAGTGGGGGCGAGGCTCACCTCCGTGTCGTCCCAGGATCGATGAACGGGCGATGCCGCCGAGCCTAGCTATACTTTCGGCATCTTGGGAAGAGTGCTCGTACTCAACGCCTCCTACCAACCGCTGTGTGTGGTGCCTGTCCGGCGGGCGCTGGTACTCGCCCTGAGTCAGAAGGCAGTGGTTCTCCATAGCAACGGCCACGTCTATCGCAGCGAGCACCTCGAATTGGCCGCACCCACAGTGGTGCGGCTCAATTACTTCGTGAAGGTGCCCTATCGAGCCCGGGCGTCTCTCAGCCGGCGCGCCGTGATGGTGCGAGATAACTACGAGTGTCAGTACTGCGGCCGAACGGCCGAGAACGTCGATCATGTCGTCCCCCGAAGCAGGGGAGGCCCCCACACCTGGGAGAACGTCGTGGCGGCCTGCAAGTCGTGCAACTCCCGCAAGGAGAACCGCAGCATCGACGAGGTCGGCTACCGGCTCAAGCGCAGGCCCGAGGCCCCGCACGAGAGCGTCTGGATCGTCGTGGCCGTCGACAGCGTGGACCCGAGCTGGGAGCAGTACCTCCGCCTGCCCCACAAGCTGCGCCACAAGAGGAACCGAAGGCTAGAGGTCTCCCTGGCCTAAGCCGCGCAGGTCTAGAACCGGCGCCAAAGGCGATGTGTGGGTTGTTCGCGGGCTCTGAGACCCGGTTCGATGGGTCTTCCCACACCGATCCCGTTCGCCGGGCCCGTTTCTCAGCGCGTTCGCCCACAACCTCCACTCTTTCTGCCGCCCTGCGGGCGGCGGATCTGTCCCTTTTGCCCGTGATCGGGAGGCCTCTTAACTGAACATCAGTCACATGAGCAACAGAGGCAACAGAATTACAGAAGTGTGATTCGAGCCGAATCGTTGACTCCAGGCGCGCAGGGGCTTACGTTGCCCATCAAGTGGAGTGTAGTGGAGGAAAGTGGGGAGTCAGGGAGGACTCGACATCGTCCCTCGCCTCACACTCCAGGTCCTTTCCGCGTAGACGCACGAGGGAGTGCGGCGGGAGCAGCGAGAGGCAGCCAGACGACCAGCGATCGTCTCGACGATCGCGAGACGCAAACAGATGGGGAAACGTTGTCGTTCACCGGGGAGTACCGCCACACGATCGACACGAAGGGGCGCCTGATCGTCCCCTCGCGTCTGCGGGACGAACTGGACGAGGGACGAGTCGTCCTCACGACCTGGCCCGACGGATGCATCGCGCTGTGGTCGGGCAAGGGGTGGCAGGAGTTCGAGGCCAAGTTGCTGACCCAACGGGGCAGCAGCAAGGACGCCCGCAAGGTCGTCAGGACCTTCGCCGCCAGTGCTTTCACCGATGACGTGGACCGGCAGGGCCGCATCTCGGTCCCCGTGCACCTGAGGGAGCAGTCCGGCATCGACAAGGACGTGGTGGTCGTCGGCGCTCTGGATCACGCGGAGCTGTGGGCTCCGGACAGGCTCGACCTGGGACGCGCCGAGATGGACGAGCTGAACGAGCTCGTCGAAGGAATGAGCTTTTAACGACAGACCAAGCGATCGTCTCGACGATCGCGAAGAGAGACCCGCGATCGCCACGGCGATCGCCCGGATCGGAAGGAGGTGCGAGGTGGCGAAACTGATCAACGCAGTTATCGGGACGAGCCCGGAGCGGAGCGTCGGGCTGGCTCGAGAGGTGTCGCAGGGACTCGTTCTCCTCGCGCTCGCCGGGGCGTCTGTGGGTGGGCTGCTCGGCATGGTCGCGATCGCAACCGGAGCTCTGAGCAGCTAGGACAATGGACCCGAGGACGGAATTTACGTGGTTCACGACCCGGTACTCGCAGAAGAGGTCACCGAGGCCCTCCTCCCTCCGCTGGAGCATGGGGGAGTCCTCGTCGACGCGACTCTTGGTCGCGCCGGGCACGCGCACCGTCTTCTCGACTCGTCGAGCGCGTTCGAGCTCGTCGCCATCGACAGAGACCCTGACGCGCTGGAGGCGGCTGGGGCCGACCTCGCCGCGCATTCCTCTCGGGTACGGCTCGTTCGTGACGACTTCAAGAACCTCGCATCCGTACTGGAACGACTCGGGATTGCGGAGGTGGCAGGAGTCCTTCTCGACCTTGGAGTTTCCTCACCCCAACTTGATGAAGCGCATCGGGGCTTTTCCTACCGAGCCAGAGGCCCACTCGACATGCGAATGGATCCGACCGGTGGAGCAACCGCCTACGACGTCGTGAACCACTACTCGAGCGTCGACCTCGCCGAAGTCATTCGCCGGTACGGCGAAGAGCGGTTCGCGCGGCGTATCGCCGGTGCGATCGAGCGTGCTCGTCCCATCGACGACACGCTGACGCTCGCCGAGGTCGTCAAACAAGCCATCCCCGCAGCAACACGCCGGACAGGTGGGCACCCCGCGAAGCGCACCTTCCAGGCGATCCGCATCGAGGTCAACAAGGAGCTCGATGCACTCGAGACGGTCCTGCCCGGCGCGGTGGAAGCGCTGCGCCCGGGCGGCCGCCTTGCGGTGCTGACCTACCACAGCCTCGAGGACCGCATCGTGAAGCTGTTCATCGCGGCCGGAGCGCGGGACTGCACCTGCCCTCCGGACTTTCCTATCTGTGTCTGCGGCGCCCGGGCGACGCTCCGCCTCGTCACGCGCAAGCCGGTTAGGCCCGGCGAGGCAGAGCTCGCGCGCAACCCGCGCGCATCCTCCGCGCGCTTGCGCGTTGCAGCCAAAATGGGGACCGAGGCGGTATGAGCTCAAGGGCACAGACGAACGCGGCCCCCGCCCCCGCGCGCGCCCGCAGGCCTCAACCGCGGAACCTCAGCGTCGTCCGGCGAAACCGACGCAGTCTCATTCAGCGCGGTCCGTCGCGCCGAATGACTCCGCTCGTGATCGGTGGAGTCATTCTCGTGGCGTTGCTGATCGCGACGGTCCTGCTCGAGCAGGTTCTGATGGCACAGAGCGCGTTCAAGCTCGAGGAGATTCGGCGGCGGACCGAGCGAGCCGAGACGAGGAACCAGGAGCTCGTCCTCGAGGTCACTCGTCTCGGGAACAAGAGCCGCATCGAACAGTATGCGCGCACGGAGCTCGGGATGACCGAGACAAAAGCTGAGACCAGCGAGTACATGGTCGCCGACATCGAGGTGTCTGCCGACACGAGACTCGCGCGTGAGACTCGAGAGGATGAGCTCGACGCCACAGGCGTTTCGGCCATCGTCACAGGTCAGGGGGAAGGGCCGTAGTGGGTCGCCGTCGCCGAGGAACGCGATCACGGGGGTCGGGCCGCAGGAGGCCGGCCCCCGCTTCGCGCGCGGTCGGAGGCCGGTCGTCCACCCGGCACCTCCGCAGCGTGCCCCGCCGCCCACGGTCCGGCCGAGCCCGCCCCGCCAGCCTGCGGTCCGGCCGAGCCCGCCCCGCGTCCCCTCGTCCATCGTTGTCGCCCCGGCGTCTCGTCGGTGCCTTCGTCGTGCTCGCGCTGCTCTTTGGGCTCATGGGGGCGAGGCTCTTCATGCTGCAGATAGTCGAGAGCGATGAGTTCCAGCAGATCGCCGCCGAGCAGCGCACGACGAAGATCGAGTTCCCGGCCAGGCGCGGCGCCGTGCTCGATCGTGACGCCGAGACGATGTCGATCTCGGTCGATCTCCAGGTCGTCTACTCGGACCCGACGCTCATCGACGATCCACGAGCGGTGGCGGCCCGGCTCGGCCCGGTCCTCAAGAGGAAGCCGGAATCACTCGTGGAGTCGCTTACGGGCACGTTTGCGGGTGACCAGTTCGAATATGTTGCGCGCCAGGTGAATCCCAGGGTGGCGAAAAAGGTGGCGGCCATGGAACTGCCCGGCATCTTCTTCGAGGCCGAACCCAAACGCTTCTATCCGAACGGCCGCATGGCGTCTCACCTCCTCGGGTTCGTCAACGTCGACGGCACCGTGATGGAGGGCGTCGAGGCTCAGTACAACAACGTCCTCGCGGGGGAGCCCGGAGCCGTTCGCTTCGAGAAGGACACCTCCGGGAACCAGCTGCCGCAGGCCGACTCGAGCTTCGAGCAGCCGGAGCCCGGCGGGTCGATCCTCCTTACGATCGACAAAGACATCCAGTACTTCACCGAACTCGCGCTGGCGGACGCGGTTCGTCAGTACAAGGCCGCTTCGGGGACGGCCATTCTCATGCGGCCCAAGACGGGCGAGATCCTCGCACTCGCGAACGTTCCAGACTTCGACCCCAACGCCTACAACGAGTTCTCGAACGACGAACGACGCAACAGAGCGCTCGCGGACGTTTACGAGCCGGGTTCCATCTTCAAGGCGATAACTCTGGCCGGCGCGCTCAGCGAGGGGGCCGTCTCACCCGAGACCACCTTTGCGGTTCCCGATCAACTGCAGGTGGCGGACCGGGTCATTCACGACTCGTCTCCTCACGGGACTGAGAAGATGGACGTCCGGCAAATCATCACCGAGTCCTCGAACGTGGGAACGGTGATGATCGGGCAGAAGCTCGGCGCCGAAGGTCTCGACGAGTACGTGCACCGCTTCGGATTCGGCAGCAAGACCGGACTAGATTTCCCCGGCGAGTCGCCGGGGATCGTTCGTCCGCTCGAGGACTGGTCCGGTTCGAGCATCGGGAACATCCCGATCGGCCAGGGCGTTGCCGTGACCCCGCTTCAGATGGTCTCCGCCTACGCCACGATCGCGAACCACGGTGTCTGGGTCGAGCCGCGTGTGCTGGCGGGAACCATCGGTGGTGACGCGAGAGTCGACCCCGCCGCGCCGTCGTCCAAGAGGAGGGTTCTGAAGGGGAGAGTCGCCCGGACGGTGACCGGCATCCTCTCGGACGTCGTCAGCGAGGGTACCGGCCTGCACGCGCAGATCCCCGGCTACGAGGTCGCGGGCAAGACCGGAACGGCCCAGAAGGTGCTCGAGGAGGGTGGTTACGGCGACGATCATTTCGCCAGCTTCGCCGGATACGCGCCGGCCAAGAGACCGGAGGTCGCGGCGATCGTCATACTCGATTCTCCGACGCCGATATATGGAGGTCTGACCGCGGCGCCGACTTTCACCATCATCATGGAGCGTGCGCTCAGAGAGCTCGCCGTCCGGCCATCCAACAACGCCGAAGAGGCAGCAAGGGCGATCGCGGAGAACGAGGACCGCTCGCTACCGGCTCAGGACTAGGCTCGTATCCCCATGAGCCCCGAGCCCTCAGGCACCCAGGAGCTAGGCCCGCTGGCGCACGCCGCGGGCGATGTTCTCGTGTCCATTTCGGGCGGGGAGGCGACGCCCATCGGGGGCGTGAGCCTCGACTCCCGCCGGGTGACCGAGGGTGACATCTTCTTCTGCGTGCCGGGACTGCTTCGCGATCGCCACGATTTCGCTCCGGCCGCGGTCGAGGCGGGGGCCGCGGCTCTGGTCGTCGAGCGTCCACTCGGCCTCCGAGTTCCCGAGGTGCGGGTCACCGATGCACGGGTGGCGATGGCGCGCATGGGGGCCGAGTTCTACGGGCGCCCCGGCGACGACCTCATGTTGCTCGGCGTCACGGGCACGAGCGGAAAGACCACCACGACCTGGCTTCTCGAGCCGATCCTCGTGGCCGCCGGCCACGTTGCCGGGTTGATCGGAACCATCGAGACGCGCATCGCCGGTGAGTCCATGCCGGGCGTCAGGACCACCCCGGACTCCCTGGATCTCCAACGAACCCTGGCCGAGATGAGGGCGGCCGGAGTTACCGCGGTCGCGCTCGAGGTCACCTCCCACGCGCTGTCACTCCACCGCGTCGAGACGTTGTTCTTCGAGGCTGCGGCCTTCACCAACCTCACCCAGGACCACCTCGATTTCCACGCGGGTATGGAGGACTACTTCGAGGCAAAGAGATCGTTGTTCGTGCCCGGCAGAGTCGGCCACGGAGCCATCAACGTCGACGATGCCTACGGCCGGACCATCAAGGAATCGGCAGCCGTCGACATGGTCGGGTTCGGGGTCGCTGCCGACGCCGACGTGCGGGCGGAGTCACTCAGGACCGGCCCCTGGGGAATGGAGTTCGTCGCGCTGAGCCCGCGGGGAGAGCTCAAGATCAAGGTCCCTCTCATCGGCGAGTTCAACCTCTCGAACTGCCTCGCCGCCGTATCGGTGGCCCTCGCCGCGGGCATAGATCCCTCCGCAATCGAAGCCGGACTGCAATCCGTGAGTGCGGTTCCCGGCAGGTTCGAGGCCGTGGACGCGGGGCAGCCGTTCTCGATCGTCGTGGACTACTCGCACAAACCGGACGCGCTCGACAACGTGCTGCGCGAGGCAAGACGGATCGCCCGGCAGAATCGCGGCGAGGGTCGCGTCGTCTGTGTCTTCGGCTGCGGCGGCGACCGCGATCGTGCGAAGCGCCCGCTCATGGGCCGGGTTGCGGCGGCGGGCGCGGACATCGTCGTCGTCACATCGGACAACCCGCGCAGCGAGGACCCGCAGGCCATCATCGCCGAGGTCGTCCAGGGCATCACCGCGGAGCGTTCCGACGGACCCGAAGCGTCAATCGTCGATCGCAGAGCCGCCATCGAGTTCGCCATCGGTGAGGCGACCGACGGTGACGTCGTCGTGATCGCGGGGAAGGGCCATGAGTCGGGCCAGGTGTTCGCGGACCACACCGAGCCCTTCGACGACCGAATCGTCGTCCGTGAGGCACTTGCGGCCGCCGGCTGGACCGCCTGATGCTGAGCATCGGAATCGCCGCCATCGTCGGCATGCTCGTGACGCTTCTGGGGACGCCGGTGGCGGTCAAGCGGTTCCGCCGCCAGGGGTGGGGCCAGCTGATCCGGGAGGAGGGCCCCCAGGCGCACTACGAGAAGCGCGGAACTCCGACCATGGGCGGGCTGGTGATCCTCGCGGGCTGCATCCTTGGTTATCTGGCGGGACACATCGGTAGCGAGGGGTTCAACGAGTTCACGGACTCGGGGCTGCTCGCGATGTTCGCGATCATCGCGTTCGCGTTCCTCGGGTTGCTCGACGATTTCATCAAGATTCGCAGGTCGCGTTCGCTCGGGCTCAGCAGCAGCGCCAAGTTCATCGGTCAGCTGGTGATTGCGGTCGTCTTCGCTTACTGCGCGCTGGAGTTCGTGGGCATCGGAGACGACGTTTCGTTTTTCCGTTCTACGGCCATCAACCTAGGAATCTTCTTTTACCTCTGGGCCTTCGTGATTATTGCCGCGACGTCGAACGGCGTGAACCTGACCGACGGCATGGATGGGCTCGCGGTCGGGTCGGCGGTTCCCGTCCTCGCATCGTTCGTCGTGATCGCGTTCTGGCAGTTTCGGCACCAGGTCTTCTACGACATCGTCGAAACGGGATCGGACCCCTTCGACCTCGGCCTCGTGGCCGCCGCACTCTTCGGCGCCTGCGCCGGCTTCCTGTGGTGGAACACCGCCCCCGCCAAGATCTTCATGGGTGACACGGGCTCGCTCATGCTCGGAGGTGCGATGGCCGTGTTCGCAATCCTTCTCAACACCGCGCTCCTGCTCATCCTGCTCGGTGGCTTGTACGTCCTCGAGACCCTCTCGGTCATCGTGCAGGTCGCGGTCTTCAAGAGGAGTGGCCGGCGGCTGTTGCTCATGGCGCCGATCCACCACCACTTCGAGCTCTACGGGTGGCCGGAGTACTCGGTGATCGTGCGCTTCTGGATTCTGTCGGGCATGTCGGTCGCCTTCGGGATCGGTCTCTTCTACGCCGACTTCCTGTCAAAGGGGGGCCTGGTGTGAACGAGCGAGAGCGAGTGGGGCGGGTGGGGGGAGAAAAAGGAGGGCGAACGGGGCGGACGAGCGGAGGTGAGTGGTCCGGAAGGCGAGTGCTCGTGGTTGGTCTGGGCGCAAGCGGATTCGCCGCGGCCCGCGCTCTTGCGAGCCTCGACGCGAAGGTGAAGGTCACCGAGGGCGCGACGTCGGAGGTCATCGAAGAGCGCGCTCGGCGGTTGCGGCTCGAGGGCGTCGAGGTGACAACCGCGGGTCACGACACGGAGGTCGTTGACGCCGATGTCGCCGTCGTGAGCCCGGGGATTCCTCCACATGCAACCGTGATGACGCACCTCGCCTCGGCGGGCATCGAGGTCATCAGCGAGGTCGAGCTCGCCTTCGCCCTCGCGCGCTGCGACTTCGTCGCGGTGACGGGGACGAACGGCAAGACGACCACCACGAGCTTGCTGGCTTCGATGCTGTCGGAATCGGGGCTTCACGCCCTAGCCGCCGGCAACATCGGACTGCCGCTCATCGACGCGGTCTTCGAGGTGCCGGACGACGGAGTCGTCGCGGTCGAGGTCTCCAGCTTCCAACTCGCCGGGATAAGGGAGTTTCGCCCGCGCGTCGCCGTGCTCCTCAACATTGCAGAGGATCACACCGACTGGCACGGAAGCTTCGACAACTACATCGCATCGAAGGCCCGCATCGCCATCAACCAGAGTTCCGACGACGTCTTCGTCGTCAACAGCGACGACGATGCGGCGATGTCGGTGTCCGAGGGCGTCGCCTCACGCGTCGTTCCCTTCTCTGGATCGTCGGTGCCCGACAACGGCCTCGGATGGGATGGTGACGGGCTTGTCTGGCGCGGCCGCGAGGTGCTGACAGCGGACCGGGTGCCACTAGCAGGGGCCGCGGGACGCGAGGATGTCGCCGCCGCCGCGGGAGCAGCGCTCGAGTACGGAGTCGATGTCGACGCGGTACGCCGCGCGGTCGAGTCGTTCCAACCCCTGCGGCATCGGCTCGAGGTCGTCGCTCGGGCCGGGGGAGTGACCTACATCAACGACTCGAAGGCGACCAACCCACATGCGACGCTAGCGGCCACGAAGGGACTTCGTGACGTCGTTCTCATCGCGGGGGGCCGAGCCAAGGGCATCGACCTCTCGGCTCTGCGAGCCACCGTGCCGCCGGTCGTCGCGGTCGTGGCCCTGGGTGAGGCCTCGAACGAGGTCGCGCGCGCGTTCGTCGGACTGGTGGAGGTGACCGCGGTCGGCTCGATGCACGAAGCCGTCGGCGTGGCAAGCGCAAAGGCAATTCCTGGAGGATCCGTGTTGCTCTCGCCCGCCTGTGCTTCGCTGGACATGTACGAGAGCTACGCACAGCGGGGCGAGGCGTTTAGCCGCGCCGTGAGAGCCATCCTGAGCGAACAACCAGAAGGGGAGTGAAGAGCATGGCGACGAATAGCAGCGCGTTCGAACTTCGTCGCGCGCGCTCCAAGGAAGATTCCGGTTCCCCGACCGCCAGGTTCGGCCACCCCGTGGTGCTCCTGACCACAACCATCAGCGCGTTGCTCGTGGTGGGGATCGTGATGATCCTGTCGGCGAGCTCGGTTCAGTCGTTCGCGAACTACGGCTCGTCCTTTGTGTTCTTCAAGAAGCAACTCGTGTCGGTCGCACTCGGTCTCGCTGCTTTTTTCGTCGCCTACCGGATCGATTACCGGCGGCTGAAAGGATTCGGTTACCTGTTGCTTCCCGCCGTCGCCCTGCTGCTGCTCGTTGTGCTCCTTCCCGGGTTCGGCGTCACCGTGAGTGGCAGCCAGCGATGGATGCGTCTGGGGTTCACCGACTTTCAGCCATCGGAGCTCGCCAAGTTCGCCCTGATCTTGTTCGCCGCCGACGTCTTCGCCCGCAAGGAGGAATCGACCTTCCTCGAGTTCTCGCATACGGCCATACCGATGCTGCCGGCCATCGGTATCTTGGCGGGGCTGATCATGATGCAACCCGACCTCGGAACGGCCATACTGCTGGCGCTCATCGCCATCGGGATGCTGTTCGTCGCGGGCGCTCCGCTCCGCCACATCATCCCCATCGGGTTTCTGGGAGCTGGACTCGCGATCATGGCGGGCCTCGCCGCCCCCTACCGGCGCGAGCGCATCTTGGCTTTCATGGATCCCTGGAAGGACCCACTCGAAAGCGGCTACCACGCTATCCAGTCGATGATCGCACTCGGATCGGGCGGGTTCTTCGGCGTCGGCCTCGGTGCCAGCCGTCAGAAGTGGTCCTACATCCCAAACGCGCACACCGACTTCATCTACGCAATCATCGGGGAAGAGCTCGGGCTCCTCGGGACCTTCGGCGTATTGGGATTGTTCCTCTTCCTCGCCTTCATGGGCATCCGGACCGCGGTCAGGGCCCCCGACCGTTTCGGCATGCTGCTTGCGTCGGGCATCACGATCTGGATCTCCCTTCAGTCGCTCGTCAACATGGGCGCGGTCACCTCATCGCTGCCCATTACCGGCGTGCCGCTTCCCCTCGTCTCTTTTGGGGGAACGTCGCTCGTGGTCTCGCTTGCAGCCATGGGTGTCCTTCTCAACATCGCGAAGCAAGGAGAGGATGGTCCTACCCCGAGACACAGACGCGCGGGGCCGGCTCGGCGGGACCGCAGGAACAACGCGGGGCCGGCTCGGCGGGACCGCAGGAACAACGCGGGGCCGG
>WHSV01000040.1:0-19337 GCA_009379915.1 Actinomycetota bacterium | reverse complement strand
TCGGCGGGACCGCAGGAACAAAAAGAGGCGGAGCAACGCGGGGCCGGCTCGCGCCCGATGAACGTAGTCATCGCGGGTGGCGGAACCGCCGGGCACGTCAACCCCGCACTCGCACTTGCTCGAGCGATGTCAACAGATGAGATCACCTTTGCGGGAACGGAGCGCGGCGCGGAGGCAACGCTGATTCCGGAGGCGGGCTATCCCCTCGAGATCATCGAGGTGCGAGGCTTCGACCGTTCGAGGCCGACGAGCATCATCCCGACCGGCGTCCAGGCGCTGCGAGCCACGAGGCAGGCCATCACACTGCTGCGACGTACGAACGCCGAGGTGGTGGTCGGGATGGGGGGGTACGTGAGCCTTCCCGCGTGCATCGCGGCGCGCAGACTCCGGCTACCCGTCGTCCTCCACGAGCAGAACATCGTGTTCGGCCTGGCCAACCGGGTCTGCCGTCCGTTCGCGCGCGCGATCGGAGTGTCGTTCAGGGACACGCTCCACCAGGTGGGGCGCAAGGGTGTCTTCGTCGGAAACCCCGTCGGTCCGGAAATCGTCGACATCGATCGCGACCGCGATCGAAAGCGGGCGTACGAACGATTCGACCTCGACCCGGAGCGGCAGACCCTGCTCGTCTTCGGCGGGAGCCAGGGTGCCCAGCGCATCAACGAGGCGGCTCTGGGTCTGGCGTCCGAGTGGGCGGAGCGCGACGACGTTCAGGTCCTTCACATCGCGGGACGCCTGCAGGCCGAGACGTTCGTCGAGCAGGCGCGGCAACGGCTGGGCTCGGGAAAGCTCCTCTATCGGGTTGAGGGCTACGTAGACGCCATGGTTCTCGCCTACGCGGTCGCCGACCTGGCGCTGTGCCGAGGCGGAGCAACCACGGTGGCCGAGTTGAGCGTCGTCGGCCTGCCGTCGATCGTCGTGCCCTATCCGTATCATCGCGACCGCCAGCAGGAGCGTCACGGCCGTGTGCTGGAGCGAGCGGGCGCGGCGCTCGTGCTGCCGGACGAAGACACGACCCAAGAACGGGTGGCCGCCCTCGCGAGCGAACTGCTCGCGGACGACGGGCGTCTCAAGGACATGAGCGAGGCGGCGCTAAGCGTCGGTCGTCCGCAAGCGGCCACCGAGCTGGCACGGCTCGTCAGGGAAGCCGCCGGATGATCGCCGGCGCTCGCAGGGTTCATTTCGTGGGCATCGGGGGGGCCGGGATGTCGGCCATCGCCAAGGTGCTCGTGGAGCGCGGCTTCGAGGTGTCCGGCTCGGACCTCAAGAGGTCGCGCGGCGCGACGATGCTCGAGGCCATGGGTGTCGGGGTTCACATCGGTCATCAAGCGACCTTGGTGGACGGTGCGGACGTCGTCGTCATCTCGACCGCCATCCCGGAACCCAATCCCGAGCTCGTGCGTGCGCGCGCGACCGGAATCGAGATCATGACGCGCGGCGAGGCGCTCGCGGCACTTCTCAACGACTTGAAGTCCATCGTCGTGGCCGGAACTCACGGCAAAACCACGACGACCTCGATGATCGTGTCGGTGTTGCGCTCCGAGGGACGCGACCCGACCTACCTGGTGGGCGGAGGACTCAACGACGTGGGGACCAACGCCCGGCTCGGACGGGATGAGCTCGCCGTCGCCGAATCGGATGAGAGCGACGGCTCCTTTCTGTTGCTCTCGCCACACGTTGCAGTCATCACCAATATCGAGGCCGACCATCTCGATCATTGGGGATCCTTCGACGCCATCAAAGAGGCCTTCCGGTCGTGGCTGAGGGCGGTGAAGGAGGGGGGCGGGATCGTCGTCCCCCAAGGGGACGACGGGCTGCGCGGCTTCTCGCCCTCTCCCGGTATCTCCCGCTCGACCTTCGGACCGGACGGCGACGTCGATGCACGCGATGTCAGGCCGCATGCGTCCGGCATCTCGTTCACCTTGGTCCACGGTGACTCCACTGCACCCGTTGCGCTGCGCGTGCCGGGCCGTCACAACGTGGCCAACGCTCTAGCGGCTGCCGCCGCCTGCCTTCAGGTCGGCCTTTCGCTGAGATCGATCGCGCACGGTTTGGGCGAGTACAAGGGCGTCGAGCGTAGATTTCAGATTCGCGGCGAGGTGGGCGGAGTCACGGTCATCGACGACTACGCGCACCACCCGACCGAAGTTGAGGCCACGCTCGAGGCCGCGCGCGCCGGGCCCTGGAGGCGCGTGGTAGCAGTGTTCCAGCCGCACCGCTACTCGCGCACCCAGAGGCTGCACGAGGACTTCGGCGCGTCCTTCGGGGCCGCGGATCGGATCGTGATCACCGACGTCTACGGGGCGGGAGAGTCACCCGTTCCGGGTGTGACGGGGAAGCTCGTCTCGGACGCGGTCTGTGCTCATCTGCCGGGAAGAGCGGTCGCGTACCTTCCCCACCATGGCGAACTCGTTGCTTACCTGCGCGCGTCGTCACGGCCGGGAGACGCGCTGCTCACACTGGGGGCCGGAGACATAAGCGCTCTCGGGGAGGAGTTGCTTCGGGCCGTGGAGGCTTCGCCGTGAGCAACGACATGAACGATGTCTACGACGCACTGGCCGGAGTCGCGCGCGGTTCCGTCGAGCGTTCCTATCCGCTGGCTCGGTTCACGACCTACCGTCTCGGTGGTCCCGCCGAGATCTACGTCGCACCCGCCGATCTGGATGACCTCCACGCCCTCACCGCGGAGCTGCGAGGGCTCGACCCCACGGGCAAGATTCCCGTCCTGGTCGTGGGGCGAGGGTCCAACATGGTCATCTCGGACGCCGGGTGGCCGGGCATCGCCCTGCGCCTCGGTCAGCCGTTCGCGGCCCTCGATCCGAAAGCCGAGGATCCGACGAGCTTCGACGTCGGAGCAGGCAAGCCCCTTCCGCTCGTGGCGAACTGGTCGGCCCGCCGAGCGCTCGCGGGAATGGAGTGGGCCGTCGGTGTGCCCGGGTCCATCGGGGGGGCCGTTCGCATGAACGCAGGAGCCCACGGGAGCGATCTGGCCGCGAGCCTCGTCCACGCCACGGTTCTTGGTCTGAACACGGGCGACGTGAGCGCGAGGACGGGCGAGCAGCTGGGGCTGAGCTACCGTCACTCGAACCTCACCGACCGGGAGATCGTCATCTCGGCGAGGTTGAGGCTGTCATCCGAGCCCAGAGAGGCCATCCGTGCCCGAATGGACTCCTTCCGGAAGCATCGCGCCGCCACCCAGCCGGGAGCCCTCCAGAACGCCGGGAGCACCTTCAAGAATCCCGAGGGAGACTCCGCCGGCAGGCTGGTCGAGGCCGCCGGACTGAAGGGGTGGCGCGTCGGGGGCGCGTCCGTGTCGGCCATCCACGCCAACTTCTTCATGGCCGACGACGGCGCGACGGCCCAGGACGTGTTCGATCTAATCCACGACGTGCGACGCAAGGTAAACGATGCTCTCGGCGTGGAACTCACTCCGGAGGTCAGATTCGTTGGACCCTTCGCCGGGCGGGAAATCGAGGTGCTCGGGACGTGAACGACTCGGCCGTCAGGACGAGAACCGACCCTCGTATCAGCCGGCGACGCAAGGCCGTGGCGCGCACGAAGAAGCGCCGGGCCATGGTGCGCGCGCTCGTCGTCGCCGGCGTCGGGCTGGCGGGGTGGGTCACCTTCTTCTCGCCTCTGTTGGCTATCAAGGAGGTCAAGTTGTCGGGCGCGGAGCACACGACCGCGGCCGATGTGGCGCGCGTCGTGGATCTCGATTCCTCCACCAACCTCCTGCTGCTGAAGACCGACGAGGTCGCGGCCGCGGTCAAGACGCTTCCGTGGGTGAAGTCGGTGTCGGTCGATCGGAAGCTGCCCGGCACGGTGCGGCTGAGAGTCACCGAGAGGAGGCCCGCCATGGCGGTCGCAATAGGAGAGGAGCGCTATCTGATCGACCGGCGCGCACGCGTTCTATCGTCGACCGAGGCGGCCGAGGGGGTTCCGATGCTCGCCGGGCTTCGGGTGGATCTTCCGCAGCCGGGGGATCGCCTGTCCTCGACGCAGCTGAAGAGCGCACTCCAGGCATTCTCCGCGATGCCACGCCGGCTGCGCCGCGACGTGCAAGCGGTGTTCGCCCCGACGGTCGAGCGCATCACGTTTCAGCTGTCGGATGGCATCCAGGTGCGCTACGGCGCCGCCGAGGAAATGGCGTCCAAGAACGAGGTGCTCGAGGTCCTGCTGGCGCGCCTGCGCGGCGAGGGCCGCAGCGCGTTCTACGTCGACGTGCGCGTACCCGAGGCGCCCGCCGTCTCGCCCTTGCCCTAGTTTGTCTGCTACAGGTTGCCCGCGGTCGCCGAGGCGACCGCTCCCGTCTCGACAGATTGCTGCCCCCCGGCGCGGGCGAATGTTGTCTGCTACAGGTTGCCCGCGGTCGCCGAGGCGACCGCTCCCGTCTCGACAGATTGCTGCCCCCCGGCGCGGGCGAATGTTGTCTGCTACAGGTTGCCCGCGGTCGCCGAGGCGACCGCTCCCGTCTCGACAGATTGCTGCCCCCCGGCGCGGGCGAATGTTGTCTGCTACAGGTTGCCCGCGGTCGCCGAGGCGACCGCTCCCGTCTCGACAGATTGCTGCCCCCCGGCGGGGCCAGTCGGACGCGCTGCCCTTTGGTTGCCGGCTCCGGCTCCCTTGACGCGTACCCCCCGAGTGTTATATTCCTCAACCCAATGTGTAGGTTGACATAACTATAACTCTCAAGTTAAGAGTGAGTCGTTGATCCACCCCCTCTGACCTGGGCATTTGCAGCGGGAGGCCGCGCGGTCTCCAAGGCTCAATTCGGAATCAAGGGTGGGAGAGGAGGTCGTAATGGCCACGGGCCCGCAGAACTACCTCGCCGTCATCAAGGTCGTCGGCATCGGGGGAGGCGGCGTGAACGCCGTCAACCGCATGATCGAGGTCGGACTCAAGGGCGTCGAGTTCGTCGCGGTGAACACGGACGCGCAGGCGCTGCTCATGTCCGACGCGGACGTGAAGCTCGACATCGGGCGCGAGCTCACGCGCGGTCTCGGCGCGGGCGCCGACCCGGAAATCGGGCGGCAGGCGGCCGAGGACCACCGTGAGGAGATGGAGGAGGTCCTCAAGGGTGCGGACATGGTCTTCATCACCGCCGGCAAGGGCGGCGGCACCGGTACCGGAGGCGCTCCCATCGTGGCCGAGATCGCCAAGTCGGTCGGCGCGCTGACCATCGGCGTTGTCACCCGTCCGTTTACGTTCGAGGGTCGACAGCGCGCGATCAAGGCCGAGCAAGGTATCGCTTCGCTGAAGGAAAAGGTCGACACCCTCATCGTGATTCCGAACGACCGGTTACTCGATGTCGGCGACGCGACCACCTCCGTCCTCGAGGCCTTCCGAATGGCGGACGAGGTTCTCCTTCAGGGGGTCCAGGGAATCACCGACCTGATCACAACGCCCGGACTCATCAACCTCGACTTCGCCGACGTCAAAGCGGTCATGACCGACGCGGGCTCGTCCTTGATGGGTATAGGCCAGGCGCGCGGTGACGACCGTGCGTCGGAGGCCGCGAAGGCGGCGATCTCGTCGCCGTTGCTCGAGGCTTCGATCGAGGGAGCGCGCGGCGTGCTGCTCAACATCGCCGGCGGATCCGACTTGGGGCTCTTCGAGGTCAACGAGGCGGCCGGAATCATCAGCCAGGCCGCACACCAGGACGCGAACATCATCTTCGGCGCGGTCGTCGACGACACGCTGGGGGACGAGGTTCGGGTCACGGTCATCGCCGCGGGCTTCGATCGGTGGGGCACCAGGGAGGACGAGGCAATCGTTCGCCCCGACGAGGACATCTTCTCGAGGTCGCTCGACAAGGAGCAGGAACCGGCGATGTCCCTCGGCGGCGACGAGGAGTCGGAGCGCATCGTGTTCGACGCCGAGGACGACCTCGACATCCCCTCCTTCCTCCGCAACGAGTAAAGCCGCTTCACGCAGAGCTTCCCCACGAACGGGGCCTTTCGGGCCCCGTTCGTCTTGTTCGGCCGCGACGCTGCGAGAGACTGCAGGCATGACAACCGCCCAGGCCACATTGCTAGAGGTGGAAGCGGGAGGCCTCCGCCTACTCACCGACCCCCGGGCGCGCAAGAGAGGCGTGCTGGTCGCGTTCAGCGATCGCAACGGTGGCGTCAGCGATGCACCGTTCGACACACTGAACGTCTCGAGGAGCGTCGGCGACCCGCACCAGGCGGATACGAACCGCAGACGAGTGGCGGCCGCGCTGGGCTTCGACGTCGGATCGCTCGCTCAGGTCAGGCAGGTTCACGGAGCGGAGGTCGTCGAGGCCGCCGCCGGGTGCTCGGGTGTGCAGGGCGAGGGGGACGGACTCGTCGCCCGCGACCGGGGTGTGGTTTGCGGTGTTCTCACGGCGGACTGCGTTCCGGTGCTGCTCGAGGGCGATGGGGGAGTGGCCGCGTTGCACGCGGGATGGCGCGGGCTTGTCGCCGGCGTCCTGCAGCGGGGAGTCGAGGAAGTGGGTCCTGTGGTCGCGGCGTGGATAGGTCCGAGCATCCACTCCTGCTGCTACGAGGTGGGCGACGACGTCACCGGCGCGTTCACGCGAGCGGGTCTGCCGGTCGCGGGACCGGGCCGGGTAGATCCATCAACCGCGGCGCTGGCCGCGCTGCAGCGGGCGGGCGTCAACAACATCGTCCGCTCCGGACAGTGCACGTCCTGCAGTTCCAACTACTTCTCGCATAGACGTGATGGCGAGACCGGCCGGCAGGGCGCCTTCGTATCGCTGTTGGAGTCACCGTCGTGACGTTGCACGAGAACCTCGAGAGGGTTCGCAAGTCGATCGGAGCGGCCGCCCGGCGGACGGGCCGTTCCCCCGACGACGTGACGCTGGTCGCGGTCACCAAGACGTGGCCCGCTGACGTCGTACTCGAGGCGATCGGCGCCGGTGCCACCGACTTCGGGGAGAATCGCGCTCAGGAATTCAGGGAGAAGGTCACGATTCTCGGTGACAGGGCGCGCTGGCACTTCATCGGACACCTGCAGACGAACAAGGTTCGCAGCGTCGTGGGATCGTGCGAGCTTATTCACTCGGTCGACCGTCTGGGCCTGGCGGAGTCGATCGCGCGCAGGGCTGCGATCGCCGGCTCGGATCAGGACGTGCTGGTCGAGGTGAACGTGGCCGGGGATCCGAACAAGCACGGCGTGGAACCGACCAGGGCCGTCGCTTTAGCACTCGAGATAGAGGAGCTCGAGGGAGTGCGGGTGAGGGGGCTAATGACGATGCCGCCCTACCCCCAGGATCCCGAACAGTCCCGCCCCCACTACAGGGAGCTTGCGGCCTTATCGGCCCAGCTCACCGCGGAGTTGCCCGGAGCGGACTCGCTGTCGATGGGCATGTCGCGCGACTTCGAGGTCGCGATCGAGGAGGGCGCCACCATCGTCAGGGTGGGCACGGCCATTTTCGGTTCCCGGACCGGTCGCTGAGACTCGTCGCCGAAGCCGCGATCCGACCTCCACCGCCGAAAAGAGACCCGAAGTTCGCTCATTAACGGTTCGATCCTCCGGTCATGGATATCCTTGTGACCATGCCAGGTGTTTGGAAGAAGACTCTCGTCTACCTCGGGCTCGCCGAGGACGACGAGTACGACGAGTACGGATACGACGAATTCGGTCCCGAAGACGCCGAGCGCGACAGGGACAACGCGCCGGTGAGAAGGCTTCCCGAGCGCGACCGGAGACGCGACCGCGAGGAGGACGAGCTCGGTCGTAAGGACGCGGTCGTCCGCGCGATTCCGGCCACGGGCACGGGCGCGCCCAGGGTGCACCTGGTCACCCCCAAAGCGTTCAACGATGCCCAGGAGGTGGGGGACAAGTTCCGGGATGGGTTCTCGGTGCTGATGAACCTGCAGGCCGCTAACCCGGATTTGTCGCGCAGACTGGTGGATTTCGCGAGCGGGCTCGCCTACGGCCTCTCGGGGTCGATGCAACCGGTGGCCGACAAGGTCTTTCTTATCTCACCTCAGGGCGTCGAAGTGTCGGCAGAAGAACGCAGGCGACTCGTTGAGGAGCGCGGCTTCTTCAACCAACTCTAGGCCTTCGGAGGCGCGTGGCTATCGGCTGCTTCATCTCCCAGCTCCTGTCCATCTACACGCTGATCCTCTTCGTAAGGATCATCCTGAGCTTCATCACCCAGTTCCGGGGCCCTCCGTCCGGAATGGGCCCGGTGATGAAGGTGATCTACGACCTCACCGAGCCCGTGCTCAGCATCGCCCGGCGTTACATCCCGCCGTTCGGCATGCTCGACCTGAGCCCCCTCGTGGTTTTCATCCTCATCAGGATCCTGCAGAGCTTTATCTGTCGGTAGCGGGTAGAAAAGCCGCCGGGCCGCGCGCTCTGCGATACTGCCCCGATGGAGGGAGATTGAGATGGAACTGGGCCCACGGGAGATCCACGACAAGCAGTTCCACGACGAGTGGCGCGGCTACAACCGCGAGGAGGTCGATGACTTTCTCGACCGGGTGGCCGACGCGCTCGACCAGACCCAACGCTCGAACCAGTCTCTGACCGAGCGCGTGCATCAGCTCGAGAGCCAGTTGGCCCAGGCGCGCGAGGGCGAGCAGATGCTCAAGAAGACCCTCGTCACCGCGCAGCATCATGCGGAGGAGGCCGTTGCCGCGGCGCGCTCGAGGGCCGACAAAATGGTTGCCGAGGCCGGCGAGCGAGGGCGCGCCATGTTGGACGAGGCGCGCTCCAAGGCCGGCTCGATCGAGTCCGAGGCGCGCAGGCGGGCTCAGGAGACCGAACGAGTAAGCGAGCAGCGCCAGCGCGAGCTCGAGTCGTCGATCGAGAGGCTGCGGGCGCTCGAGGCGGACACCAAGCAGAAGCTCAAGGCCTTCCTCGACGGACAGCAACGCTCTCTCACGTCGCTGAGCGAACGCCGGGCCGCGCCGGGGGCATCGACGGCGGCGCGACCCGCGCCGGGGGCAGGGCCGCCGCCTCAACAGCGGCAACAACCCGCACCAGGCGCCACCCCGCCGCAGCGGCAATCACCGCCCCCCCAGCAGAGCCAAGGGCAGCGGGCCGGCTCGGCGGGACCGCAGGAACCACGCGGGCCGGAGCCATCCGCTCAGGACGGTGACGACGAGGAGAGCGCGGCGCGACGCACCCTGCGGTCGCTGTTCGGACGCGACGAGGACTAGTCCGTGGTCGGGCTCATCGCCGGTTCTCTCGTCCTTCTTGCGCTCGCGTCCGTAACCCTCGGGTTCGGCTGGTTGGGCGCGAACAGCGCGCTGGTGTGGGTGTCGATCATCTGTAGTGCGTCAACGGCGGTCGCTCTTACGGCGGCTTACTCGAAGAGCAAGCAGATGGCCGACCGCGCCCGGAGCGCGCAGGCCCCCCGGCGTGCGGCCCCGGCGAGGGGCACGGGAGCGGCGGCGGGCGGTTTCGCTACGCAGGCCATGGCCCGGCCCGACCGGCGCAGCCGGGATCGCATGTCTCCCAACGACGGCGAAGTGGTCGCGGTCCCCGAGCGGAGGAAGTTCCACCGCGCCGACTGTCGCTACGCGCGTGTAAGGGGAGCCACGAAGATGACCAAGTCGAGCGCTCGCCGGCGCAACTTCGATGCCTGCGGGATCTGCAAACCCTGAACCCGGCGGATTCTCTGTGCCGTAGCTCCCGTTTGCCGGGAGCTCTCGCGCTCAGAATTTCTGTGTGCCGTAGCTCCCGTTATCCGGGAGTTATCGCGCTCAGATAGGCGGTGATGGTGCCGTGGGGGACCTCGATGGTGTCGGTCGCGAGTCTCGAGGCGTCCGCGGGGGCCTCGAGGTGCAGCGCCGGAGCGAGAACCTCGGAGGCGATGTAGTCGGCGTGGTTGGCCAGCGCGCGCCTCGGAGCCGGCTCCTCGGAGACGAGCCATAACTCGATGCGGTCCTCGACCTCGAGACCACTCGACTTCCTGAGATCCTGTACTGCTCGCACCACCTCGCGGGCGACACCCTCGTCGGTGAGCTCGTCGTCGAGGTCGAGATCGAGGGCCACTCCGTGCGGTCCATCCTGCGCAAGCGAGAAGCCCTCCCGGCCGACGACGCGGATATCGAGGTCGTCCGCGGTCAGCTCGACCTCGGTGTCCCCCAGGGACAGCGTGGCGACTCGTCCCGACTCGATGTCGCGCACGAGAGCGTGCCCGTTTGCACCCGCAAGGGCCTTGGCGATCTCGCCCACCCGCTTGCCGTAGCGGGGGCCGAGCGTCTTGAAGTTCGGCTTCACCGTGTAGTCCACGAGCTCTTCGAGCCCACTCGCCACCTCGACCGATTTGACGTTGAGTTCCTCGGCGACCAGGGAACTCAGGTCCGCCAGTTGGCCGGCCTCGCTCGAGGGAAGCACGACGAGAGCGCGCGCGAGCGGTTGGCGCACGCGGACCTTGGCTTCGGTGCGCGCAGCGCGACCCAGCGTCGTGATCTTTCGAGCGAGCGCCATGCGCACTCGGAGTTCGTCGTTGCGGCGTACGTTGTCGGGTGCGGGCCAGTCCGCGAGGTGCACGGAGTCGGGGGCCGTGTCGTCGCGGGTCGTCAGATTCGTGAAGATCTCGTCGGCGACGAAGGGAGTGAACGGGGCGGTCAGGCGCGCGACCGTCGTCAGGCATTCCCACAGGGTGAGGAAAGCGGCGGCAGTGTCGGGGTCGCCAACGGCGCCTTCTTCCTCCCGCCCACCCCGCTCGCTACCGCTCGCGCTCGTGTTCCAGAAACGCCGGCGGCTGCGGCGCACGTACCAGTTGCTCAGGTCGTCGACGAAGCGCTCGATTCGCCGTCCGCTTCGTATGGGGTCGAACCCCTCGAGAGCCTCGGTCACCACACGCACGGTGTCGTCCAGCTCGGCGAGGACCCATCTATCCGTCTCTGAACGATCGGTGACGTCGATGTCGAGGCCGGTCGGATCGAAGTCCTCGAGAGACGCGTAGGTGACCCAGAAGGAGTACGTGTTCCACAGCGTCATCAGGTGCTTGCGAAGCGACTCCTGGATCATCTGCACGCCGATCTGACGCGCCTGCCACGGGCTCCCCCCCGTCAGCAGGAGCCAGCGCATCGCGTCTGCGCCGGACTCGTCTATCGGCACCCAGGGATCGATGACGTTGCCGAGCGACTTCGACATCTTGCGTCCCTCGGTGTCAACGAGGAGCCCGAGACATACGACGTTGTCGTACGAGCTGCGACCCTCGAGCATCGTCGAGATCGCGAGGAGGGAGTAAAACCAGCCGCGCGTCTGGTCGATCGCCTCGCTGATGAAGTCCGCCGGGAAGCGACGTTGGAAGACCTCCCGGTTCTCGAAGGGGTAGTGCCACTGCGCGAACGGCATGGAGCCCGAGTCGAACCACGCGTCGATGACGCTGGTCACCCGTGTCGCCGTCTTGCCGCACCGCGGACAACCGAAGGTGATGCGATCGACAAACGGCCGGTGGGGGTCGAGCTCCGACTGGTCCTCGCCGGTCAGTTCGGACAACTCGGAACGCGAGCCGACACACACCGCGTGGTTGTCCTCGCAGCGCCACACGGGAAGTGGGGTGCCCCAGTAGCGATCGCGGCTCAGGCTCCAGTCCACGTTGTTGGCGAGCCAGTCCCCGAAGCGTCCGTACTTGATCGTCGGAGGTTGCCAGTTGACCGCTTCGTTGCTGGCGAGAAGCTGATCGTGCAGCTGTGACGTGCGGATGTACCAGTCCCGCCGCGCGTAGTACATGAGTGGAGTGCCGCACCGCCAGCAGTGCGGATAGGAGTGCTCGTAGAGTTCGCTGTGGAAGAGGATGCCGCGTGCGCGCATATCTTCGACGATGCGTTCGTCGGCGTCCTTGAACCACATCCCGGCGAAGCCGTCCGCCGTGTCGACGACGTGGCCGGTCGAGTCGATCATCTGGACGACGGGCAGTCCGTCGCGGCGAGCCACCACCATGTCGTCCTCACCGTACGGAGCGAGGTGCACTATCCCTGTGCCCTCGTCTGTCGAGACGAAGTCCCCGGCCCGGACGGTGTGGCCGACCTCCCCGCTCTCGACGAAGTCGAACGGTGGTTCGTAGCGCCGGCCGACGAGATCGCTTCCACTCAGCTCCTCGAGGATCTCTACTCCCTCTCCCAATAGAGGCTCGACGCGCTCGCGCGCGAGGATCAGATCCTTGCCGTCGATGTGGGGATCGGCGACGCGCGCGTAGGTGATGTCCACGCCGACGGCGGCCGCCATATTGGCGAGCAGCGTCCAGGGAGTCGTCGTCCAAACCAACAGCGCCGTAACGGGCTCATTCACGAGAGGAAGGCGGACGTACACCGACGGGTCCGTCACGGTCTGGTAGCTGCCCGCATAGTGCTGCTCGTGACTCGATAGCGACGTCCCACAGCGCGGGCAGTAGGGGACGACCTTGAAGTCCTCCTCGAGGAGGTGCTTGTCCCACAGCTGTTTCAGGACCCACCAGACGGTCTCGACGTAGCCGGGGTCCATCGTCCAGTAGGCATCGTCGAAGTCGAGCCAGAAGCCGATGCGGTCGGTGAGGCGCTCCCAGTCGTCGACGTAACGCTTGACCGACTCGCGGCAGCGCTCGACGAAGGCCTCGATGCCGACCCTGTCCTCGATCTCGCTCTTCTGGGTGATCCCGAGCTCGCGCTCGACCGCGATCTCTACCGGCAGGCCGTGACAGTCCCAGCCGGCCTTGCGGTGGACGTAGTGACCCCTCATCGCCTGGAAGCGGCAGAAGAGGTCCTTGATCGAGCGGGATATGACGTGGTGTAGGCCGGGTTTTCCGTTGGCGGTCGGAGGGCCCTCGTAGAAGACCCATTCCGGCAGGCCCTCTCGTTCGGTCAGCGAGCGCTGGAAGATCTTGTCCCGCTCCCAGGCCTCCAGTATGCGCTCTTCCATGGCCGGGAAGCTGACCTGGGACGAGACCGGTCTGTAGGCGCTGGTTGAGCGCTGCGCGGGTGCGGGTGACGACATGGGCCAAGGGTAGGGCACATGTCGTCCTGGCTGCGACTCCCGGCGTGCTTGCGCGATTGTGCTTGTGTTATCGTCCCGCGGCCATGACGCCCGCAAAGAAGACTTCAGGGAGAAAAAAGACCCCCGCGGCCCGCAAGAAGACCACCGCCAAGAGGGCGTCGGCCAAGAAGGCGTCCAAGAGGGCCACCGCCAAGAAGACGGCCAAAAGGGCGACGGCGAAGAGGACCACCAGGAAGACGGCCAAGAGGACCACCGCCAAACGGACGGCGAAGAGGGCGACGGCCAAGAAGACCGCCAAGAAGACGACCAAGAAGGTTACGGCCAGGAAGACAACCGCCAAGGGATCGGCGAAGAAGACCTCGAGGAAGAGGCCCGGAGGCAAGTCGACGGTTCGGAAACCGAGCACGCGCAAGACGCGTTCCGGGAAGGCGGGCGCCCGTGGTGCGGTTGCTAAGAAATCGGCACCCCGCAAGCCGCCGAAGACGCGGGGCGACCTCGGACGGACCGCAGGAAAGACGCGGGGCGACCGCGGACGGACCGGAGAGAAAGTGGCAGGACCGAAGACGACCAGGCCCCGCGCGAGGGCCGTGAAATTCGATAAGAAGCAACTCGCCGAGATTCGCCGGCAACTCGAGGGCGAACGCGGCAACCTCGTGGCTCAGCTCGAGGAGCTCACGGCCGATTCGTTCGACGGAACGCAGTCGGACATGACCGGTGAGGTCGGGCTCGACGACGACTTTGCCGACGCGGGCTCGGCGACCTTCGAACGGGAGCGCGACCTTTCGATACAGAACAACGTTCGCGACCTCATCGACCAGATGAACCGTGCCATCCAACGCATCGAGGACGGCAACTACGGAACCTGCGAACGTTGCGGCAACCCGATCGAGGCGGCGAGGCTCAAGGCTCTTCCGCACGCCCTGCTGTGCATGGATTGCAAGAGACGCGAAGAGCGGGCGCGCTAAGCCTGTACGTCGCCCTGCTGATCACGGCCACCGTGATCGTCGTGGTCGACCAGATAACCAAGTCGCTGGCGCGGGCCAACCTCGCCGACGGCCCCATCGAGGTGATCGAGGGCGTCCTCACCCTGCGGCTCACCTACAACCCCGGTGGCGCGTTCGGCGTCCTGCAGGGTGTCCCTAACTTCTTTCTGATCGCCACCGTCGTCATCGTCGTCTTCATCCTGTACTGGGCGCGCACCGTTCAGTCGACGGCGTGGGCGATCCCCCTGGGGATGGTGCTCGGCGGTGGTGTCGGTAACCTGTTCGATCGCGTTCTGCGCGATACGGACGGTCGCGTCGTCGACTTCGTCGACCTTCAGGTGTGGCCGGTCTTCAACGTGGCGGACTCCGCCATCACCATCGGCGTGCTCGCGCTGCTCGTCATGAGTTTCCTGGCCGAGCGCCGCCCCGAGACCGACGACCGAGGAGATTGAGGCAGTTGATCCGGTTCGTACCCGATGATGCCGAGGTCGGTGAGCGAGTGGACATCGTCCTCGCCCGCAGGGCGGGTGTGACGCGCACGCTCGCCCAGCGCGCGCTGCGCTCGGGTGGCGTTCGTGTGGCGGACACCGACGTGCGCCCGAGCCACCGGCTCGAGGCCGGGGAGGTAGTCGAGGGCCGCGTCCCCGAACCCGCCGTCGCGGCACCTCGGGCCGAGGACATACCGATCGATGTGCGCTTCTCGGACGACCGGGTCATGGCGGTCAGCAAGCCCGCGGGACTCGTCACGCATCCGGCTCACGGTCACGAGGGCGGCACGCTCGTGAACGCACTCCTTGCGCTGGGCGAGCCGCTGGCGGCAGCTTCCTCGACCCGGCCGGGGATCGTTCACCGGTTGGACAAGGACACCTCGGGGCTGCTGCTCGTCGCGAAGGACGACGAGGCGCGCGCGTTCCTGGTCGACGCGCTGAGGCGACGCGCGATCGAACGCACGTATCTGGCCCTCGTGAGGTCTCCGATGCCCGCGGCGAGTGGGACGGTGGACGCCCCCATCGGACGGCATCCCAGCCGGCGGTGGGCGATGTCTGTGCTTCCCGGAGGAAGAGCCGCAGTGACGCACTACAGGGTGCTCCACGATACCGGCGAGGTCGTCCTGCTCGAGGTCAAGCTGGAGACGGGGCGCACCCATCAGATCCGCGTGCATCTGAGCCACCTCGGGCGCCCGGTGCTGGGTGACGGAACCTACGGGGGCCGCTCGGAGCTTTCGGTCAGGCTTGGCCTCGACCGCCCCTTCCTGCACGCCGTCCGGCTGGCCTGGCCACACCCCTCCGACGGACGCAGGGTCGAGGTCGGCGACGAGCTGCCGGCCGATCTCGCCGCCGTCCTGGACGCCTCCGGGGTTCCCCCGGACGCCCTCTAAGCGGGGAAATCCCCCGCCAATCCACAGTTTCGCCGTCTTGTTATGCCCAGGGCGGAACGGCAACGCTGGTTACCGAGCGAGACCGAGCGAGGAAGTGTGCGCGAAGTCTCGGATTGGCTTGCGCGGGTGGTGGCGAGGCCATACTGTTATTACACCGTTGTAATTCGCGGCGGGCGGCGCGATCGACGGGGTCCCGCAGGGGTTCGAAAACGGGTTCGAGAGGGTCCGAAGCGGTTCCAAAAAAGAGGTCCGAGCCAGAGGCGAGGGTGCTGTAGCTGTGAGCTTCGTTCATCTTCACGCTCATACGGAGTACTCCATGCTCGACGGGGCAAGCCGTATCGGCGAGATGTTCGAGGCGGTCGCCGACTACGACATGCCCGCGTGCGCCATCACCGACCACGGGGTCATGTACGGGGCCCTCGACTTCTACAAGACGGGCGTCAAAAGGGGGGTCAAGCCCATCATCGGGATGGAGGGATACCTCTTCGGGGGCGACCGGCGCGAGAAGCCCGCGCAGCGCGAGAACTCGACCAACACCTATCACCTCACCCTTTTAGCGGCCGACAACACGGGCTATCACAACCTGGTCAAGATCTCGTCCAAGGCCTGGCTCGAGGGGTTCCACTACTGGCCGCGCTCGGACTGGGAGATTCTCTCGATGCACTCCGAGGGGCTCATGTGCCTCTCGGGATGCCTCAGCGCCCAGATCCCCAAGGCGATCGTGGCGGGCGACAGCGCCAGGGCCAAGAGCTACATCGGGAGGTACAAGGAGCTCTTCGGGGACCGCTTCTACATCGAGCTGCAGGACCACGGGCTGCGCGAGCAGGCGCCCCTCAACGACGAGCTCGTCAGGCTCGCCAAGGAGTTCGGCCTCGACTGGGTGTGCACGAACGACAGCCACTACACCCACAAGGAGGACTCGATCGGGCACGACGCCCTCCTCTGTATCAACACCGGCTCGACCCTCAGCGATCCGGACCGCTTCAAGTTCGACTCCGACGAGTTCTACCTGAAGTCTCCCGACGAGATGGCACAGCGCTTCGCCCGCTGGCCGGGGGCATGCGAGACGACGCTCGAGGTCGCCGAACGCTGCAACGTGGACATCGAGTTCGGGAACCTCCTGCTGCCCCACTTCGAGGTCCCGGCCGGTCACGATCTCAACACCTACCTTCGGGAGCGCACCTTCGAGGGCATCGCCCGGCGTTACGGCGAGGTCGGTCCCGACACGCGTGAGCGCGCGGAATACGAACTGGGCGTCATCGAGAAGATGGGTTTCGCCGGCTACTTCCTCGTCGTCCAGGACTTCGTCAACTGGGCGAAGGACAACGGCATCAGGGTGGGCCCGGGACGCGGCAGCGCGGCGGGTTCGATCGTCAGTTACGCGACGGGGATCACGGAGCTCGACCCGCTGCGTTACGACCTGATGTTCGAGCGTTTTCTCAATCCCGAGCGCGTGGCCATGCCCGACATCGACATCGACTTCGACGACCGCAGACGGGGCGACGTCGTTCGTTACGTCCAAGACAAATACGGGAGCGACCACGTCGCTCAGATCGTGACCTACGGCACGATCAAGGGGAAGCAGGCGATCCGCGACGCCGCTCGGGTGCTCGGGCATCCCTACGCCGAGGGCGACAAGCTCTGCAAGGTCTACCCACCGCTCATCATGGGCCGGGACGCGGGGCTTACCAAGGCGCTGGACACGACGCCCGAGCTGAGGGACTTCTACGACTCGGGCGGAGCGAGCAAGGAGATCATCGACACCGCGCTGAAGGTCGAGAACCTGAAGCGCTCGGCTGGGATCCACGCGGCCGGGGTCGTCATCGGGCCCAACCCCTTGATCGAGCACATCCCTCTGAAGCGCGGGGAGCACGGCGAGGTCGTGACCCAGTACGACATGCGCCTCGTGGAAGAGCTGGGCCTGCTCAAGATGGACTTCCTCGGTCTGCGGAACCTAACGGTCGTCGAACTGACGAAGGCTTACATCAAGGCCAACCGCGGAGTCGACGTCGACGTCGACTCGCTCGACCTGGCCGATCCCAAGGTCTACGACATGCTGAGGCGGGGTGACTCGGACGGTGTCTTTCAACTCGAGTCCGACGGCATGAGGCGGCTGCTGGTGCAGCTCCAACCGGACCGCTTCGGGCAGATCATGGCCCTCATCGCCCTCTACCGCCCGGGACCGATGGAGCAGATCCCCGCCTACATCGAGCGCAAGAACGACGCGAGCAAGATCAGCTACCTCGACCCCGCGCTCGAGGACATCACCACGGAGACCTACGGGATCCTCGTATACCAGGAGCAGATCGTTCTCATGCTCCAGAAGCTCGCCGGGTACACCGCCGGCCGAGCGGACGTCGTCCGGAAAGCCATCGGGAAGAAGAACCGCGGGATGATGGCGGCCGAGCAACCAGTGTTCATCGAGGGTTGCGTCAAGTCGGGGCTGACCGCGGCCAAGGCCGAGGACCTCTGGGCGCTTATCCAGCCTTTCGCCGACTACTCCTTCAACCGCGCGCATTCGGCCTGCTACGCCTACGTCGCGTACCAGACCGCGTGGCTCAAGGCAAACTATCCGGTCGAGTACATGGCCGCGTTGCTGACCTCGGTCAAGGATCGCAAGGACGACAAACCCAAGTACCTCTCTATGGCGCGCAAACGCGGGATCGACGTTCTGATTCCGGACGTCAACTCGTCGGACATCGACTTCACCCCGGTCGGAGAGTCGATCCGCTTCGGGCTCTCCGCGGTGCGCGGGGTCGGCGAAGCCGTCGTGACCAGGATCGTCGAGGCGCGCAAAGCCAAGGGCGACTTCACCTCGTTCCACGACTTCTGTCGCAAGGTCGACTACGCGTGCCTCAACAAGAAGACCGTCGAATCGTTGATCAAGGCCGGCGCGTTCGAGTCGCTGCACTCGTCCGGCCGCCCGCACACCCGCAAGGGTTTGCTCGACAGTTTCGAGGGGATCCTCGGCGAGATCATCGACACGAGAAGGAAAGAGGACGCCGGCCAGCACTCCTTGTTCGGCGCGATAGACATGAGTGATGGGCTCGTGCAGGACGCCCCGATCTCGGTGGAGGAGTTCCCGAAGCGGACCTTCCTCGCACTCGAGAAAGAGGCGCTCGGTCTCTACGTGAGCGACCACCCTCTGCTCGGAGTCGAGGGCCTGTTGTCGCGCATGACCGACTGTTCGCTGGCCTCGCTCGGCGAGCGCAAGGCGGGCGAGATCGTCAACGTCGGGGGCCTCGTTGCGGGCATCCGGAAGCGCATCACCAAGAACGGGTCCGTGATGGTCCTGCTGGACTTCGAGGACGTCTCGGGAGCGGTCGTCGAGGTCGTGGTCTTCGCGCGCGCGGCCGAGCAGTTCGCATCGTTGATCAGTCCCGACGAGACTCTTCTAATTCGCGGCCGGGTCGACTTCGACGCGCGCGACGACTCGGTCAAGCTCATCGCGATGGAGATCACGAAGCCGAACCTCGAGGACCGACCCCTGGTCATCAACCTCACGGCCGAGGCCTGCACCGCGGGAGTCGTCAGCCAGCTCAAGGACGTGCTGAGCTCGCATCCCGGGTCGACCCAGGTGTTCCTCGAGCTGGCCGCGAGCCAGCAGCGAAAGACGGTTCTGCGTCTCGGCAGCGAGTTCTGGGTCGACTCGTCCAACGGCCTCGCGGCCGAGCTCAAGGTGCTGCTCGGAACCGACGCGCTCATCTCCCTGTAGGCCGGGCCGGAACTGAATGAGCGACCAGAGCGGGTTAGGCGCGATGCTGGGGCGATGCCGTGCTACCGCTGCGGCCGGATTCAGACCGATCCGGTCAAGGGCGCGTCGCCGTGGGGACGAGGGGTGGTCGAGGGCGCGCAAATCCTGATCTGCCCCGAGTGTCAGACGAGTGACCCGGAGTGGCCCAGATCTCTCGACGCATGCCCGCGCTGCGGCGGAACCCGGCTGTCCGTCGTGATGGGTTCGATCGTGTGCCGGTCGTGCAACGCCGACTGGACCGGAGCCTAGATACGGGAAGGGCGACCGCGCGGCTCATTGTAGCTCTGCGGTCTCGCCGAGCCGA
>WHSV01000136.1:3674-5307 GCA_009379915.1 Actinomycetota bacterium | reverse complement strand
GTGTTTCGAAGACCATCGGGAAGCCGTGTGCGGGAAAACCGCACGCACGGTTTGAAAGGGGGATGGGGAAACAGGCCCGCGTTGCGGGAACTGCGCCCCTGACTACCAATGAAGAGACAGGTGACCGGCGGCACCTACCGAGGTCCGCCCGGCCTTCGCCGGCAGCGGCGGACGATTCGGTTCACTCAGATGCTCCTGGTGCTCATGGCAGCGGGTCTGCTGATGTGGGCAGGCTACTCGTGGGGCAAGTCGGTGGGATTCGACGAGGGTGTCGGAGCCGAGAAGGTCGGCGCGCCCGCACCCCCCTCCGCGACTCAGACGGCCGTGTTGGCGGTCCTCGGGACTGGCGCATTGCTCGGCGCTCTGCTTCTTCAGGGCGGACCCGAAACCGTGCGGATTCCGACCCCCGCTCGACTGGACGACCTGGCCGGCCGGGCGGAATCGGCCGCGGTGGACCGAGCCGAGAAGATCGCGGACGAGCAGTCTCAGGCCGAGCAGCGCTGACCTAGGTGGTCGTCGGGCGCTTGGTCAGCAGGTCGCGCGTCCGCGAGGGTCCGTATGCCGGGCGCTCGAGAAACGCCTCGACGTCTTTGATCGTGTCGATGTCCAGCGCGAGGCGCGGGAGGGCCAGGATCGAACAGCGGAGGTGGCGGTCGGCGGCGGCGTCGACGTGCGCCTTCAGACTCGCCGAACCGAATCTCGGCGCGAGGAGATCCGGCGGCATGAGATAGAGACCATTCGTGCCACCGTCGTCGTCCGAGGGTACGACCACGACGTCGCTCGTTGCTCCGGTGTCCACGAGGTCCCTGACGTCCTCCTCGTAGGCGAGTGGGACGTCGCTCGGAATCACGGTCACCGAGTCCGCGCCGTGGTCCACGATGTCTTTGATCGCGAGTTTGAGAGCGTCGTTGAGTCCCGTCCCCTCATCCTCGATGGTCTCGAATCCCCTGTCCGCAGCGGTCTTCAGGACGTCGTGGTCGTCGCTGACCACCCACCAGTGCAACCACGGTGTCGAAGAGCAGAGTTCGAGCGCGTCCTCGAACAAGGCGAGCGCGAGAGCCGCGCGCTCGTCCGGGTCCATCCATCCGGAGAGGCGCCCCTTAGCTCGGTCAAATCGCTTGACCGGAAGCAACCCGGCGTCCATCGGCCCCACTCTACGCGTGGAGAAGAGGAGCGGTTGCCGCGCCAGCCCCCCCGAGCAAGCTATCGTGCGGGATCTAAGATGGCTGTCAGCGAACGCAAGCACTGGAAGCAGCTCTATTCCGAGATCGTGGCGACCGAGATCTGCTGCGGCTGCTCGGCGTGCATCGTGGCATGCCCCCACAAGGTGCTCGAGTTGAGTGACTTCGATCCCGTTCAGATGGACTTCAACTCGCCGTTCGACAACTGCGTACACGGCGAGGACGGTTGCTCGCTCTGCGCCATGGCTTGCCTGCGACTGGGCCCGGCTCTCGACGTCATCGAGGAATCGGTCGCAGGGCGACGACGGGCAGAGGATCAACCGGAGGGAAGCTACCGCTACAAGACCCTCGCTCGTGCAACCGACCCACGAATCCTTCAGCGCGGACAGGACGGGGGAGCAGTCGCCGCCCTTCTGGCCTGGGCGCTGGACACCCAGGAGCTCGACGGAGCC
>WHSV01000136.1:0-2982 GCA_009379915.1 Actinomycetota bacterium | reverse complement strand
CGCGCAGGCGCTGCTCGCAGCGAAACAGGAGGTCGTGGCCGGAACCGAGGCCTGAGCACGAGCGCACACGATCAACCCGTTTGCCCCATGATGTTTGTTGGCGGGGGGACCTAATCGACGAGTTCGAAGATCCGCACGATGGGGGCCTGCTGGAAAAGAGGCCGAAGCTCGGCCATCGCATCGGTGTATTCGTCGGAACGAACTGCTAACTCCATCGCGTCGCGATGGTCCCAGCGCGACACGACGGCGACCTCGACGAGATCGCCGTGACTTTCGTCGACTCTCACGTGGATCTCGATTCCGCGACTCCCCGACAGGCTGGCCAGAGCCGGGGTGATGTGATCTTTGAGCATGCGCGTACAGCGTTCGAGATCCTCGGGATCGATGGCGGTGTCGGTGACCCTGATGATCATCGTGACTGCTCGCTGCGATCGAATCTCATACGCTCCAAGCCCCCCTGTTGAACATTCCTGCAAGCTGCGGGTTCAAAGTCAACTCACGCTCGTCTCTTTCGTAGCGCGCTGCCACGATCTCCCCAAGGCCCGGATACTTCTGAATGACGGTGAGGTTCCCGTCGTCGATCTCCAGCACGTTGTACGAGGGCCTGGTGTAGCCACGCACTCGATAGCTGGAAGCGGTGCCGCTGTTGATGAGCAGCATGTCTCCGAGCTTCCACACGTTGGGGACGTGTTTGTGGCCCGACAATACGAGATGGACCTTCATCTCGCTTAACAGAGCGAGAACATCACCGGCGTCCCAAACGATGTTCCGCTCGCGACCGGTCCCCGGGATGGGAACCAGGTGGTGATGGATCACGAAGACGCGGTAGTCGTTAGGCCACTCGTAGGCCTTGCGGATCCAGTCGTATTTGACGTGGCCGACCTCACCCTCCGCAAGGTCCGGCTTCGACGAGTTGATCGCAACGACGGTTGCCCACTTGCTGGGGTTGACGTCACCCTGTGGATTAAAGGGAATCCGAACCACGCTGTCCGACTTGCCGAACGAGTCTCGAAAATGAAGGAAGCCGACGTTCATCAGGTCGTGGTTCCCGGGGATGACGACCATCTCGAGACCTTCGAGTCGGTCGAGAAAGCGCTTGGCCTGGCGAAACTGCGGCGCATATCCCTCCGACGTGAGGTCGCCCGCGACCACGACGAGATCTGGTTTCAATTCAATGATCTCTTCGATGGCATGGTCGAGCAGCTCACCGTCGAACATCGGGTGCCCGCAATGTATGTCGGAAAGCTGAGCGATCTTCAGATTGTCGCCCTTCACGCACGACATTGTAAGCGTCAGTCCAGATGCATACTCCGGTTAGACGACCGTGGGTTCCCTGACGGTAGACGGAGGCTGTGGTACTCCATGAGGGAGGAGAGGAACGTCAATGGAACCTGTCTACACCGTGACGCGGTGGGTGGTCATTCCATCACTGCGAGCGTGGTTTCGATGGCACATCGAGGGACTCGAGCACATTCCGGCCCAAGGCCCCGCGATCGTCGCCACCAACCACATCGCGTATCTCGACCCTCTCGCGGTCGCGTACGGCGTGGTCAGGGCCGGCCGTCGCCCGCGCTTTCTAGCCAAGTCCGAGCTCATGAACGATCCGAAGATCGGTTGGATTCTCCGCGGTTGCGGCCAGATCGAGGTGCAACGCGGGACTCGCAATGCCGCTCAGGCACTTCAGCATGCATTCGAGGCACTCCAGAGGGGAGAGGTCGTGTGCATCTTTCCGGAGGGTACCGTGACCCCCGACCCCGATCTAAGACCCATGCCGTCGAAGACGGGCACTCCTCGGTTGGCGCTGCGCTCGGAGGTGCCGGTGATTCCCTGCGGCGTCTGGGGGACGGCGAACGTGTGGCCGAAGAACTTCAGGTCCAATTGGAAGTTCAACCAGGAGCTTGCCGTTCGCTTCGGTGAGCCGGTGGTGTACCGGGGGGACCCGGATCGCGCGGAGGACTGGGCCTCCACAGGTGACGACATCACGAACCGCATCGCCGAGCTCGTGGCGAGTGTCAAACCGCTGATTCCCGATCGCCGCAGACCTCGAAAGACGGGGGCCGGCTCCAACGCGTAAGGGCTTTGGTTGTCTAGAACTGGGGAGTACACTGCCTGGCGGGTGAGCGGTAGTACCACAACGAGTGAGGGTCAAGACATGGGACGTAAGGGCGAGCAGTTCGACACGTCGTGGGCAAGAACACCCGCAGCCGGCGTGGCGCGCGAGATCATCGTCAACTACACGCTCGGCCCCCTTATCGATCACTACACGAAACCCATCACCCTCGGCGGGGGCCTGTTCGACGCGCTCAAGCCACCGGTGATCTTCGTGGCCAACCACTCGAGCCACTTGGACACTCCGAGCATCCTTCGGGCACTACCGCGACCTTGGCGTCAACACACGGCAACGATCGCGGCGGCCGACTACTTCTATCAGAATCGTGTCATTGCAGGACTTGTGACTCTGTCGTTTGCAACCGTTCCGATCGAACGCAAGGGGGGAGTCTCCAAGACGACGTCCGACCGGATCGACAGGCTCGTGAAGGACCGGTGGAACCTTCTCCTGTATCCCGAGGGAACCCGGTCGCGCGACGGTCAGCTTGCCCGTTTGAAGCCGGGAGCCGCGTTCATGGCTATCGCCAACGACCTTCCCATCGTGCCGATCTACGTGAGCGGAACCTACGAGGCCATGCCGGTCGGAAGGGGTTGGCCCCGCAAACATCCCGTAGCGGTCCGATTCGGCGCACCGATTCACCCCCAACCGGGAGAGCAGCATCGTGCGCTCAGCCACCGAGTCGAGGCCGGCATGCTCGAGATGCGCGACGAGTGGAGACCCTCCGCTTAGGTCTGACTGCTCTGCGTTGCCTCGGTTTCGACGTTTGCTCGATAGGTCCGAATTGGCAATAGACATCTGAATTGTCATTGCGCTCACTCGACAGAACACCGTTTCGATTTTGCTTGACTTTTTTCCGCCTGGGGGTTGAAGTC
>WHSV01000135.1 GCA_009379915.1 Actinomycetota bacterium | reverse complement strand
CCTGTGGTACTCGCTCGCTCCGCTCGCTCTCGTTCCTCGGCGATTCTCCCTGCGCTCGGACACCTTTTCGGCGCGCCCTTATGCGGTGCTCGGGTGCGGTGCTCGGGCGCAAGGCGTCACATCACCGAGCCTCAGGAGGCCGCCATGCCGTTGAATCACAACGCCGCCCGTAAGTTGGCGCTGCTGCCGTACGACGAGCCACTGGTCAAGGTCACCGGGGGAGCTCAAGCGCCTCGCCGACCGATGTCTACCGGATCCGCTTCACCGACCGGCGCGACGGACGCACCCACACCATCCTGGAGCCGGGACAGATCGCTGAGTGGCTCGACTCGATCATCGCCGGCCGGGTGCTGCAGCCCGCTTACGGAGTTTGCCGGCGTTGCCTGCTCGAGCTGCTCGAGGCCGGTCTCGGGGGTCAGTGCTCGTGAGTGCCTCACTCGAAGACATTCACAAGAAGCTGGTGGCCGCGGTCGAGGGCCTGGTGAGCTCGGCGCCTTGCCGTTCTGACGCCTCGTGACCAGGTCCCGCCCGCACTCAAATGATCACAGGGAGCCGGGGTTTCACTTCACACCCTTAACGCGCAGCACTACCCAGGCTTGATCGTCATGCGTTCGGCCCTCGGTTAGCCGTCGGATGTCCTCGGCGATCTCTTCCGGCTCCAGTGAATGGGAGTCCTGCAAAAGCAGCATGAGCTCATCGACATCGACTCCTGCCACACCGCGGTCCTCCACCACACCGTCGGTGTAGAGAACGAGAGTGTCGCCGACGACGAGGTCGATCACCGTGTCGGACAACCGCACCGGGAACATGCCGAGGAGTGAGCCGGGCTTACCCACTGGCGCGACCCGACCGGTAGCGGATAAGTGGAGCGGTAGAGGATGACCCGCACTGGCCAAAGTCACGCGGGCTCCCGAGTCGAACGGTTGGATCCGAAGAAGGCAAGCGGTGATGAGCCCTGGGGCCTGGTCGTTCCGTAAGAGAAGATCGTTTAGCGTGGTCAGTATGCGGCTGGGACGGCTCTGTGTGAGACCGATTGCCCGCAAGCTATGTCGAGCGATACCCATAGTGGCGGCCGCAGAAGGACCTTTGCCCTCGACGTCTCCGATGGCCACCGCCCAGCTTTCGCTCGGCAACTCGAAGATGTCGTAGAAGTCCCCTCCCACCTGGTTGCCGGAAGCGGCCGCTACATAGCGGACCGCGACATCCATGCCGGGAATCTTGGAAAGCTCGTTCGGAAGAAGACTTTCCTGGAGGGCTCGTCCCATCCGCTGTCGCTCATCGTTGATCTCGGCGCGCTGGACGGCGGATGCGACGCGGGACGCAACCAGTTCGAGCAGGGTCACATCCTCCTGGCTAAAGCTCTTGCCCATGGATGAAGCGACCCGTATCACGCCGATGGTTGCGCCATTCACCTTGAGAGGAACTCCGGCCACAGACGTCCCAGGCTGGCGCGCTGCTTCAGAGCCCAATTTAGACATGGTCGCGTCGTTGACCATCAGGGGGCGCCCGGAGGATGCAATCGTCTCGACGGAGCTGTCGGAGGGTGGGGTTAGGGGCCCCGAACCGATCTCCTCTTCGACCCCCACGGAGGCACGAGCGACGAGCTGCTCGCCGCTCGAACTTACGAGAAAGAGGGTGGCCGCGTCAGCGTAGAGGACATCTCTCATCCTCTCGAGCAATTCTCGAAGGAAGTCATCGAAGGGGAGGTGGCTGAGGGATACGTCCGTGATGCTTTGGATCCGGCGGAGGCTGTCGGCTGTCCGCTGAGCGTCGGCTCTAGCCGCTCGTTCACGTCGGAGGAGCTCGTTACGCTCATCCTCGAGTCCCTTGCGGTGGGTGATCTCCTCGAAGATATTCACGACGCCGCGCAAGGCTCCGGCATCGTCCCGCTCGGGGAACGCGCTCATGAGAAGCCACCGATGTTTCTTCTCCTCGGAGTGAAAGATCCCCATCACGACGTTCCGCACCTCGACCCCGGTCCTCAGGGCGACCATCCCGGGATGGTCCGGGCCGGGGAAGGCGGACCCATCTTCTCTCAGGGCGCGCCACCTGGGGTCCACGGACGTCCTCCCTTGGAGCTCATCAAGGGTCAGGCCGAGCATTCGCTGTGCGGCGGGGTTGGCCCTCGTGAGTCGACCCTTGAGGTCCTGATACACGACACCGTGCGACATGTCCTCGAAGAGGCGCCGGTATCGTTCCTCGCTATCGCGGTGGGCCTGCTCTATCCGCTTCCTCTTCGTTAGATCAAGTACGAAGCTGATCCACTGAAAGGGCGTGGCCTCCAGCATGCTTCCTCCGACCAGGACGGGGGCCCGGGTTCCGTCCTTCCGGAAGAACTCCTTCTCGACCGGGCCCGCGTATCCCAGCCGGAACATGCCCTCGAGTGTCTGAATGTCTTGCTCGCGGTACTCGGCCGGCGTCATCTCGATCCACCGGATGTCCTCGGAGTCGTAGTCAGCCCTGCTGTAGCCGACGATCTCGAGGAAGGCATCGTTGGCGTCGAGTATGCGATCTTCCTCTCCAGCGATGATGCCGATGATCCCCGAACGGTAGAGGACGGCGTAGCGGTTGAAGGCTTGCCGGAGGACGTCAAGGTTCCACTCGGGACCCTCGAGGTCGGGATGTGAGTGAGATCGGTCTGAAGGGTGGTGACTTACGGCTCTCGCGAGCTCTCGAGCCCGCTGGACGAAAGCGTATCCTCCATAGGGTTCTGGGTTCACAAGTGGCTGGCGACCTCCGACGGACCGCTCACGAATTCGAAGAAGCCGTCGACGCCAGCGATTTGCATCAGTCGCTCGACCGGACGCGACCCTCGCATCAGCAACAATCGGCAATCGATGGCGCGGCAGGCCTCTTGGGCATCAAGCAGCGACCTGAGCCCCGTCGAGTCTAGGAAGCTCACATTCCGGAGGTCTATGAGCAGGAGATCGGGACGATCAGCGATGGCGACGTCGAGGGCCTCAACCAGCGACGCGACCGTTGACAAATCTACTTCGCCTTCGAGCCACACGACCCGCGAGCCAGAGTCCCCGAGGAGACGCACGGTGAGTAGATCTTGTCGCCACGCTCCGCCTGCCGCCATGACCTGCTCCTTCTCCTTCCGGCCGCCGGTGGCTCGTACAGGTCGCGGATACGCTACCCGGCCTTGACGAGGTAGTCAACCACAAACTTCCTCGTATCTTCACTGTGGATATCCGTTTCGCGCCTTATGGCCAATCGCCTTAGTCTAAAATCTGGTCACAGATTGCTCATTACCTCGTCAAAGCATCCCCGACTACGCCGATTAAGTTATGATTCGTGGCCATGAGTAAGTCGGAGGCGACCGGCGAAGGTGTCTACAGCATCGGCGCCGTCGCTGGGATGTTGGGAATTCGGACGGTAACCCTTCGTAACTGGGAGGACCGCTACGGCTTGGTGACGCCTGAGCGAAGCGAGGGCGGTCACCGACTGTACTCTCGGCGGCAGATCGAGCAACTGCGATTCCTCGCCACCAAGGTGGAGCAAGGGATGCCGTCTGGGGATGCGCATCGACTCCTCGCCGAGCGCTTGGACGAGGGTGCGGGAGTGCCCCTGACTGAGCCCCAGAGCGAGGTCCGCCTGCTGATCCTGCTCGCCGAACGCGACCCCTACTCGGCCGAGTTCGCCGAATACTTCCTCAAGACCGAGGGCTACGAAACGCTCATCGTGCTTGACGCCACGGATGCGAGAACGCGATTCGAGGAGCTTTCGCCGAAACTCGCGATCGTCGACCTCCTCATCTCCGGGGGGGACGGTTATGGCCTGTGTCGAACACTCAAGGGGCAAAGCAACTCGCCCGTGCTGGCCGTTTCCACGCTTGAGTCGAGAGATGAGGCGTTGGACAGTGGAGCGGACGCCTTTCTGCAGAAGCCGTTCGAGCCGCTGCAGCTCGTATCGACGGTGAGAGACCTTTTGGGAACCAGCGCCTACCTACGGACCAAGCTGCCAACATCATGACGGAGCGTCTGTCGAGCGGGGCGGAGCGTCTAGACGTCATCCTCGGGGGGGGCTTGCTGCGCAACAGCCTGAACATGATCATGGGCCTCCCGGGCTCCGGGAAGACGATCCTTGCCCAGCAATACCTTTTGGGTAACGCGACGGAGGAGCGACCCGGTGTCTACCTTTCCACGGTCTCGGAACCGCTCGCCAAGATCCTGCGGTACGGGCAGGGTCTGAGCTTTTTCGACAGCAAGTCCGTCGGCACTTCTGTCTTCTACGAAGATGTGGGCGGCCGTCTGAACGATGGCGGGCTCCCGGGAGTGCTCGAGCACGTGACCAACCTGTTGAAACGGCGCCAGCCGAGCATCCTCGTCGTGGATAGCTTCAAGGCGCTACACCCCTACGCCGACAACAGCGGCCACTACCGCCGATTCCTCCACGATCTGGCGGGTCGGCTCTCAGCCCTCCCCGTCACATCGTTCTGGGTCGGGGAGTACGGGGCCCACGAACTTTCTGAGGCGGCAGAGTTCGCGGTCGCTGACGCCATCATTTCTCTGACCACGGAACGGACTGCGGAACGGGAGCTACGGGTGCTTCAGGTGCTAAAGCTGCGCGGCAGCACCTTCCTGTCAGGGAAACACGCTTACCGGATCTCGGAGGGGGGCATCGACGTCTTCCCGCGGCTTGCGGACCCTGCCGAACAGCCCACTTACCGCCTGGATGGCGACCGGATCTCCACGGGGATCTCCCTTCTCGACGGGATGCTCGAAGAAGGCTACTTCCAGGGAGCTTCGACGCTCGTGGCCGGACCGTCGGGTTCGGGCAAGACGCTCATGGGTCTCCATTTCGTGTTCAACGGGGCCGAGCATGGGGAGCGTGCACTAATCGCAACCTTCCAAGAGAACCCAACCCAGTTAGAGCGGGTCGTTCAAGGGTTCGGCTGGTCCCTCGACCATCCAGGCATCGACGTGATGTACAGGGCGCCGGTCGACATGTATGTCGACGAGTGGGTGTACGAGCTGCTCGAGGCGGTCGACCGAACCGGAGCTCGGCGCGTGATGGTCGACAGCATGGGGGATCTACGGGCCGCGTCCGGGGATGAGATCCGATTCCGCGAGTACAACTACTCGCTCCTGCAGCGACTCTCCCGCCAAGGAGTAAGCCTGATAATGACCCAGGAAGTCCCTGAGCTGTTCGGAGTGACGCGTCTCTCCGAATATGGCATCTCGCATCTCTCCGACAACGTCGTCCTCCTCCAGTTCCTCAGAGGAGAATCGCAGGTGAAGCGAGCGGTCACGGTCATGAAGACTCGCGGAAGCGCACACGATCCGGCGATCCGGCAGTTCGAAATCACCGGAGAGGGCTTCGAGCTAGGCGAGGCGTTCTTGCCCGCACAAAGCCTGCTTTAAAAA
>WHSV01000134.1 GCA_009379915.1 Actinomycetota bacterium | reverse complement strand
TCGCCCGGAGAACCAAGCGTACGAACGATGAGTTGCTCGCCGGACTCAACCCCGAGGAGCGCGAGCAGCTTCGCGAGCTGTTGCTTCGGGCGCTTCGGGCTCTTGAGGGACACGCGTTGGACGCGCGAGGGCGCAAACGATGAAAAAGGCCGGCAAGCGCGGGCGGCCGTAACGGTGGTCTTGAGCAGGTAAGACGCGCTCAATAGCAGAGGTTGAGAAATGACGAAATCACTCTCGGAGCAGTCTCAAATCCGGAGGTCGCGGGTTCAAATCCCGCCCCTGCAACCACCAAGGCCCTGGTAACAGGGCCTTTACTTTTTCGGGTCCTCTGGAGAATTCGTGCACCGAGGGCTGCTTGATCTGATCCGAAATCCCTAAGACAACGTGCCCCTTCGGGTCTCTTTGTCCTTGACAAAGGTGGAAGAGACTCCAGGAGGGGCACGTGTCGGTAGCCAGTCTCGTACGAACAACGCTCGGGCTCAAGCATCACAAGGTCACCAAGGTCGTCGATTCCGGCGGCCGGGTGATCGTCCATCTCGACTGGATCCGCCGGCGCTGGCCGCCGTGCTCGGTGTGCGGCACGTACGACAAGGTCAGAGACCGGCTCCCGGAACGCAGCTGGCGGCACGTCCCGCTGTGGGGCATCGCGGTCGAGCTCCGATACCGCCCCTGCCGGGTGGCGTGTTCCTGCTGCGAGGCGATCAAGGTCGAGGCGATCCCGTGGAGCGCCGGCAAGTCGCCTATCTCCGAGCCCCTGATCGTGGTCTTGGCGACGTGGTCGCGCCTTCTCGCGTGGGACGTCGTCGCGTCGCTGTTCGGGGTGTCGTGGTCGACGGTGGTCGAGGCGGTCGACCGCGCCGTCGCCTACGGGCGCGCCCGCAAGGACTATTCGAGGGTGACCCTCATCGGCATCGACGAGCTGTCGCGCAGGCGCGGGCACATCTACCACACCAACGTCTACGACCTCGAGACCAGGAGCTGATCTGGTCGGCCGAGGGTCGCAGCAAGGACACCCTCGAGGCCTTCTTCGCATGGCTCGGCGAGGAGGGGACCGCCGCCCTGGAAGGGATCTGCTGCGACATGTGGGCCAACTACATCGACGTCATCAAGGACAAGGCGCCGCAGGCGACGCTCGTGTTCGACAAGTTCCACATCGTCCGCCACCTGCTGAGGGCGGTCAACGACGTGCGAAAGATGGAGCAGCGGGCCCTGCGGGACGCGTCACCGGAGCTCTTGAAGGGGACCCGCTACATCTGGCTGAAGAACCCCGAGAACCTCACCGAGCTGCAGCGGACTCGCCTCTCAGACCTCGAGCACATGAACCTCAAGACCGTGCGCGCCTACTTGCTGAAGGAGCTGTTCGCGCACCTGTGGACCTACACCCGCAAGGGGTGGGCGAAGCGCTTCCTCGATCGCTGGTTCTGGTGGGCGACGCACTCCCGGCTCAAAACCGCTGCGGGACTTCGCCTGGATGCTGCGAAAGCACCAAGACGGGATCCTCGCCTACTTCGACTGCCGCATCGACAACGGGCTCGTCGAGGCCATGAACAACAACGCGAAGGCGATCAGCCACCGCGCCCGAGGGTTCCGCACGGAGAGAGCCTTCACGCTGGCGATGCTTCACTGTCTGGGAGGGCTGGAGTTACCTCAGACCGCGCACAAATTTGCGTGAGGAGCCACTTTTTCTGGGGTCCGCGCCGGACCAGCGATTTGCCAGCGATTTGCTAGCGACGGATCTTCGAACTCCTCCAGAGCGAAGGCGATCGACTCTTGGGCGTAGCGCTCGGCATCTTCTTCGAGAGGCAGCCGGTGCCGATGATGTTCAGAGCATCGAACTCGTAGAACCACAGACCGGCTTCGTGGTCGTAGCTGACCTCGACAAGGAACTCAGACGAGTCCGGGCTAGACAGCGCTGAGACCTCCGCCAGGGGACCAGCGATACCGATCTACGGAGAAGATCCGGTCATTCACGAGCAGGTCAGGAAGCTGCGCATCTTTAAGGTAGAGGGCGACCGCCTCCTCTAGAGACGCATTGAGCTCTGAGCGCGTCCTTCCCACCGCGAAACAGCCAGGGAGCCGAGGAGTCTCCGCCCAGTAGGTATGCGTCTCTCGGTCGCGGTGGACGAGGACGTCGATCTCCATGCTCTCAGCCAGCGGCTTTGGCTGGCTCGTCGGGACGCCAGCGTGGTTCCGGAACCTCATAGTCCCGTTCCCGAGCCACTTCCAGCCACAGATCCTTGGCGATCTGAACCTCTCGAAGTGCCTCTTCCGGCGTAGCTCCAGAGGCGGAACAACCTCGAAGGTCAGGAACGATGGCGATGTATTCACCGTCCTCGTCGGACCAGAAGATGTTGATCGCGTAATCAGACATCGCCTCTCCCTCCAGACTCAAATCGTAGTCCTTCACGAGGTCTTTGAGTTGCCGCACCTGGTAGGGCTTAGCTGAGCCGTTTCTCTGCGGCTGGACGGGCAAGGGTTGCTGAATGTCGTCCCGCGTGTAGATCCGGTGGCTGGTGCCTCGTTGGCGGACGAACTCAAAGCCAAAAGCCTCAACAAGCCTTACGAAGTCATTGAAATCGATGTTGTTGACGTGGCCCTGTTGGATGCGACGCCATAGCCGCCTTGGATTCACCTATTGGCGCCCCGGACGAGGTTGGCGATCGTCTCGGCGGCCTCGGCTTCGATCGATGGGATTGCGTGGCTGTAGAAGTCCATCGTGAAGGCGACCGTGGAATGGCAGAGGCGTTCGCTGACGACCTTCGGATGCATGCCGGCGGCGGGAGCCAAGGTCGCGTGCGTATGCCAGCTACGCACGCGCTCGATGACGTCGTTTCCGTCGATGCCCGGAAGCCCCAGGTCGAGCAAGACGAGATCAACCGGATCATCGGAGGTCGTCGTCATCGCGAACGGCGTACGAGCCGGTCGCCGCCACGCGTTCCACCGGCTTTCCCCCGCTACCGTCGGGGGCGGCAGAGCTTGGACCGAACCGGTTGCCATCACGAAGCCATCGTTTTCGGTTCCGGTTGGAGAGCGATCAGGGCCCAACGCGCGGTGATGAGTTGCCCAATGCGGGCAGGACCAAGCGCGGCCTTCGTCGACCAGAGAAGTTCTCGAAGAGGCCCCCGCTTGAACAACTAGTGGGCGGGGGAGGGCTACGGTCGGGCGTGGTTCGAGACCATCTGAACACCTGCCCTAGCGTTGGCACTCCGTTGGCAACAGCCGCGTCCTCCCTCGTCACAGGGCGACCAACGGATGTGAAATCCGTTGACGCGAACCGGGCCTAGGCGAGAGGAGGGGCCGGATCGCGACCCAATGTTGATCGCTGGTTTGGCCTCGAGGAAGTTCCGAAACTATCGGAAGAGGAAGCGCGTATCTTGTCCGATTGATGGACCAAGGCCCTTGGCGAGGAAGGTGTCGTTGCAGACGCCGAAAGGATCAGGGCTCCACTTTACGGGGCGCTTTCGCCGGTGAGCATGGATTCGTCGACCGCGCTAGCCCCCTCGATTACGGCGCCGTCGACCGGCATCTTTTCACCCGGACTGTTTGCTGACCCTGGCTGTTCGGCCGCCAGGACGTTTCGAGGCCCGACCGTCACCACGTCCTGTTTTCTCTTGCTCGTGGTGCGCAGAACGTCCCGTCGCATGGTGAGCGTGGAACAGTGCCTGCTCGAGGAGACGGTGCACGTGGACATCTTCGGTCGTGTAATAGACGTAGGTCCCCGACTTCCGGCTCTTCACAAGTCGAGCGAGCCGGAGCTTGGCGAGATGCTGTGAAACGGCCGTTGGACTCGCCTCGGCGATCTCGGCCAAGTCCTTGATGCCGGCGTGCGGGCGCTGATGCGCCTTGCTCCCGAGAAAGCGACCCTTGTCCACGACGATGGTCGCGAGGAGATCATCGAGGCGTCCATCCTTCGACCCGGACACATCGTTCTGATCCGGCCGGGAGATCGGATCCCGGGAGACGGCGAGGTCGTCGATGGCGAGTCCGACGTTGATCGGGCGTCGATAACGGGAGAGCCACTGCCCGTTTCGAGGGGCACGGGCGATGGGGTCTTCGCCGGAAGCATCAATGGAGCCGGCGCACTCAGAGTCGAGATCACGCGTCCTGCCTCCGAGAGCGTGATCGCGCGCGTCGCGCAACTCGTCGAAGAGGCGACAGCGTCAAAGGCCAAGACGCAACTCTTCATCGAGAGCATCGAGCAGCGGTACCCGGTCGGGGTTGTCATGTTTACGATCGCGTTCCTTGCGATTCCCCCGGCGCTGCTCGGGTGGAGTTTCCAGGAGACACTGCTGCGAGCGATGACGTTCATGATCGTCTCTCCCTGCGCTGTCGTCCTGTCGACGATGCCCCCCCTGCTATCCGCAATCGCAGCTTCTACGCGTCGTGGCGTGCTCATCAAGGGGGGCGTCGCTATGGAACAGCTCGCTTCCTTGGACGCGGTGGCGTTCGACAAGAACGGGCACGTTAACGCATGGCACGCCGGTCGTGAGCAAGGTTCAACCCATCGACGGGATGACTGATGATCTGCTTCTGGCGCTCGCAGCGGCGGCGGAGAAGAACTCCGAGCATCCAATCGGTCGGTGCATCGTGCGAGAAGCGAACGCTCAGGGGCTTTCGCTCCCCCCTGCAGAGTTCCGTTCCGTGCCGGGGCGTGGGGTCGAAGCCGTCGTGGAAGGCGCTGCCGTCAGGGCCGGCAACGACAAGCTCCTGGCTCGTCCCGAAGCTGCGCGCCGAGTCGCAGGGGATGTGGAAGACGGCGCCACGACCGTTTGGATCGAGGTCAACGGCCCCCTTGCGGGAACTATCTCGGTGCATGACGAGGTTCGTGCCTCCGCGCCCCCGGACGGTGGCTGCACTCAGGAGGCAGGGCGCCAAGGAGATCATCATGCTCACCGGCGACAACGCTGCCGCAGCAGAACGAGTCGCGAAGCAGTGCGATGTCGACCGCGTCTTCGCCGAGATCCTCCCGACCGAGAAGGTCGACCTGGTCCGAGAGCTGCAGCGCTCGGGTCGCAAAGTGATGCTCGTGGGTGATGGCGTCAACGACGCTCCTGCTCTGGCGGCTGCGAATCTCGGCATCGCTATGGGACATCGCGGGACCGACATCGCGCTGGAGACAGCAGATATCGTCTTGGTTAACGACTCAATCGAACTCCTCCCGGGGCTTATGAAAGTCAGTCGCCGCGCGAACCGGCTCGTTCGGCACAACCTCGTGTTTGCATTCGCGATGATCACACTCCTGGTGACCCTCGATCTCGCCGGCCGACTGCCTCTTCCACTGGGTGTGGTCGGTCACGAGGGGTCGACGATGCTCGTCGCGTTGAACGGGCTGCGAGTCCTGGGCGCCCTACCGGATAAAGCGGAGTGACTGCCGCGGTCACCCACGAGTTGCTCCTGCGC
>WHSV01000133.1 GCA_009379915.1 Actinomycetota bacterium | reverse complement strand
TGCTCGTTCAGGGGAGCCGGGGCGAGGCCGGAAGGGATCTCGAGATAGTCGTGCTCCGACATCAACTGAATGTCCTTGGGCGACAGGTCAAACAGCCCCGCTTTCGACCTTCCGATCGGGTATTTCTTGCCGCCGCGGCTCGACGGCTGCCACGGGCTCGCTGGGAGCGTTTCCTCGTGACCCCAAGGACGCTGCTGCGCTGGCACCGGGAGCTGGTTCGCTCGAAGTGGGCGCGCTACAGCAGGCGCCGGCCGGGCAGGCCGCCGCTGCCGGCGGAGCTACAGGTACTGATCCTGCGCCTGGCAAGAGAGAACCCGAGATGGGGCTACAAACGCATCCAGGGCGAACTTCAAAAGCTCGGAATCAGGGTGTCGGCCACGGCGATCAGAAAGCTGCTCGCCCGTCGCGGCCTCGGGCCGGCGCCCCGCCGAGGCGGCAGCACCTGGCGACAGTTCCTCGCCCAGCAGGCTACGAGCATGGTGGCGTGTGATTTCTTCACCGTTGAAACCGTGTGGCTCAAGCGCATCTACGTGCTGGTATTCATCGAGTTCGCTACAAGGCGTGTCCACCTCGCCGGTTGCACGAGCAACCCCCACGGAGCCTGGGTGGTCCAGCAGGCGAGGAACTTCACGTTCCACCTCGACGAACGAGAAGAGCCGTTGCGGTTTCTCATCCATGACCGCGACGCCAAGTTCTGCGGCCCTTTCGATGACGTGTTCGCAGCCGAGGGGCTGCAAGCGGTTCGCACTCCCGTCAGGGCACCTCGTGCCAATGCGTTCTGTGAGCGATGGATCCGAACCGTCAGGACCGAGTGCCTCGACTGGCTGCTCATCTTCTCCCGTCGTCACCTCGAGCGCGTTCTCAAGATCTACGTTCGCCATTACAACCAACAGCGACCTCACCGTGCGCTGCGGCTTCAACCGCCGGAGCACGAAAAGTTCGAGAGGACGCCGCTTCCCGTTGACGCAGCGGTTGTGCGAGATCGACTTGGCGGGCTGCTGCACGAATACTATGAGGCGGCAGCATGACGGAACTGAGTTTGTGCACCCTTCACCCCGGTATGCCGTCGTGCACGACCTGCACCAGTCTCCTCCTTCATCCCCTGAGTGTTGTCAGCGAGAGCTTTTACAACTGTTGGTCTTGCGGAAGAGCGCTCCGCGCGCGAACTCTTGCGGCGGTCGTTCTTGCGGGATTGTTGCTTGTTATTGCGAGCTTTGTCGGCTCTCGACTTCCGTCCTGACATGTCTCCAACCTAACGAAGCGCTGTGACACCTCTCATTCTCCCTGGGACCTTGAGTGACACGCCGTAGCCTTTCAGGAGCGGGGTGGCGTACGCCTACCGGCCGGAATCAGGTGCTCGAACCCCGTTTCGGATCGACGAGCCCGCCCCCCGAGAAGGAGACGGCTACTGCTTCGCCGCCTCGAAGTACGGGTTGGTCCCAGAGGCGTGATCGGTGACGTCGACGACGCGGTTGATCTCGGGCACGGCCTCGGTGATGGCCACCTCGATGCCCTGGCTGAGCGTCACGGTCGCCATGCCGCAGCCCTGGCACCCCCCGGACAGCCGCAGGTACGCAACGTCGTCCTCCACGGCAACGAGGTCGGCGCGCCCACCGTGAGCTGCGATCTGCGGGTTGATCGATTGGTTGAGCACCTGAGCGACACGCTGCGCGACGTCGCCCGAGAGGTCCGCCGGCGGGGCGGTGCCGACGGCCGGGCTCGCGCGCGCCGGAGCGGGGGTCGGCATGATCGGGAGCATGCCCATCGGCGCGCCCTCTTTGTTGGGGTTGTCGAGCAGGAGCCCGCCGCCCTCGTAGAGGTCGCCCTGGAAATCGATCGTGGCGTCTCGCACCTTGTCGATGCTCGAGGCGGTCACGACGATCGGGAGGTCGTCGTGGTGCACGACGGCATCTTCCTCCGACGCCTCGTCCAGCGGCAGGAGGTACATCTCGTAGCTGTACTCCGGGCCCCGGCTGCCGGTTATCTCGAGCCAGAGGGCGAGGCGCTCGGGCTCGGGGTCACGCGCGCGGATCTGGAGGACGACGGATGAGGCCGGCTCGGTGATCCTGACCAGCGGCACCTGAGACACAGGCGCCTCTTCAGCGGATTTGCGCTGCCCGAAGCCGAAAGGCCCTTTCACAAAGGTGCCTTCACCGTCGTGGGAGCCTCCCTTGGTCTGGTCCCCGTCATAGACGCTTCACGTCATGATAGAGGAATGGCAAGACTTCGCTCCGCGGTCCCATCGAGGCGACCCCGCGTGCTCTTGCTGCTGCCCACGGAGACCTACAGGGCCGCCGACTTCCTCGACGCGGCCCGTGCTCTCGGCGCCGATGTCGTGGTCGGCTCGAACCGCCGCTTTGCGATCGCCCCAGCGATGCAGGACGGGCCCGTCCTTGTCGATTTCGAGGTGCCCGAGGCCGGCGCCGAGGCGATCGTCGCCTACTCCGAGCAGGCGCCGCTCGACGCCGTTGTGGCCACCGACGATCAGGGCGTGCTCATGGCGACCCTTGCTGCTGAGCGCCTCGGGCTGCCCCACAACCCTCTCGGCGCCGCGGAGGCGACCCGGGACAAGGCGGCGCTGCGCCGGGCGCTCGAGGCGGGCGCCATTCCGCAGCCTCGCTACAGACGGGCCGAATCGGGAGCGGACGTCGCCGCGCTCTGCGCGGAGGTCGGCTATCCGGTCGTGGTCAAGCCGGTGTCGCTGTCCGCCAGCCGGGGGGTGATCCGGGCGGACGACGCCGAGTCGGCCGTGCTCGCCGCCAAAAGGGCGCGCTCGATCTGCGAGAAGACGGGTGCAGGTTCCGGCGCGCCGCTACTAATCGAGAGCTACGTGCCCGGCAAGGAAGTCGCCGTCGAGGGGATGCTTCGGGGCGGGGATCTCGAGATCCTTGCGCTGTTCGACAAGCCCGACCCTCTCGAGGGCCCCTTCTTCGAGGAGACGATCTACGTCACGCCGTCGCGCCTGGCCGATGCGACCCAGGGCGCGATCAAGGAAGTCACCAACCGAGCGATCGCCGCGATCGGCCTCACGGAGGGGCCGGTACACGCTGAGCTGCGAGTCGACGATGGCGACGTGTGGATGCTTGAGATCGCCGCGCGCTCGATCGGCGGGCTGTGCTCGCGCTCGTTGCGGTTCGGCTTCGGCGCGACGCTCGAGGAGCTCATCCTCCGCCACGCGCTCGGGCTCCCCCTGCGGGAGCGCGGCAGGGAGTGGGCCGCCTCCGGCGTGATGATGATTCCGATAACGGCAGCCGGCGTCTTGCTAAGGGTCGGCGGGCAGGAGGCGGCGCGCGCCGTGCCCGGGATCGCGGGGCTGGACATCACAATCGGCCGGGGGCGTCCGGTCACGCCGCTCCCGGAGGGCGACCGCTATCTGGGGTTCTTGTTCGCGAGGCGCGAAAGCCCCGAGGAGGTCGAGGGTGCCCTGCGCACCGCTCACGGTCTACTCCAGATAGAGATCGACGGAGCGCCGAAATGAAGGTCGTTCTAGTCTCCACCTACGAGCTCGGGCGCCAGCCGTTTGGGCTGGCGTCGCCGGCCGCATGGCTCGAGCGCGAGGGCACCACCGTGACTTGCCTCGACCTCGCGGTGCAGTCCCTCGAAGCGGAGACGATCACCGCGGCCGACCTGGTCGCCTTCTACGTTCCGATGCACACGGCAACGCGCCTCGCCGTCGAAGTGTTTCGCAAGGTGCGCGCCCTCAACCTCGGCGCGCACTACTGTTTCTATGGGCTGTACGCGCCGATGAACGAGCACTTCCTGCGCAAGCTCGGCGCGCATTCGATCATCGGGGGCGAGTTCGAGGCGCCGCTCGTCGCGCTCGTGAAGCGGCTGTCGGAAGGGGGCGAAACGCACGCGCACGAAACTGTCGTCTCCCTCGACCGTCAGAAGTTCGTGATCCCTGATCGCAGTGGTCTCCCCCCGCTCGAGGAGTACGCGCACCTGCACGTGGGGCCGGGCGACATTCGCAAGGTCGGCTACACGGAGGCGACACGCGGCTGCAAACATCTCTGCAGCCATTGCCCGGTGGTTCCCGTATACGGAGGCAAGTTCCGTGTGGTATCCAGGGACGTGGTGTTGGAGGACGTCGCGCAGCAAGTGAAGGCCGGCGCGCGTCATATCACCTTCGGCGACCCCGACTTCTTAAACGCACCGCGCCATGCCGTCGAGGTTACGAAGTCCATGCACGAGCGCTGGCCGGCGCTCACCTACGACGTCACGATTAAGATCGAGCACCTGCTGAAGCACGCCGGTCTCGCACCACAACTCAAAGAAACGGGGTGTTTGTTCGTCACAAGCGCGGTCGAAAGCGTCGACGATCGCGTCCTCGCCATCTTCGACAAGCACCACTCCAAAGAGGACTTCCGGCGCGCCGCCTCACTCTGCAAGGACGTCGGGCTGACACTCAACCCGACGTTCGTTGCGTTCACGCCGTGGATTTCACTTGAGGGTTACGTCGATCTACTGTCTGCAATCTGGGACCTCGACCTCGTCGCCAACGTCTCGCCGGTGCAGTACGGGATACGGCTGCTCATACCCGAGGGCTCGAGGCTGCTCGAGCTCGAAGAGGTTCAGGACATCGTGGGCGACTTCGACGAAGCTGCGCTGTGCTGGACGTGGGCCCACGAGGACCCGAGGGTCGACCGGCTCCAGCAACGGGTGATGGATTTCGTCGCAAACCCCGATGCGGGGCGCCACGAGATCTTCCAGCAGGTGTGGGCGCTTGCCGGCGGGGCACTCGAACAGGGCCCGGCGCGCCTTAGCGTCGCGCGGCGCGGGGCGGGGTCGTCCGGACCACAGAACGGCGTCTACCGGTCGCAGGAGAGGGTGCAAGAGCGCGCCACGATTCCCTATCTCACCGAGCCCTGGTACTGCTGAGCGGAGCCCACCGAGGAGCAGTTAGCTCCCTATTAGATGTTGAGTGATGTCGTGATGGAGCGGGGGATCAACCACCCAGTGTGCGCAGCCCCTCCGGGGCGCCGTAGACAGCGGCAACGAGCTGTGGGGTACAAAAACCCAATCATGCAGTGCGGTCTGAGCAGAGCAAATGCCTGCTCGTGAAAGTGGACGCTAGATCACTCATGAAGGCCCGCTCCCGTCCGGAGACGCTGCGCCGCGGTCACGAGGCGGGGCGCGACAACTGCCTTCTGTTGCACGCTGAGCGGGGTCGCCTGACGGTGACCTAGTCGGTGCCTGTGATGAAACACTCCCGGATTGAGGCTTTCGGAGATTGCCCCGATGGATCCTTCCGGAGGACCAGGTCCCGATAGCTCGGAGTTTGTCACCAAGCCGGGGTGGCTGGGGGGTACGAAAATAGGATCGTGGCCTTCTGAACTGCGCTTTCGCGTGAGCCAATCTGCGTCCCGTCTGGCGACCAGGAGGGGGCCAGAGGTCGTTTCCCGGTATCTTGGT
>WHSV01000132.1 GCA_009379915.1 Actinomycetota bacterium | reverse complement strand
GGAATCCCCCCTGCAACTCTCTGTTCAAGCCCGATCTCATCCGGCCTGCGTTGACCCAACGAAACAGGCTCCGACTTGCTCCAACCGTCCTGATTTGGTCATTTTGGTCCCTACTTAGTGGCAAGCGACAATTTGGTCATTCACAAGCCTCACTGTCCGGATGGTCTCGCACATCTGATAAGGGTGAGTCGATGGTTCAAATCCATCTGGGCCCACGAGCGTTTCCCCTGGTCAGAAGCGGTCTTCAGCCAATCGAAGCTGTCTTCATATCCTGCCCGGATTTGCTCGTCCCAATGAACTTTTCTGCATCTGGTTTCTGCATCTGGTCTGCATCTGGGACGCCTGGCGGCGACGCATACTCCGTCCGGAAGAGGGACTCGAAGCCCGTTCCTAGTTCATGGAGCTGGCGCCGGGGACGGTGAAAGCGGGGATCACGTCGGCTGCCGCGACCACCAACACCCCGAGAAGAAGGAGGATGGCCGCCGTTGCGTACGTCACGGTACGACGCCAAGGGAGCGTTTTCTCGGCGGCGATCAGCGCAGCCACCAACACCATCCAGGCGATGCTCATCACGCCAAGCGCGAAGAGTGAGGCCATCAGCGCCCAGCAGCAGCCGACGCACCAAGCGCCGTGGCGCGTCCCCATCTGCAGCGCTCCCAAGAGGCCCCCGCGCCAAGAACCCAGTAGGAAACCCAGCGGACTCCTGCACTTGCCGAGGCAGACATCCTTGAGTGGGGTGAGCTCGTAGAGGGCGGCGGCGAGGAGGGTTGCGCCGACAACCCAGCGTCCTGCCCTGTTCCAGGCAAGCTCTTCGCCGAGAAGGTTGCCGCCGAGGGCCGAGATCCCGAAGGCGAGGAGGCCTGCGCCGCTCCATGTGAGCAGGTAGCCGGAGGCGAAGACGAGCGGTGCGAGCGGTGCCCGTCGTCGCGTCATGCGGGAATAGAGCGCCACCGTCGGCGAGACGGATGGGAACATCATCGCGGCCATCATCACAACCCACAGGCTAAGGAACCAGCCAAGGGTTCCGAGATCCGTTCCGGGCCCCTCGTCCATGCCGCGCATCCGGTCTACTGTGAACCACCACGCGAGGGCGGCGAGAGCAAAGAGCAGAGCGACGAGGCCGAGCCTGGCACGCGCGGCAGCGAACGCTGGCGCCAGCCCTGCGGCAGCCGCGCGACGCTCGTGTGCCGAGCCGATCATCTGCTCACGCGGACCAAGAGAACTCGGACTTGGAGAGCCCGGACTTGCCCTGATACTCGATGCCGAAGGCGTTGATCCGCGATCGCGTTGCCTTTGACACCGTAAAGTCCGAGGCGACCGGATGGAAGATACCGGCGATCCGCGCCGGTTCGCCGGTCTCGATGCCGAACGGCACCACGTCCTCGATCTCGAACTCGATCGCGTCGCCGACCTTCACGCTGTGGCGGAGGCCGTCCTCGTCAATCTCGAAGTGTGCCCGCTCGACGCCGAGGTTCTCGCCCACCAACGGCACGATTCCCTCCATCGGTCCGCCGAGCTGCCCGCTGAAGACGCCCAGGAGCTTCTCAGCCTGGTCGTCGGTCACCCTCTCATCGATGAACACGCCAAGGCGCCAATTTCCGTCGGTCATGACCTTCGGGGTGTCCGCGATCGCGGCCACTGCGAGACCGCCGACATCCGTTCCGTCAACGTTCCCCTCGGTCAGGTTGAAGACGAGCGAGACACGGCAGTAGTCGTAGTCGGCGCCCGTGTCGAGCGAGAAGTTGCAGGGACAGAAGAAGTCGCAGGAGCACGTCTCGATATAAGTCCCTTTGATGTTCCAGGCCATGCCGCCTCCTTCGGGGTAGAAGAGCGAGCGCGTACACTAAGCTGATTCTGTGTCTTCCGAGACGCTGCGGTCAACTGAACGCCGTAGGGCCTGATCATTGGCTCCCGACGCTGCGCCTGCGCACCCGACGAGCATTTGGCTAAGCGCCTCGAGTTCGTCGGCGAATGAGTAGCGGAGGGCAAGGACCCCGACAGCACTATCGGCTTAGATGCTCAGGCACGCACGGGGCCGAGCATCGGTGAGTGTGACTCGCCGGAAGCGGCACTGGAAACGGACCGAGAGATCCGCGAGCCTCGCCACCGGGCCAACGACGGAGGACGCCGGAGCGCCGCGGGCGTTTAGGTACCAGGCCAATGCCCCCGAACCAGGTCACGTAGGTCGAGCGGGTTCGAATACCATCCCCCTAGGCCCACAATGACCCTGCCCTAACGACTTCCCATCCGGGACTTTCCCCACCAGAGTGCGCGCGCGACAGCGACCACCGGCGAGTAAATGAGTCTTTCCCAACTAGCCAGACTTTCAGGAGCGTCCAGTCACGTCCGGTAATCCGATGAGGAGCACGGAGAAGAGCACCTTCGGCGCGGTTGAGGGGCTACCGATTGGCGATGGGCCTGACGCAGGAAGCGCTTGCGGAGCGCACAGGGCTGAGCCAAGGGCGTCAGCGATCTCGAGGGGGATCCGGCGCGAACGCCGCGGCTCGCAACCGTGATGCTGACCGCCGCGTCGGAGTCTAGCCCGTGCAAACGGCCACCAGCGACCGCAACGTGCCGTCCGCGACACCACCCCGGCCACGCCTGTGGGCCGACCAGGGCTGAGCGGAAACTGGATCTGCGGGCCTCCCGCCCCGCAGCCCACTCCTGGGGTCGAAGCGGGGGCCGCTCGTCACCCGTGCAAAGCGTGTCGCGAGCTGAATATTGCCCGCGACCTTTCATAAGAAATGCACTGTGGGTTGGCCATTCTGCTTTGAACCGCGCCCGTCCGTGGTACCGTTTCCGATGCCCACGTCCGGGGAGGGAGGCAGCATAGTGAGCTCACCGCAGCGTTTGCTCGCCTGGCCGACGGTTGTGCTGTGCGCGGTCGCGCTGATCTCGCCGATAACGTCGGCGGCAGCACAGTCGACTCCCCCGGGCATCGTGGTGGAGAACGGCGTCACCCAGCCGATCTACGACTTCAACGACGCCATCGAGCAGACCCTGTGGGTCGAGACGTCGCTCGATACCGACAGCAACGGGGTACCGGATCGCGTCATGTTCCAGGTGTCACGCCCGAGGGAGACGGAAACCGCCGGGTTGAAGGTCCCGGTGGTCATGGAAGCGAGCCCGTACCGCTCCGGCACCTGGGGTGCGGTGCCATACCACGACGACTACCGAACCATCGACGAGCTGCCGCAGTCGTACATCCGCCACGCCGCGGAAGTCGCGCGCGGGTCGCGGGCAGACCTCCCGACCAACCTCGACAACTACTATGTTCCCCGCGGCTATGGCGTCGTGATCGCGCAGAGCGTCGGCACCGCGCAGTCCGACGGCTGCCCGACGATCGGCGACTACGCAGAGACGGAGAGCGCCAAGACCATCATTGACTGGCTCAACGGGCGCGCCCGCGCGTACGACGCCAGGGTCGGCGGCAACGAGGTGTTCGCCGACTGGACCACCGGTGACGTCGGCATGACCGGCGGATCATACAACGGCACCATCCCCAACCAGGTGGCGACGACCGGTGTCGACGGCCTCAAGACGATCGTGCCGATCGTCGCGATCAGCGACTGGTACAACTACTACCGCGAGAACGGTCTGGTCGTCGCGCCCGGCACGTTCCAGGGCGAGGACGCGGACGTCCTGTTCGGATTCGTGGCGGGCCAGGCGCGCGCCCAGGGTGACTGCGCCGATGAGATGGCTGCGATGACCGAGGTGCAGGACCGCATCACCGGTGACTACAACGCCTTCTGGGACGCGCGCAACTACCTGCCCAAGGCCAAGCACATCAAGGCGAGCGTGTTCGTTGTCGACGGTCGCAACGACTGGAACGTCAAGCCGTCACAGTGGGGCCAGTGGTGGGACGAGCTGACCCACTACAAGATCCCGCGCAAGATCTGGCTGCACAATGGAGGCCACGGCGCTCCGGCCGCGACCTCGAGCTACACGCTGCCCAGCGGGCAGACGTGGACCTACCAGCAGACCGTCCACCGCTGGTTCGACCACTGGCTGTGGGGTGTCGACAACGGGATCATGGACGAGCCGCCTGCGGTCGTGCAGCGTGAGAACAACGCCAACACGATCCACGACGACTGGCCAGACCCGACCATGGAGCCCGTCCGGGTCAACCTGACAGCGGATGCGGCGGACCAGTCCGGCGGTCTCACCACCGAGCACGTCGTCGCGCCGCAGCAGGCGAAGCAGACCTTCATCGACGAGGGGCGCGAGGTCGGCAGCACGCAGAACCGCCCCGGCATCCCGATGCTGATGGCCTCCCCGGACGGCGCGACCGGCCAGCGCCTGGTCTACCGGTCGGAGCCGCTCACTCGGCCCGTCCGACTGAGTGGCACGCCGAGAATTCGGTTGCGGGCGTCGGTGGACAACCGTAGCGCGGCGAACCTCACCGCCTACCTGGTCGACTACGCGGCCGAAGGCACGGCCGGGCTCGAGACCTGCCCCACGACCGCGTGCACCATGGTGACGCGGGGTTGGATGGACGTGCAGAACCGCAACCGGCGCGACAAGACCGACCCGATCATGCACGGGAAATCCTACGACTTCGAGTGGAACCTGCACCCCGACGATTACGTGTTCGAGGCCGGCCGCCGGATTGGGCTGGTGGTCTTCTCGACCGACTCCGGCAACCGCAACTCCCCGAACCCCGACAACTGGGGCTTCACGATGCTCCCACTGCCGGGCACGCAGCTGAGCGTCCTGCCCGGCTACAGCCACATCAGTCTGCCGATCGTCGGCGGCCAGGCTGCTCTCGGCTTCTGACCAACCCGCGCGCCTGCCCCGCGTACCAGTGGCCGGGACGGACCCCCGCCGTCCCAACCACCATTCGTTCGTATGCACCGGCCCTGCAGGCGAAGACGCAACAGGTCACGCTTCTCAACGGGAGATGCCGGCGGGGCTTGCGGGGCCGGCCCGCGTGGTTGCGTGTGCCAGTGCCGAACACAGGAGGCCATGGATCGGCACACCGCACAACGGGTCCGCCGGGTCCCGCGATGTCGTCTTGCTGTCACGAAACCCGGTCAGGGCCACGACCGACCGACGGAGCCGTCGCCTCTGGACTTCCCGAACGACGTGCATGGCCTCGACAGGCGGCGGCACGGACGTCGCCGTAAGGAGGATCGAGCCCGGCGTCCCGATCCAGTTCTGCAACGTCCGGAACCAGGTTGACGTTGCGGACCTTCCAACCCGCGTCGATGTTGGCGTGCAGTCCACCAAATCGAAAAACGGTTAGTTAGTGAGAAGGCCGGGATACCCCGGAATGTGGTTCCGACCTGCGCAAACAGGCTCTGAGCAGCAGAGCGGGTGAAGGGAATCGAACCCTCGTCACCAGCTTGGGAAGCTGGAGCTCTACCATTGAGCTACACCCGCACGAGCAGGATTATAGGTGGTGCGGCTCGGCGGGATCC
>WHSV01000001.1 GCA_009379915.1 Actinomycetota bacterium | reverse complement strand
GGGCGCGGCCGCTTTGGCACCTGTTTTCCTTGTGGTCGATGGACGCAACCAGAGAGATGAGGTCGCGGGTTTTCATGGGTTGGTTCACGACGGCGAGGAGGTTGCCGGTGACGACCAGGACCCAACCGATGGCATTGCGGGGTTGGCGGGAGACGATCAGCAGACCCACGGCGGGGAACGATAGGTACGCGAACCCAAAGACATTCACCTCCGCGCCGGTACCGACTACGGCAGCCTGGCTCGCCACAGTCAGGAATACGAAGGCCCAAGGAGCCACCGATGCAGCGCGCCGAATCATGGCTCCGGCGTTCTCCGACGTGGTAGCTATCGACCCCTGTGCCCATATGCCCCGATCCTGCCCCGTTGGCGTCCCGAGAACGTTACGGTGTCGGCGCCTAGGGGACCAGTAGGCGACAATTCGGGTCCCGCGAAGGCGCATGGGTCTCGCCGAGAAAAGCCGGCGCCTAGGGGACGAGTGGGCGGCTCTTCAGGTCTCCGCAAAGGGGCGATGGATGCTTTTGCTATCCGAGTGCCGGTGGGCGGCACCGAGATAGCGAAGGTGTCGAGATTCGCTCGGCGTCCGCCATGTCTGCGGAATCACAACCGATCGGCGGCACCCAATCCACAGACTCGCCCACCTTCAGCCTGAGCGGGCCCCCGAAGCCCTCACGGCCCCCAATTCCCCCCTTCGATGCCGGTTTTCGCCACTCCGGGACCAAACCCGGCCTCCGCACTCAAACAGAGCTCCACCCACTCCACCCGCCCCCCGAAAGGCGATTTGACCTGCGTAAACGGTCGCGGCTATCCTCGCCTCTCCCGGACGCCACCGCCTCGCGTGGCGCGCTACGAGAAGGAACCATGAAGACTCACTCAACAACGCCATCCGACATCATGCGCGAGTGGCATGTCGTCGACGCCGACGGCGTCGTGCTCGGCCGCCTCGCCTCCGAGGTCGCCAAGCTGCTGCGCGGGAAGCACAAGCCCTATTTCGCTCCTCACCTCGACTGCGGTGACCACGTTGTCGTCACGAATGCGGCCAAGGTGCTCATGACCGGCAACAAGCTGACGGACAAGAAGTACTACCGCCACTCCGGCTATCCCGGCGGTCTCCAGGAAGTGCCCTACGACAAGCTCATGAGTGAGAGGCCGGAGTTCGCCGTCGAGAAAGCGGTCAAGGGAATGCTCCCCTCGAACAAGCTGGGGCGGCAGATGGCCAAGAAGCTCAAGGTCTATGCCGGTCCCGCACACCCGCACGGGGCGCAGAACCCCAAAACACTGGACTTGAAGCAGGTTGCGGCTCCGCGCGATCCGGAGCAGGCGCACACCATCGAGGAGGTTGCTGGTGGTTGATGTACTTACCAGGGCCACAGGGCGCCGCAAGGAATCGGTGTGCCGGGCTCGCTTTACCCCCGGAACGGGGCAGTGGTCCATCAACGGGCGTCCGTTCGAGGACTATTTCCCGAGCCCTACGCACCGGATGATCATCACGGAGCCACTCCGCATAACCAACACCGAGGGCCGTTACGACATCATTGCCAAGATCGAGGGCGGGGGCACGTCGGGCCAAGCGGGGGCCCTTCGCCACGCCATAGCCCGGGCCCTGGCCGACCTGGATCCCGACCTTCGGGGCCTTCTCAAGAAGGCGGGCTTTCTCACCCGGGACGCGCGCGAGAAGGAGCGCCGGAAGTACGGGCTCAAGAAGGCTCGCAAGGCACCTCAGTACTCCAAGCGTTAGAGGCCGCTTCGGAGGCCGACAAACAGACTTCATTTCGAAGGAGCCGGTCACCTTTGGCCGGTTCTTTCCTATTTCCTCCCCTATGTTGCCATCTGGGCAGCTAGCGGGCGCATGCACGAGGCCTCGGAAGACGATTGCGTTTTCCCCTTCAGGGTGGCAGGGGACTGCCTGCGCGTCAGCGAAATGTAGTGAGGGGCAGCAGCCGGCCCCCACGCAGCGTGACGGAGGTGTAGCCCTCCGGTCCCGGTGGTACATAGCCCAAGCAGGTGGACGCACGCCGGGGAGATCGAAGAGGGGACGTTTTCAGTTGGCAACCCGGGTGGAGGGGCGAAGGCCCTCTCGGATTCTCGAAACTCGATTGTTCAGATGGATGGGCGAGGCCGGCCAGATGTTCGCCGTCGGTCTCGAGTCTCTCCACGTCCTCTTCCGTCGCCCCTGGCCGCGCGCCGAGTTCATCGACCAGGTCTGGTTTTTGGTCAAGGTCACAACCGTCCCCACCATTCTCGTTTCGATCCCCTTCGGGATGATCATCTCGCTGCACGTCGGTTCGTTCCTCACCGAGTTGGGATCCGAGGCGCACCTGGGTGCTGCGATGGTCCTGGCCGTGGTCCGCGAGGCAGCACCGGTGGCCACCGCTCTGCTCATTGCGGGGGCGGGCGGGTCGGCGATGTGCGCCGACCTTGGGTCCCGCCGCATCAGGGAAGAGATCGACGCGATGCAGGTCCTCGGCATCGATCCGGTGCAGCGTCTTATCATGCCTCGCTTGATCGCCGCGGCGCTCGTCGCGCTGTTGCTCGATGCGGTCGTCTCGATTGCAGGCATCGCCGGTGGCTGGTTCTTCGCGGTGATCGTCCAGCACGGCACCTCATCGAGCTACGTCTCGTCCTTCAACGAACTGAGTCAGATAGCCGACCTCTGGATCGCACTGTTGAAGGCTGTTCTATTCGGCTACGTCGCGGGCATGGTGGCTTGCTACAAGGGTTACTTCGTGCGTGGCGGTCCGAAGGGCGTCGGCGACGCTGTGAACCAAGCCGTAGTCGTCACCTTCCTTCTCCTCTTCTTCATGAACTTCGTGCTGACTGCCCTGTACTTCAACTTCGTCCCCCAGAAGATCTGACGCCGTGGCCACTCGAGTACTCAGGCGACCCAATATCGGAGGCAGGACCGTTCGGAGGGTCGCGGTTCCTTTCGAGGAGGGCGTCGACCAAGCGAGGTTTTACGTCCGTTGTCTGAAGGCCCTCCCGCCGGCCCTGCGTTACCGAGGCGTCATTCTCAATCTCATCTCAGACATCACGATCGGTGTCGGAGCGATCCTGCTCGGCGCCGGAATGTTCTTCGTCATCTTCTCGATGGCTTTTTTCACCGGTACTCAGGTTGGCCTCGAGGGTTTCCAGGGTCTGCAGCAGATCGGTGCGGAAGCGTTCGTCGGACTCATCTCGTCATTCGCAAACACGCGTGAGATCACACCTCTTGTCGCGGGCGTTGCCCTGGCGGCACAAGTCGGTTGCGGATACACTGCCGAGCTCGGCGCGGCGCGCATCTCCGAGGAGATCGATGCACTAGAGGTGATGGCGGTCCCGCCGATGGTCTATATGGTGGCGACGCGCATCTGGGCTGCGCTCATCACGATGATTCCGCTGTACCTGGCCGCTCTGTTCTCCTCCTACCTGGCGACACAGGCCATCGTCACGAAGTTCTTCGAGTTGAGCTCGGGCACGTACACGCACTACTTCCAGTTGTTCCTCCCGGCGACGGACATCTTCTACAGCTTGATCAAAGCCATCATCTTCGCCGTCGTCGTGACCCTGATCCACTGCTACTACGGCTACAACGCATCGGGGGGTCCCGCCGGAGTGGGGATCGCGACCGGTAAGGCGATCCGCATGTCAATCGTCGTGGTCGTGATCCTGAACCTGTTCCTCTCGCTGCTCATGTGGGGCGGCGGCGACACGATTGCGATTGCAGGATGATGAACAAGAGACTCCTTACCATCGCGGCTGGCAGCCTCCTGACGGTTGTGTTGGGGGCCGGAATCTGGTTTTCCGTGCGCGCGGCCTACGGAGCGTTCGACGACGCCTACTACGTGACGGTCGACATCGACAAAGCGGGCCAGCAGATGAAACCCGGGTTGGACGTGCGGGTAAAGGGCGTCGAGGTGGGGAAGATCGCCAGGATCGACCTAGTCGAGCGACGAGCCCGACTTCAGTTGAAGATCAACGAGGAATACAAGATTCCACAGGATGCCGCGGCCGTCATCTCGTTGAAGACTCCGCTCGGCGCCAAGTACGTCGATCTCCGGTTTCCGGCGGACGCAGGGGGGCCGTTCCTCGCCGACGGCGACGTTATCGATGACGCTCACATAGGGCCCGAGCTCGAGGACCTTCTTGCCGACGGAACGGCAGTGCTCGAAGCGGTCGATCCGGATGATGCCGCGACGGTGATCAGCGAGCTGGCCGAGGGAGTCCGCAACAATAGCGACTACATCCAGCGGGGCCTCGACGCCAACAGCGACCTCGCCGGTCTCTTTGCCCGCACTGTCGACCCGCAGCTCGAGGCTCTGCAGGACCTCGAGGTTCTGTTCGCCGTTCTGAAGGACAAGGGCGTCGACCTCAATCTGCTGGCAGATGCAATCAACGAGGGAGCGCCCGTCTACGCCTCCGAGGAGGCACAGGCCAACCTCGACCGGGCGCTGAAGGCGGTGCAGCCGTTCTCCGAAGACCTCGCCGACCTCCTCATTCTCCAGCGGGCGGACTTTCGCCGCATGTTCAACGAGGGCGACAAGGTGCTCCAGACGATCTCCGGCCGTCCGCAGGGACTCGAGAACCTCGTGAACGGCCTGTACCGCTACACGTTCAAGCTCGGTCAGCCCATCGGTGACGACTTCATGATGGCCGACGGGAGCGCGGGGGCCGGCTTCACGGCCTTCATCGGCGGCAACGACCAAGAGGAAGATGTGCAGCAGATCTGCACGGTCTTCCCACCCGAGGTCGCCGCCGTCGTTCCCGCGTGCGAGGGGCAGGGCGAATGAGGGTCTCCAAGGCGATGCTGCTGAAGGTGGTCGTGTTCACGATCGTTTGCCTCCTACTTACCGTCGCGCTGGGCCTGAAGCTGGCGAACTCCCGGCTCTTCGCCGACACCTACGACATGAAGGCCGAGTTCGAGGACGCCACCGGTGTGCTCAAGGGAGATGCGGTCAAGATCGCGGGGGTGGACGTCGGCCGCGTCACCGGGACGGAGATCGAGGACGGCAAGGCCGTTCTCAGCTTCAACGTCGACGAAGAGATTCAATTGCCGACCGACTCCCAGCTCGCCATTCGCTGGCGCAACGTGCTCGGCCAGCGCTTCGTCTACATCTACCCCGGCGACGACGAGGCGCGCTGGGATGAGGGCGACACGATTCCGATGAGCCAAACCAACGACGTCGCCGACATCGGGGAGTTCCTGAACCGCGTCGGCCCCATCTTGAAGGCCATCGATCCCGAACAGGCCAACGCGTTCCTGGATGCCGTGAACACCGCACTCGCCGGCAACGAAGAGAACATTCGAACCCTGCTCGATGCGGGAGCGAGCCTCGCTTCGGACCTCAGCGAGCGCGACGGCCACATCGCGAGAACGATCACCAATGCCGACACGATCATGGAGGCGTTTGCGAGCCAGGACGATCAGATCGCCAGCATCATCGACGATCTCGACAACGTGTCCGGTGTCCTTGCTCGCCGCACGGACGACGTGAACCAACTGGTTACTAATTTCGCCGACGTCCAGGATCAACTGGACGAGTTGCTCGCGACAAGCGCCTCGAACATCGACGCCAGCATCGGCTCCCTGGAGTCCGTGTCTAGCACTCTCTCCTCGAACGAGAAGAACCTGGGCCGCACGCTACGGTCGACGCCGGCTGGTATCTCGAACTACTTTCAGACCTCGGCCTGGGGTGAGTGGTTCAACGTGCGCATCGTCGAGCTCGTGTTGCAGGACGGCGAGAGCAACGATCTCGTGCGCCAGCGCGAGATCGAGGATGTTCAACGCTGCGAGAACTGTGGGGGTCGGGGCCAGGGCGGCACCGAACAGATCTCGAACGACGACGGCAGCGGTTCCTCCTCTGCCGATGGCGGCACGGCGAGTAACCCGGCTGAGAACGTCGGATCACTGTTGCGCTTTTCTCTTACGGGGGACGAGCGATGAAGTTCAGGGGGGCCCTCCACAAGTCGTTCCTCGAGAGGAACCAGAAGCTCATCGGCTTTCTCGGGGTCATAGCCGTGGCGCTCGGGACCGCGTTCTCGCTGTTGCTGACGGGGGGTTTCTTCCGGGACACCTACACGGTGCGCGCTCACTTCGCCGACGCGGCCGGGCTCAGGTCGAGCGATGACGTCCAGGTGGCGGGCCTGGACGCGGGTTCGATCGGATCGGTAGAGATCGCCGACGGCGCCGTGGTGGTCGAGCTCAAGATCGACGAGGGCATCGAGCTGCCGCGAGACACCAACGCAGAGATCGTCATCGAGACGCTTCTCGGGCGTAAGGCGGTCCGTCTCGACGGCGGAAGCAGCGGCGAGGTGCTCGGCGAGGGAGACGAAATCCCCCTCGCGAGCACCCGGACGCCGGTCGAGTTGCTCGATGTGGCGAACCGGTCCAGGCCGTTGCTCGATCGCTCGGACCCTCAAGCCTTGCAGGACTTCGTGGATCAGATCACCGCGGTGACGCAGGGCAAGAGCTTGCAGGTCTCGACGCTCGTCAGCGGTCTGGCGGACGTGACGGACGCGGTCGACTCGCGCAAGCGTGAGCTGTCACGCCTGCTCGAGTCGTTCAACACTCTGGGGGCCACGTTTGCGGAGAAGGACGACACGTTGGTCTCGCTGATCGACAACCTCAACGTCGTCCTGACGAACCTATCGGAGCGGACCGACGACGTCGAGCGACTGCTCGAGTCCACGGACTCCGCCTCGCACGCGACCGCGGACCTCGTTCGGCGCAACCGGCAGGAGCTCGACCGGGCGCTTTCTCAGTTGCACGACTCGCTCGAAGTAGTCGATCAGCACCAGGTCGACCTTGCGGCGACGATCTCCTACCTCCACGACTCCGTCCAGGGTTACTCGAGCGTCGCCTACTCGGCCGGCGGAACCTACGACAACCGGTGGGCCAACATCTTCGTGCAGAGCCTGGGCCCCGTTGGTGTCGACGCCTTCTTCGGGCCGTGCGGCACTTTTGACAACGCCCTCGACGACCTCCTGGGCGAGGATCCGCGCGACTGCGACGACCGAGCCGAGTACGGCGACGGCTACGGGGGTGGTGGCAACGGAGGCGGATCAAATGGGAGTGAGGACGCATCGCCTCCGACCCAGGAGCCACCACCCGAGCAGGTCGAGGCCGGTGAGGGCGAGGATGGCCTCGGCGGCGACGTCGGAGACCTCATCGACAACGCCACCGGCGACTCGAGCCTGGCGGACGACCTGAGGGGCCTGTTGCCGTGACGAAGAAGTTCGCGGGGACAGCCCTCGTTCTGATCGCCGCTCTCGTAGCGTCCGCTTTCACCCTTGCCGATGCCCGCAACGACGAGCGCTACATGACGGCTTACTTCGACCGCGCCGTGCAGGTCTTCCCCGGCAACTCTGTGCGGGTGCTGGGAGTAGACATCGGCCGCGTCACGGACGTCGAGGTCGCGGACGACCAGAGCCAGGTCGCCGTTACCTTCAAGATCGAGGACGAGGACGCCAAGCTCCCCGCGGACGTGGAGGCGACGCTCATCCCGGTTTCGCTGCTCGGCGAGCGCTACGTACAACTCTTCCCCGCCTACGAAGGCGGACCAACCTTCGAGGACGACGAGCTCCCCATCGAGCGAACCAGCGTCCCCGTGGAACAGGATGAGCTGCTTCGCAGTCTCCAGGACTACTTCGGGGAACTGGATCCGGAGAGGGTCGGCGAGTTCGTCTCGAACACGGCCGAGATCCTCGATGGCAACGGTCAGGAGCTCAACCGTCTGATAAAGAGCGGGTCCAGCGTCATCGAGACGCTCTCGAACAAGCGCGACACGTTGTCCGAATTGATCGTGAACTTCAACGAAGTGACTCAGACGTTGAAGGGCAGGCAGAGCGAGATTGCCACGCTCATCGATACCTACAACGTCGTTCTGCGCATCCTGAACGCCAATCGCGATTCACTCGAAGGAACCATTACGGGGCTGACCGAAGCGTCCGCTCAACTCGCGAGTTTGCTCGTCGAGCACAGGAATCCTCTGGGCAGAGACGTAAAGACCCTGACGAGGACCGTCCGGACCCTCGATCGCAACGTCGAGCGTCTCGCTCGCACCGGACACTGGGCGAACCGGTTGTTCGAGGGCGCGTCCAAGGCGGCCGACTACGAGAGGGACTGGCTGAGGCTTAACGACCAGGCCGAGCCGCTCGTCGAGCTGCTCGAGTTCCGCCTGCGCGACCGGCTCATCGGTGTCTGCCTGCGTCTCGGAGTGAAGGAGTGCTCCACGCCGAAGTTCTGGTCGGGTGCCATGCCCAGCCTCTTCTGCCTGCCCGGGTCGTGCCCCAAGGGCCAGTCCAAGAAGAGTCCGGGAGACCAGCTCAACGACGCCATCGACAAGCTCCCACCGGTGGTGGGGAACGAGCTCGAGCAGGAACTGCGGCCTCCGGACGATGCCGGGCCGGACGACGACAGGAAGCCGAGGAAGTGCAAAGACGCGAAACGCCCCAGGAGATGCAGGCTCAGGAAGTTGCTCGACCCCGGGCAGACGCTCGATGAGCTTCTAGACGAGCTCGGAAAGGATCTCGACGAGATCACGGGTCCGCTCCTGGACGACCTCTTGAAGGACGGTGGTCTGTTGAAGGATGGTGACCTCTTGAGGGGCGGCTTGCGCCCATGAAGCGACTGGGCGTGACGCTCGCCGGCCTCCTGTTCGTGCTCGCCACCGCCTGCTCCGGTGCCGAGTCGATCGAGGCGACCGCCGCATTCGACGATGTCGGCGACATGGCCACGGGCGCTCCCGTAACCCTGGCCGACATCCCGGTCGGCAAGGTCTCGGCCATCCGGCTCGAGGGGACCGAGGCCGTTGTGACCCTGGAACTAGATCCGGAGGCTCGCATTCCCGCGGACGTCCTCGCGCGCGTTCGGCGCACCAGCGTTCTGGGAGAGCGCATAGTCGATCTGGTCGTCCCCGAGGGCTCCCAGGACGGCGACGCACTGTTGGCGGATGGGGCAGACATATCCGAGACCGAGGTCCGAAGCGATCTCGAGGATCTCGTAGACGAGGGCTCCGAGGTCCTGGGCGCGGTGTCGGCCTCCGATCTCGCCGTCATGATCGACCAGGGGGGCCGCGGGTTCGGGGGCCGGGGAGAGGAGCTCCGCTCGATTCTCAACAGTTACACCGAGATCGTCGGTGCCTATGCGGAGCGCGGCGAGATGTTGAAGGACCTCATCTCGAACCTCGATCAATTCAACGCCACGGTGGCCTCCGAAGCGGAATCCCACCGGCGGGCCGTAAGGAACACAGCCCGGTCCATCGAGGTGCTGAGCGAGGAGAGCGCCGAGCTCGAGCAGGCCATCGTGTCGCTCAATCGGCTGGCCGTGGGCGGCGAGGACATCCTCAACGAGCACCTGGACGAGATGCAGAACTTCTTTAGCCAGACCCGAACCATTCTCGGCACGCTGGAAGGTCAACAAAAGGACATCGAACTGCTTCTGAAGTGGGCTCCCGGGCACAACAACAACACTCAGCTGGTCGAGTACTTCGAGTTCAATCAGATCATCCAAGATTTCGTGATCTGTGGGCTCAACGACAACCCGAACGATCCGGCCCGCCGCTGCATCGAGGGGAATCAGTAATGCAGGTCAACAAGCGCGTCTACGTGAACCTCAGCGTCTTTGCCGCGGCGGCGTTCTTCCTGGTCTTTCTTGGCGCGAGGAACCTCGTCCTGCAGCAGGCAACTGCAGAAACCATTCAGGCTCGTTTCACGGACGCTTCTGGCCTTCTCCCGCGCAACGACGTCACGATGCGCGGTGTCGTTGTCGGCTCGGTCAAGGAAGTCGACCTGGCCGAGGACGGCACCGTCAACGTCGTCATGAATCTCGAGCCGGACGCCGTCGTGCCGGAGGGCACGGTGGCCGAGATCGTCCGACGCAGCCCCATCGGGGAGCTGACGCTCGAGCTCCAACCCGGGGACGGCGAGCCGATGCAAGAGGGAGCGACCATAGCGGTCGAGGACACGATTCCGCCTCCCGATGTGTCCAAGACGATCGAGGTGCTCGCAGACGTGCTTCACGAAGTTCCGTCTGAGGACTTGAACACGGTTGTGGCGGAGCTCGCCGATGCGGTGCGTGGACGAGGCGACAATATCTCGACCTTCAACCGAGCGGTGGCGGAGCTGCCGGAGGAGATCCTCGAGGTTCAATTCGAGCTGGAGCAACTCATCACCGATGGACCGGAGGTCACCGGGGTGCTAGCCGATAACGCGGACACCCTCGGCGACGACCTGACCCAGACCAAGCTGCTGGCTCAGCTCCTCGCCGACCGGAAGCACGATCTCGTGGATCTCTACCGATATGGTGGCGACTTCACCACTGTTGCAGGCGACTTGATCGGTGACGAGAAGGCGAACATCTCCTGTCTCGTGGCAGACTTCGGCAGGATCAATTCCATGCTCGCAACCGAGGAGAATCTGACGAACCTTGCGAACACTCTCGACAAGAACCACTTCTTCTTCGATGCGGTTGACCAAGCCGTCAAGGTGGGGCTCGACATGGGCACCTGGTTCAGGGTCCAGCTCATCCCGCCCGCGCAGCCGCCCGCCGAGACCTATGCTCCCCACAGGCCACCGCCGGATGTCTTTCCCGGTAACAAATGCGAGTCGCGCTTCGGCCCTGGGGTAGATGCGGTCGAGCAACCGGACGCACCGACGTTGGCAAGAGACTCACGTCTCCGCCCGGGACGGTAGGCCATGAAGGTGATGGTGCGTTACCTCCCGTGGTTTCTGCTCGTGCTTGCTTTGACAGCGGCGGCGACCTTCGGTTCCCTGTGGCAGGGGGCCAGGTCGAAGGCAGATGCCGAGGACGAGCTCCGAGCCCAAGCCACGGAGTTCATCGACGACCTCACCTCGATCTCGGCGGAGACGGCGGAAGCGGATGCCGAGGCCATCAAGGAGTGGGCCGTCGGCGATTTCGGTAACGAGGCCGAGGTCTTCTATGGACCAAAGGCCATCGACGCGGTCGTGGAGGCAGAGGCCACGACCGAGGGTGACATCCAGGAGCTCTTCGTCCAGTCGCTGGTGAACGGCGAGGGCTCGGTTTTCGCGGTGGTCGACTACACCGTGACGAACGCCGGCACGGACGAGCCCAAGACCGATACGGTTCGCCTGAGCGTCGAGATGATCGACAGCGAGGCCGGTTGGAAGGTCAACCGGGTGCGCATCTTCGAGTCTCCGGGCACGCCGCCTGCGGGATTTGGCTAGACGACCCCGCAGCTCGAGGTGCTGCCTCTTGAGGGTTCATTCGTTACCAATGAGGATCGCCTCGTAAAAGCAGACTGGCAGATCGATGCCGGCCGTCCGGCCCCACCTGCGGCCCGGGACTCTTCTGAATAGGGCGTCCTTTTCGGGGATCCGCCGGTCGACCGCACCGTCCGCTGGGTTTTCCGAGAACAAGGTATCGAAGAAGGAGGCGCAGGCGGTGCATCGATCACGACGCCGGCCCATGTCTGCATCTTTTCCCACGAAGCGAGGACCGCGGTCAGGTCGCCAGCATCCGCCGCAGTACGTACTGCAGCACGCCTCCGTGGCGGTAGTAGTCCATCTCGACCTCGGAGTCGATGCGCGCCTCGACGGAGAACTCGGTCGTGTCACCGCTCGAGTTGGTGGCCTTGACCGCTATCTCGGCGTGCGGTTCGAGTCCCTTTGCGATTCCGGTGAGCTCGAAGGTCTCCGTCCCGTCCAGTCCCAGCGTCTCGGCGTTCTCCTTGGGCAGGAACTGGAGCGGCAGGATGCCCAGGCCGACGAGGTTGCTTCGGTGGATGCGTTCGAAGCTCTCTGCGATGGCCGCGCTTACGCCCTGCAGCCGGGGCCCCTTGGCCGCCCAGTCGCGCGAGCTGCCCGAGCCGTACTCCTTGCCCGCGATCACGATTAGCGGTGTGTCCTCCTCGGCGTAACGCGAGGCTGCTTCGAAGATGGACATCTCCTCGCCGCTCGGATGATGAATCGTCCAGTTGCCTTCCTTGTCCACGAGTTGGTTGCGCAGGCGGATGTTGGCGAAGGTTCCTCGCATCATCACCTCGTGGTTGCCCCGCCGGCTCCCGTAGCTGTTGAAGTCCCGCACCTGAACTTCGCGCTCCTGGAGGTACCGTCCGGCCGGCGACCTGGGGGCGATGGCGCCGGCGGGCGAGATGTGGTCGGTGGTGACCGAGTCGCCCACCATTACCAGAACGCGAGCGCTCTTGATATCGGTTGGTTCCGCCGGTTCGCCGCCGAGACCCTTGAAGAACGGCGGCTCCTGTACGTAGGTCGACTCGGGATCCCATTCGAACAGATCTCCCGTCGGCGACGGAAGCTGCTGCCAGTGCTCGTCGCCATCGAAGATCTTTCCGTACTCCCTGTCGAACATGCCGGTGTCGACCTGATCGATCGCGCCCTTTACCTCTTCGGGTGTGGGCCACAGGTCCTTCAGGAACACGTCGTTGCCTTCTCTGTCCGTTCCGATCGGGTCTTCGTTCAGGTCGATCTCCGCCGTGCCGGCGAGCGCGTAGGCGATTACCAGCGGCGGCGAGGCCAGATAGGACGCCTTGACCTGGGGGTGGATGCGGCCCTCGAAGTTGCGGTTGCCGCTGAGGACCGAGACCACCGCGAGGTCGTGCTCGTCGATCGCCTCGGCGATGGGTTCCGGCAGGGGGCCGGAGTTTCCGATGCACGTCGTGCAGCCGTAGCCGACGACGTGGAAGCCAAGCTGCTGGAGGTCGTCCATCAACCCGGACTTGGTCAGGTACTCGGTCACGACGCGCGAGCCCGGAGCCATCGATGTCTTGACCCACCGTTTGCTGGTCAGTCCGCGCTCGACAGCTTTCTTCGCCAGCAATCCGGCCGCCATCATCACGGACGGGTTCGAGGTGTTGGTGCACGAGGTGATCGCCGCGATCACGACGCTGCCGTGCTTGATATGTGCTTCCCCGTTCACCTCGACGTCGGCCTCTTCACCTACGCGCGGGTGTTCGGTTGTGCGTGGCGGCTGTGCGCTGCCCCCTTCGCCGAGCCAGCGCTCGATCGGAATCTGCACGCCGGGGTTGCCCTCGTCGAGGTCCTTGCCGTAGACGTCTCGGAAGCTCTGCCAGACGTTCGCGAGGGTGACTCGATCCTGGGGGCGGCGGGGGCCCGCCAGACTCGGCTCGACGGTCGAGAGGTCGAGCTCGAGGGTTTCGGTGAACTCCGGGTCGGCGGTCTCGTCGGTGCGGAACATGGCCTGCGTTTTGGCGTAGCGCTCGACCAGGTCGAGGAGCTCGGGCTTGCGCCCGGTCAAGCGGAGGTAGGTCAACGTCTGCTCGTCGATGGGGAACAGCGCGGCGGTCGCGCCGTACTCGGGGCACATATTGGAGAGGGTCGCTCGGTCCGCGACCGAGAGGCTCGACAAGCCGGTTCCGTAGTACTCGACGAACTTGCCGACGACACCATGCATTCGCAACATCTCTGTGACGGTGAGGACGAGATCGGTTGCGGTGACGCCGGTCTCCAGCGCGCCGGTGAACTTGAATCCCACGACCTTCGGCGTCACGAGCGGTATTGGCTGGCCGAGCATGGCTGCCTCCGCCTCGATCCCGCCGACCCCCCAGCCGAGCACTCCCAGGCCGTTGATCATCGTGGTGTGACTGTCCGTGCCGACGAGAGTGTCCGGCACCGCGAAGTCGCCGGTGTCGTCGGTCAGAGTTGCGACCCCGGTGGCGAGGTACTCGAGGTTGACCTGGTGCACGATGCCCATTCCCGGGGGTACGGCACGGAAGCCGTTGAAAGCCTGCTGGGCCCACCTGAGTAGCGAGTAGCGTTCGTGATTGCGCTGATACTCGCGCTCCACGTTGATCGAGAAGGCGTTGTTGCTCGCGAAGGCGTCGACCTGAACCGAGTGATCGATCACGAGGTCGACGGGGACCAGCGGGTCGACACGACCGGGATCTCCGCCCTCGCGATCCATGGCGGCGCGCATCGCGGCGAGGTCGACCACCGCCGGAACGCCGGTGAAGTCCTGGAGGATGACGCGCGCCGGCGAGAACGGGAACTCACGGTCCTCGATCGGCTTCTGTCCCCAGACGGCCAGCGAGTTGACCTCGTCCTCGGAGGCGTGCTCGGTGCCCGAGGTGCGAAGCAGGTTCTCGAGCAGGATCTTGACCGTTACGGGGATTCTGTCGAGCTTGGCTTCGGCTCTCTGCTGGAGTACGGCCAGGCTGAAGTAGTCGAGCGAACCCGCCTCTGTATCTAACGTTGCGCGAGCCCCGAAGGGGTCGCTCCCGGAGTTCGAAGTGGTGGCCATGATCCTCCCTGTGCGCACCCAGTAGCGCGCGGCTCGGAGTTTGCATTCGAAGCGTCCATGATAAGTCGCCCGTGGAATACGGCCCGCGTGATTGGTACTCGCCGATCTGCGGTTAGCGTCAAGAGAGCGTTATCGGTCGAGAATCGGAGGCTCAGCTTGCAGCATGTTCGCCGTCCGGACCCACAGGTCATCGTCATCTTCGGAGGAAACGGGGATCTGGCCAAGCGCAAGCTGTTGCCCGCTCTGTTTCACCTCGAAGTCGCATATCTGCTGCCGGACGACTACCGAATCATCGGAAACTCCCGCGGTGACTTCACCAATGAGGAGTTCGATCGGTTCGCGCGCGAGGCCATCGCGAAACTCGGGCGATGCCAGCCTGAAGGGGAGCATTGGGACCGCTTCGCCGAGCGCCTGACCTACGTGTCGGGATCGTTCACCGCCGACGACCAGGAACCACTTGCGAGCGCGATCCGCGCGGCTCAGAAGGAGCTCGGCGGAGATGCTCAGCTCCTGGCGTATCTCGCCGTCCCCCCCAAGGCGTTCTCGGTTCTGACGCGAGCGCTCGGAGAGGCCGAGCTGAACATCGGTTCCAGGATCGTCTTCGAGAAGCCGTTCGGCACCGACGTTGAGTCGTTCGGGAAGCTCGGCGCTCTCGTGCACCGGTACTTCGACGAGGAGCAGGTTTTCCGCATCGACCACTTCCTCGGCAAGGAAGCGGTTCAGAACATCCTGGCTCTCCGTTTCGCCAACGGGATGTTCGAGCCGGTGTGGAACAGGCAGTTCATCGACCACGTCGAAATCGACGTTCCCGAGACCCTCGGCCTCGAGAAGCGCGCCGGCTTCTACGAAGGGGTGGGCGCACTGCGCGACATGCTGGTCACCCACCTGTTTCAGGTGATGAGCTTCGTCGCGATGGAACCTCCCTACGCCCTCGAGCCGAAACCGCTCGCGGACGAAACCGCGAAGGTGTTCGAATCCATTCGCCCGTTGAAGCCCGAGGACGTCGTGCGAGGGCAGTTCGAGGGCTATCGGCAAGAAGAGGGTGTCGATCCAAACAGCGACACAGAGACCTTCGTTGCGGCGCGCATGTTTATCGACAACTGGCGGTGGTCCGGAGTGCCCTTCTTCATGCGGACCGGCAAGAGACTCAAGGAGAAGCACCAGACCGTCACGCTCGCGTTCAAGGAACCGCCTCGCCAGATGTTTCGCGAGCACGAATCCGTCTGGTTCGAGCGGGACCACCTGACCTTCCAGCTCGGTGAGGAGGCGGGCGTGTCGCTTGCCTTCCTCGCAAAGAAGCCCGGCCCGGAGATCGAACTGGGACCCGCGCGGATGAGCTTTGAGTACGACGCTGCCTACGGCTCCGAGGTCATGGGCGCCTACGAGTACTTGCTTCACGATGCGCTTCTCGGAGAGCGCACTCTGTTCACGAGAGGGGACGGAGTCGAGCGTACTTGGGAGCTCGTGCAGGAGGTGCTCGAGAAGCCGCCCTCGATTCACGTCTATCCTCCGGGCTCCTGGGGGCCGAAGGAGGCCGAGGACTTGATCGCTCCGCGGCGCTGGCATGTGGCGCGCGAGGAGAACCACCTCCGCAACTCCGGCTGACCGGAATAACTGCGACGGCGGGAGGTTGCGCGGGTCAGGAGCTTTGTACCCGTTTGTCACCTATTTCGAGGGGGCTCGTCCGTATGGCCGCTACCGTCCGCTTTCACTTCGATCCACGCTGTCCCTGGGCGTGGGAGTCGTCGAAATGGATCCGCGAGGTCGAGAGGGTGAGGGACGTCGAGGTCGAGTGGGCGTTCTTCTCTCTGCAGGAGCAGAACAAGCCCGAAACCCATCCGCTCAGAGATCCGGAGGCGAAGGGTACCGCCGCGTTGCGGACGCTGGCCCTGGCGCGACGGACCGAGGGCAACGACGCGGCCGGGTCCCTCTACGAGGCGATCGGCGAACGGGTCCACGAACGGCAGGAGGACCTCACGATCGACCTCGTGCGCCACGCACTCGAGGACGTGGGTCTCAGGGCGGGGTTGCTCGACGATGCGCTGTCGGACGACGTCACCATCAAGGAGGTCTCCGAGGAGCACTACGCGGTCGCGGCCAGCGTCGGCTGTTTCGGTGTGCCGACCATCGTCCTGCCGAGCGGTGAAGCGATCTTCGGCCCGGTCATCACGGTCGCTCCCAGAGGTGAAGCCGCGGGCGAGCTGTGGGATCACTTCGAGTGGCTCACCCGGCATGACTATTTCTACGAGATGAAACGCGAACGAGGCGACGCGCGCCCCGGGAGCCGAGCCTCGAGCTAGTTCCCTCCGGCGGCCGCGGGACGCACGGGGGCCGGGCAGCAGTTCGAGCCGCAGATGTCGTGGCTCGGCCCGCACTCACCCAGCGCGGTGCGTTCCGGGCTCGCGATCATTCGCTCGACGATGAGGTCTCTGATCATCCTGATGTAACGAGGGTGTGCACCCACGGCCTCCGCTCGCACCATGTTCAAGCCCAGGCGAGCCGCTGTCTCCGCGGCCTGGATGTCCAGGTCGAAGCGCACCTCGAGATGGTCCGACACGAAGCCCACCGGCACGACCACGAGATCGTCGACGCCTGCAGAGTGGACCTTCTCGACGTGATCGACGATGTCGGGCTCCAACCAGGGAACCTGAGGTGGGCCGCTGCGACTCTGCCACACGAGATCCCAGTCGTGGTCGTGCTCCAGACGTTCGACCACGAGCCGGCACGCCTCCGATAGCTGTTGGGTGTACGAGCTGGTCTCTGCCATCTGCATCGGCACGCTGTGCGCCGTGAACGCGAGACGAGTTGCGGCTCGTCGATCCGGCGGAACGGCCTCCAACGCAACCTTGACTTTCTCGACTTGCGGCTCGACGAAACCGGGGTGGTTGTAGAACACGCGCAGCTTGTCGACCTTCGGTGCCCCCTCTCCAACCTCGGACTGAGCGCGGGCGACGTCCTCTCGATACTGACGACACCCGGAGTAAGAGCTGTACGCGCTCGTAACGAAGGCCACGGCGCGCTCCACGCCGTCGTCCCGCATCTGCTTTATGGTCTCGGCGAGCATCGGGTGCCAGTTGCGGTTTCCCCAGTAGATGGGCAAATTGGGTCCGCTGGTTTTCAGTTCCTCGCGCAGAGCGCCGATGACCGCGCGGTTCTGAGCGTTGATCGGACTCACTCCGCCGAAGAGCCGGTAGTGCGAGGACACCTCCTCGAGCCGTGCGCGTGGCACCCCCCGCCCACGCGTGACGTTGGCCATGAAAGGAAGGACGTCCTCGGGACCCTCCGGGCCACCGAAGCTCAGGTAGAGGACTGCATCGTAGTTGCGGGCCGCGTCATCGTGCGCGCCGTATGACGGTTGCCCCATGCTACGGAAGGTCGTTGACTACGCCGGCGAGGTCCTTGCGAATGCCGGTGAAGAACGGTGTCTCGAGCTTCGTGTAGCGGCGCGCCTCGGTGGCTCGCAGCCGTCGCAGGAGCTCAACTATTCGATCGGGACTTTCGGCCTCGAAACAGAGGATCCACTCGTAGTCGCCCAGCCCGAACGCGCTCGTCGTGTTGGCCCACACGTCCCGGAACTCGCGCCCACCCTTACCGTGTTCGCTCAACAACTTGCCGCGCTCGGCTCGGTCGAGCAGGTACCAGTCGGGTGTGCGTACGAACGGGTAGACGTTGAGGTACTTCTTCGGCTCCTTGCCCTGCACGAACGCCGGGAGGTGATCGGGACTGAACTCGGCCGGGCGTACCAGCCCGAGAAACATCTCGCGCTGCCGGAGGGCACGGCCGAGCTGGGTGTGGCGGAAATCGACCAGCAGGCTCTGTAAGACTTCGGCGTCGCGCGCCACCCAGAAGAACATCATGTCGGCCGTTGGGCTGAATCCGACGGTTGAGTAAGCTCCGCGCGTTTCAACGCGGTCGGCGTAGTCGTCGAGCAGTGCCTGTGCTTCCTTGGCGGCCGTTTCCCTGTCGAGAGTCTGTGACAGCTCGGGGACGGCTCGAAAGACCGGGTAACTGGCAAAGATCGTTTCTTCGGTCACTCATCTACTCCTTCAGGTTCTGAGCGCCCGACGGCGCTCTTTGCGGCGCCCGGGAGCGCCGTCCCCCGCTGGTTAGGGTAGCGCGGCGGAGTGCAGTATCCGGTCGGCGGCGACCTGGGCGCTGCGGACCGTGTCGGAGATGCCGGTGCCGCCGTACGCGGCCCCCGCCAGGTGGATTCCGGGGGTGCTGCGAAGCGCTTCCTCGATGCGCCCGATCTTGTCGAGGTGCCCCACGGCGTACTGCGGCAGAGCCCGGGGCCAGCGCACCACGTCGGCCGCCAGAGGGCGCGCTCTTACCTCGAGCGCGGCCGTCAGGTCGTCCAGCAGGGCCGCGAGGAGACGATCGTCGTCCAGCGCGGCCCCGGCGTCGCCGGCGGCCCGCCCGGCGAAGGCCTTGATCACGATCCGGCCGTCCGGGGGGGCGAGGTGCGGCCACTTCTGCGAGAACCAGGTGGCAGCCGCGAGAGTGCGACCCTCCCGGCTGGGAACCAGCAACCCACTTGCATCGGGGGGCACGTCGACCGACCCTGGGGGCCAGATGAAGCAGGCGGTGGCCACGCTCGCGTAGTCGATCCCGGCCAGTTCGCCCGCCGCCAGGGGGTTGAGCTCGCCGAGAAGGTCGGATGCGGTGAAGGCCGGGACGGCCAACACGACCGCTTCTCCGTCGATCGAGGAGTCTCCTTCGAGTTGCACGCGGCAGCCGCCATCTCGTCGTTCCAACCTCAGGGCGACGGCCGAGGTTCGAATCTCGACGCGCGTGGACAGGTGGTCGACCAGGGCCTCGATCAGGCGGCTCATCCCCGAGCGCGGTGCCAGAAAGGGAGGTGGCCCCCCCACCTTGGTTCCCGCCCTCCTGGACCTGGCAAGGCCTACGGCGAGGCTGCGATGCCTGCGCGCGAGTCCGTCTATCTGGGGCACCGCCGCCGCGAGGCTGATGTCGGATGTCTCACCGGCACGTGTGCCGGCGAGTAGCGGATCGACCAGGCGGTCCAGCACCTCGGATCCGAACCGGCGGCGGACGAAGTCGCCGATCGAGACGTCGGGGCCGGCCAGGGGGCCGGGGAGAACCAGGTCGGCGGCCGCGCGCGCGGCCCCCCTCGGACTGAGCAGGCCCGATCGCAGCGCGGCCAGCGGCGACGTGGGCATGCCGAAGACGAAGTCGGCCGGCGCGCGCTTGAGCTTGCCGTTGCTCCAGATGTGCGCTCCGAAGAGCGCGGGTGGGATCAGCTCGTGACTCAGCCCCACAGCAATCGCGAGTCTCTCCACATCCGGTTCCCGAGCGACGAACGAGTCGGGACCATTCTCGAACGTGACGCCATCGACCTCCGTCGTGGCGAACTTTCCTCCCGGATGCTCGGCCGCCTCGAGCAACACGACGTCGGCGTGCTCGCTCAGTCGATGTGCCGCCGCGAGCCCCGCGATACCGCCACCGACGACGACGACCCGCGCGCGCTTCGCATCCGAGCGAGTCATGTTCTCCAGGTGTGAACGAGGTCGACGAGACGAGCCAAGACGCCGGGGTCGGTGGACGGGAGCACTCCGTGTCCGAGGTTGAAGATGTGAGCTCGGCCCCCGCCCCGCTCGAGAACCGAGCGGGCCTTGGCCTCGAGCACCTCCCAGGGCGCGAGAGCGAGAGCCGGATCGAGGTTGCCCTGCAGCGCCGTGATCGTTTCCGGCATCCGCGACCTGACAGAATCCAAGTGCACGCGCCAGTCGACTCCCATGACGTCCGGTCCGGTCGCGGCCATGTCGCCGAGGATCTCGCCGGTCGCGACCCCGAACAGGATGCGAGGAACGTCCTCGTCCGACAAACCCTTGAAGATCCTTGCGACCGCCGGCGCGACATGAGCGTTGTAGTCGTCGGCATCGAGTGATCCGGCCCAGGAATCGAAAAGCTGTACCGCGGACGCGCCGGCCGCGATCTGAGCTCGCAGGTACTCGGTGATCGAATCGGCCAGCACGTCCATCAAGCGCCGCCACGCGTCGGGCTGCGAGTGCATGAACGACTTGGTCAGAGCGTGGTCTTTGCTGGGCCTTCCCTCGACCATGTAGCTGGCGAGGGTGAAGGGGGCGCCGCCGAAGCCGATCAGCGGAACCTTCAACTCGTCGGCCAGAATTCTCACCGACTCGATGACGTGCGGTACGCCCTCTTCCGCCACGAGTGGAACGAGCCGGTCCACGTCTTCGACCGAGCGAATCGGGTTTCCGATTATCGGCCCGACGCCCTCTTTGATGTCGACGTCCACGCCCATCGCGAGAAGCGGAACGACGATGTCGGAGAACAGGATCGCGGCGTCCACGCCCAGCCGGTCCACCGGTTGGAGCGTCACTTCCGCCGCCAGGTCGGGCGTCCGGCACAACTCGAGGATCGAGTGCTTCTCGCGCAGCTCGCGGTACTCGGCGAAGCTTCGTCCCGCCTGCCGCATGAACCAGACCGGGGTGTGATCGGTTGACTCGCCGCGGCAGGCGCGGATGAAGTTCGAATCGCGATGATTCAAGAGGCTCCGATCAATTGGTCTGCATTTCTTCGCGCATCCTAAGAGAGGCCGGGAACCCCGTCATCGGACGCGCCGAGACGGTCGAGATCGCGTACCCGATCACCCCCAGGCGTTTCCCTCATATGGTGCGGTGATGAGTTTCGACGCCGTGGTGCTGGCGGGAGGTGACGCTCGGAGACTGGGGGGCGAGGACAAGGCGGCCATCGAGGTCGGAGGCTTGTCTCTGCTCGAACGAGCGCTCGGCGCGGTCCGAGGGGCCGAGCAGGTCATCGGTGTTGGACCGCGTCGCTGGACCTCGGCACCGGTGCGGTGGACGTCCGAGATCCCCGCGGGAGGTGGACCGCTGCGCGCGACCGTCGCGGGTCTGGAGCTAGTGACGTCAGAGATCGTGATCGTGCTCGCGGTGGACTATCCGTTCCTCAGCCCCGAGGTCGTCGCCTTGCTCGTTCGTGCAGCCGGCGGGCGCGACGGGGCTGCGCTGGAGGACGCCGCGGGCGCCATGCACTACGTGGTGGGCGCGTATCGAACGAACGCGCTGCGCGCAGCTAATGCCGCGCAGCGCAAAGACGATTCATCGATGCGGTCTCTGTTCGCGACCCTCGACGTCGCCGCCGTGCACAACGAACGGGCCGCGCTGGATATCGACACGCCCGAAGACCTGGCCAGGGCGCGCGCCTACGCGTCGGAGGTCTAGTGGTCCGCCCCATGAGTAAAACGCATGTGTATTTGTGGGGCGGGCCACCTAGCTCGCGGTGGCCTTCTGCATCAGCTTGGACAACAGCTCCAGGTATTGCAGCAGGTGCCGGGGGCCGAGGAACTCGGTTCGCACGCGGTTCATCGCCTCGAAGCCCATCGATTCCGCTCGCCGCGGGTCCAGCAGGAGGCCGGTTACCGCGGCCCCGTACTCGGCGAGCGCGCCCGGATCGCTCACCAGGACGCCGCTGACTCCATCGACGATCTGATCCTGGATCCCACCGATGCGGCTTGCAACCACGGGGCGGGCCTTCCACATCCCCTCGGCCACCGTCAATCCGAAGCCCTCCGCGATGCTCTTCTGAACGACGACATCCGAGCGCCTCTGCAGCGCGTTGACGATAGCGGCGTTTTCCTCGCTGTCATCCATCGGGAGGGCGGCCAGAAGGATGCGGGCACGAACGTCCGGGGGCATTCGCGAATGCGCGGCGCGGACTTCCTCGAGGACCTCGGCTCCCTCGGGATCGTCGCTGATCGCCTCGACGGCCGGGCCCGCGAGAACGAGATGGGCGTCGGTGCGAGGCGCGATGTGATCGGCGAAACCCAACATGACCCCGAGCGGGTCCTTGAGCCGGTCCCAGCGGGACACCTGCGTGACGATGCGGGCATCGGCTGCGAGGGCTGCTCCGCCGTCCACCAGGTCGGCGGGCCGTCTGACGAGACCGGGCTGACCCCCGGCTCGCACGAACGTCGCCAGTCCGGGGTCGCCGCCCTCGACCAGACCGGAGGCCGCGAGGATGCCCTCGACCGAGGGGCGCTCGAGCTCCTGGTTTTTCGGCGAGAAGGCGTCGATCGATGGCGGGATGATGACGGTTTTCTCGGGAGCGAGGCCGAGCCACACGAACTCTTTGCGCGAGAAGACGTGAGCGTCGGCTCGGTCGACGTGCTCGTCGAGGAAATCCCACGCGTTGCGCGCGATGTCGTTCGGGACATCGAGGCCAACGTGGCAGCGCCAGACCACGAAGTCCGCCACCTCCTTCATGGGGGCCACGAGACCCGCGGTCTGGGGATCGTGAAGGATGACGATGTCTCTGGGGCGGACGAGCTTGGCCAGAGCCTCGGCGTTGGGCTCGAGAGCGTCGAGGTAGACCGCGTGCTCCTCGGGTCCCAGACGCCCTCCGTCGCCCGGAGACCCGTGCAGGTGGTTGTGGACCCGCTTCGTTATCCGAAAGAACTCGGGGTTGCCCTCGATCACGCGCCAGCGGGCGTCGACCCCCGCCCCCATGGCGTAGGCGAGCAGGGAGTAGAGCATCTCGGCCACCCCGCCGCCCTTGCCGGTCGAGTTGACGTTCCAGATGGTTCGACCCTTGAAGGTCTCCTCGGCCCGGTCCAGGGCCTCGGAGAAGGCCGCCCACGCTTCCGCGCTGAGGACCTCCTTGAAGCGCCGGGGATCGAAGACTCCGGTTTCGACCTTCGTGAGTGCTGCCACCGTGTCGTCCCTCCGCGTCCGCCTTGTTTAGCAGTTTCGGTCCCCTGCGGGACCGTGCCTACATTCTCTCGTCCGCGTGAGCGTCCACCCGGCAATGGCGTCAAGCGTCTCGAGGGTTGGTTACGTACGCGAGTATTTCCAGATGCCACGACTTTTCGGGACGGACGGTGTCAGGGGTGTCGCCAACAGGGAATTGACGCCCGATCTCGCGCTTTCGCTCGGCCGGGCGGCGGGGACGGTCATGGCGAAGGGCGGCCAGGTGGTCGTCGGGCGCGACACGCGCATATCGGGCCCCATGCTCGAGGGCGCTCTCGTCGCGGGTCTCTGCTCGGCAGGTGTGCGGGTGCGCCTGGCCGGAATCGTGCCCACGCCCGCAGTCGCCTTCCTCACCATCGACGAGAAGGCCTCGGCCGGTGCGGTCATCTCGGCGTCACACAACCCCGTGCAGGACAACGGGATCAAGTTCTTCTCGAACGAGGGCCTCAAGACATCGGCCACCGTCGAGGATCGGATCGAGCGCGTCATGCAGTCCCCGGACGTGGAACTCCCCCTTGGCGCTGAGGTCGGGTCGGCCGAAGTCATCGAGGACGCTCTGGATCGCTATCTCGACCACATCCTTGCCTCGGTGGACGGCTCGTTCACCTCGGAAATCAGGATTGTGCTGGATTGCGCGTTCGGGGCCGCCTGGGCCGCCGGCCCTGAAGCCTTCGGTCGAGCGGGGGCCGAGGTCGTTGCGATCAACGCCGTCGGCGACGGTAACCGCATCAACGTGGGTTGTGGGTCGACGAACCTGAGCTCGCTCGCCGAACGGGTCGTGAAAGAGGGGGCCCAGCTCGGGTTGGCGTTCGACGGCGACGCCGACCGCGTGCTCGCGGTCGACGAGCGCGGAGAACGAGTCGACGGTGACCGGTTGCTGGGCATGACCGCGGTACACCTCCACCGTCTCGGCGAGCTCGACAACGACATGGTGGTCGCCACGGTCATGTCGAATTTGGGGTTCAAGCGCGCCCTCGAGGCCAAAGGGATCGAGGTCCTCTTCGCTCCGGTCGGTGACAAGTTCGTCGCCGAGGCGATGGCCCAGCACGGGGCCGTTCTCGGCGGCGAGCAATCCGGTCACGTGATCATCGGCAAGCACTCGACTACGGGTGACGGGATCCTGACCGGTCTCCAGATCGCCGCCATCGTGGCCGCCTCGGACCGGCCGCTCTCGCAGCTCGCCCACTTCTTCGAGCCTTTCCCCCAGGTTCTGATCAATGTCGAGGTCGCGGCCAAGCACAAGCTCGACTCACACGAGCCGCTCTGGGAGGAGGTCCGCTCCGCCGAAGCCGCGCTGGGGGAGGACGGTCGCGTCCTGCTGAGAGCCTCGGGCACCGAGGCGCTCGTGAGGGTGATGGTCGAGGCCGCCGACCCGGTGAGGGCCCAATCGGTCGCCGAAGACGTCGCCGGCTCGGTGCGCGACTACCTGAACTAGGGGTGGTGGGGCTGAGTGGGTCTGTGGTCGGTTGGGTGCGGCCCTCTAACTTGGTACGCGGGTCTGAAACCGGGCATCGACGGGGCGAGGTGGTCTTGTGGTCGGGTTCGCGGGGCCACTCCGGTCTGGTGCCGGGGTTGAAAACCCTGGGATGCTCGCTCTTGGGTCAAAAAGGGTGCATGGGGCGCAACCTGGAGGTCCGAGAGTGCTCCAGACCGGTTTTCGGTGCGCGTTTCAGGCGTCAGGGCGAGGTCTGACCCAAGAAGCACACGAATCACGTGCTTTTCGGGTAACACCTCGGGCAGAAGCAAGATTAGAGGGCCCATCGGAGGGGGATCGGCACCAACTTCGCCCCGTAGGTGCCGGTTTTGAACCACGGGACCAAGCCACAGGGCCCCCACCGACCGGACCCGGCACCAACTTCGCCCCGTCGATGCCGGTTTTCAGCCCCGCAACCACCCGGAGCGGCCGGCGGATCTCCGAAGACCGCCACCCCGCCGGCCCAGGCGGCCGCTGTGTAGAGGAACTGGTATCCGTGCCGGATTCCGCGGGGGGGACCCGGCTCATCTAGTATCGGGGCGAGAGGAAGAACCACCATTCGGATCTAGCGCCAGGGCTCCCGTGGAGGCGGTGAGTCGACGAGGTAGGGGATCTCGAAACATTCGGCGGGTGACCCTCGGCCGGCCACGGTCGTGACGGTGTCGACAAAACCCGGGAGTGATCCCGGGCAACAAACCGGCATCGACGTGGCTCCTCTCCTTGCAAGTGATCCGGTTGAGCGCGCTCTCGTCGGTGGTATGCGCTAGGCATCTGAAGAGGGGGTAGCGATGTGTGGAATCGTCGGCTACGTAGGAAACGAGGCGGCCCTGCCCGTCCTCATTGAGGGCATGCGTCAGCTCGAGTACCGAGGATACGACTCGGCCGGGGTCGCGATCGCCGCCTCGGGCGGCATCGCACGCGTGCGCCGGGCCGGACAGCTCGGCAATCTCGAAGAGGCGTTGGACGGCGCCGAGCTCAGCGGCACTATCGGCATCGGACACACGAGGTGGGCCACTCATGGCGCGCCCGACGACACCAACGCCCACCCGCACGTCGACTCCAGCGGCAAGGTGGCCATCGTCCACAACGGGATCGTTGAGAACTTCGACGTTCTGAAGGAAGAGCTCGAAGCAGAGGGACACGCGTTCGAAAGCGAGACCGACACCGAAGTCGTTGCCAAGCTCGTCGGTTCGATCATGGAGTCAACGGGTGTGTCCCTGCTCGAAGCAACGCTCGCCACCGTGGACCGGCTCGAGGGCGCCTTCGGGCTCGTCCTCGTGCACGCGGACGAGCCCGAGACCATCGTGGCCGTCCGCCAGGACTCGCCGATCATCGTGGGGGCGAACGGGCATGCCGGCCTGGTCGCTTCGGGAATTCCCGCGCTGCTTCCGTATACGCGGGACGTGATTCCGCTCGAGAACCGTCAGGTCGCCGAGATCAGGCCGGGCTCAGTGCGGGTGCTGGACTTCGAGGGCCGGGAAGTCGATGCCGAGACCGTCCACGTCGAGTGGGACCTCGACGCCGCCGAGAAGTCCGGATACGAGGACTTCATGCTCAAAGAGATCTTCGAGCAGCCCGAGGCCGTGCGGAACACGATGCGCGGGCGAGTCGACAAGCAGGGTCACATCACTCTGGACGAGGTCACCTGGAGCCGCGCCGATATCGAGGGGATCACCAAGGTCGTCGTGGTTGCTTGCGGCACCTCGTACCACTCCGGCATGGCGGCGAAGCACGCCATCGAGCACTACACGCGTATTCCCGTCGAACTCGATCTCGCTTCGGAGTTCCGCTATCGCGACCCCGTTCTCGACGAGCACTCCCTCGTCATCGGCATCGCCCAATCCGGCGAAACCGCGGACACGCTCGCTGCGGTTCGGTTCGCCAAGGACATGGGGGCCATGGTCGTCGCCATCACGAATGTCGCCGGGTCGTCGATAGCGCGCGACGCGGACGCCGTGTTGTTTACTCATGCCGGACCCGAGATCGGCGTTGCTGCAACGAAGACATTCCTTGCACAACTAGTTGCGCTGAATCTCTTCGCGCTGTACCTCGCGCGGGAGCGCGGTGTGATGGAAGCGGACAAGCTCAGCGAAACGATCGACGCGATGCGTGCGTTGCCCGATCAAATCGAAGAGGTGCTCACCCTGCAGGGCGAGGTCCATCGCGCGGCAAAGCGATACGCCGATGCCCGGGACTTCATCTTCATCGGCCGCGGCGTCGGCATGGCGGTGGCACTCGAGGGCGCGCTCAAGCTGAAAGAAATCTCCTACATTCACGCAGAAGGGTACGCGGCCGGGGAACTGAAGCACGGTGCCATTGCGCTGATCGAAGGGGGGGTCCCCGTCGTTGCGATCCTTACGGGCACCGCTCTGTACGACAAGATGCTCGGCAACGTTCAGGAGGTCAAGGCCCGAGGCGCAGAGACGATTCTCATCGCGCCCCGTAATGACGAACGTGCGCGTTCCCTCGCGAACGAGATGTTCGAGATGCCGACGACGAAGCCTTTGCTGACGCCGATCCTCGACACGATTCCTCTTCAAATGCTCGCGTACTTCGTCGCCAAGGAGCGGGGGCTGTCGCCGGACAAGCCTCGCAACCTGGCGAAGAGCGTCACGGTCGAATAGAGGCCACACCTAACCTCGTAGAGTTGTGATGTGAAACCACTTCTGTCTCCCCGCGAGATGGCGGCGGCCGACGAGGCGACCATTGCGTCGGGAACGCCCGGCTTCGTGCTAATGGAGCGGGCGGGACGCGCGGTTGCCCGAGCGACGGTGACGCTCGCGGGCCGCCGTTACGGCGCGCGCGTGGCCATCGTGTGCGGCAAGGGCAACAACGGTGGCGATGGCTTTGTCGCCGCACGCGTGCTGCACCGCGAGGGAGTGGCGGTGCGCTGTCTGTTGCTCGCGGAGGAATCCGAGTACGAAGGCGACGCAGCCGCTCATCTAAGGGCCATGAGCCGGGCCGGCGTCAAGCCTCGCCCGTTCGAGACGCATTCGTTGAGCTACCACGACGTGGTCGTGGACGCCATTTTCGGAACCGGTTTTCGGGGTCGCGCCGAGGGGCGACCCGCCAAGGCCATCGAGGCGATCAACTCCAACGGTGCGCGTGTGCTCGCGGTCGACATCCCCTCAGGAGTGGCGGGGGACACGGGAGCGGTCGAGGGGCCGGCCGTGAGGGCGAACGTCACCGTTGCGATCGCCGCCCAGAAGCTCGGAACCGTGCTGCACCCAGGCGCCGGCCGAGCGGGGCGAGTCGAAGTGGTTGACATTGGGATCGAGCTCGGGGACGCGTCGCTGCACCTTCCGGAGCCCTCCGACATCGGGGCGATGCTTCCCGCGCGCTCCGTTGACGCTCACAAGCGCAGCACCGGTTCGGTGCTCGTGCTTGCGGGATCGGACGGAATGAGCGGCGCGGCTCTGCTGACCTCTCGTGGAGCGGCGCGGATGGGCGCCGGCTACGTCACGCTCGTCTCTACCTCCTACGTGGACCATGCGAAGAAGAGCTTGATTCCCGAAGCGGTGTCGCGCATCGTGGCCGACCACTCCGAATTGGGACCCGAGGTGCTGGCCGAGTTCGACGACGACTTCGACCGAGCTGATGCGGTCGCTCTCGGCCCCGGTCTGGGAACCGGCCCCCGGCAGCAAGCTCTGGTCGAGACGGCGCTCGAAGCAATCGACGTGCCGCTCGTGCTCGACGCGGACGGGCTCAACGTCCTTGCCGAGGACGCCGCCGCCCTCAGGAAGCGGACGAGCCCCACCGTGCTGACGCCGCACCCCGGTGAGATGGCGACGCTCTTGAAGCTCTCGAGCAAAGACGTTCAGGCCGACCGAGTCGGCGTCGCCCGCAGAGCCGCGTCTGACCTCGGATGCGTCGTCGTGCTCAAGGGGGCCGGGACAATCGTCGCCGGCCCGGAGGGTCCTGCGGTCGTGAACCCCACCGGCGGGCCGGAGCTCGCGACCGCCGGTACCGGAGACGTCCTGACGGGGGTGGTCGGCGCGCTCCTCGCCGAAGGACTCGACCCAGTCTCGGCGGCGATCGCGGGGGTCTTCGTACACGGCCTCGCGGGGGGCGTGGCGGGCGTTTCCGCCGGGGGCCGCGGAACCGTGGCATGGGACGTTGCCGAGGCCCTCCCGGCCGCGGTCGGGGAGCTCTACGAATAGCTCGGCCCATCCCGGGCTCGGATTACGCTGACTCGACGGCGGCGAATCGCCGGCCAGAGGGGAACAGATCATGAGCGGACTGTCGCGCGAAGAGGTCGAAAGGCGGGGCCACGGGGTGTGGGCCGAGGTCGACCTTGGAGCGATTCGCCACAACATCGCCGAGCTCAGGGCCGTTGCACCTCGGTCCGAGTTAATGGGCGTCGTCAAGGGCTATGCCTACGGCCACGGGAATCCGGCGGTCGCCTGGGCGATGCTTCAGGCGGGAGCGACTCGGTTGGGCGTGGCGCGGGTGGCCGAGGCCCTGCATCTGAGAGAGGCCGGTGTAACGGCTCCCATCCACGTCTTCACGGAACCGCCTCCACGCTCCGCCGCCACGATGCTGACTTACGACCTCACTCCCGCCGTGTACAGCGAGGCCTTCGCTCGGAGCCTCTCAGAGGCCGCCTCAGCGGGGGGACGCCGAATCGGCGTTCACGTCAAGGTGGACACCGGTATGCACAGGGTCGGCATCATGGCGTCCGACCTGCCGGACGCCATGCGCGCCCTGAAGGCGCTCGATGGCATCGCCATCGAGGGGGCCTGGAGTCACTTCGCGGTGGCCGACGTGCCCGGCCACTCCTTCACCCGGAGGCAGTTCGAGCTCTTCAACGAGTTGGTGATGGAGATCGAGAAAACGATCGGCCCCCTGCGTTACAAGCACATGGCCAACTCGGCGGCGACCCTGTCGTTGCCGGAATCGCACCTCGACATCGTGCGACCGGGTGTGGCGGCGTACGGATTGTGGCCCGGCCCCCATCTCACCAACAGCGCCGATCTTCGTCCTGCGATGAGCCTCCGGGCGCGCATCAACGCGTCGAAGGTCTTGCCGGCTGGTGAACGGCTGTCCTACGGGCTTCGCTACGAGCTCGAACGTGACGGTCGGATCGTCACGGTACCCGTCGGCTACGCGGATGGATACGATCGCGGGCTCTCGGGCCGGGCGGAGGTGCTGATCGAGGGTAAACGACACCGTGTGTCGGGCACCGTTTGCATGGATCAGTTCCTCGTCGACGTCGGGGAGGATCCCGTGGAAATCGGCGCCGTCGCCACTCTGATCGGCTCGGACGGCGACGCGCACATCACCGCAGAGGAGCTTGCCGGAGTGATCGGAACGATCAACTACGAGATAACGACCCGCATCGCTTCGCGTGTCCCGCGCGTGTACCTGAACGAGATCCCGCCGGCGACCCGGGATGTCGCCGCGGAGAGCACGCAAACGAGTACGCGATGAAGAGATCCAGTGGGGTTGCGCTTGCCACCGCGGCCGCAGGACTGGCTGCGGGTGTCATTGCCGAGAAGGTCGCGCTCAGAAAAAGACGCGTGGGCGACACCGAGTCCGGCGAGGGCTTCGGAACCAAGCGAGGCGAACGCACGCGTCGCCTCACCAGGCCGGATGGCGCGCGCATCTTTATCGAGGAGTCCGGCCCCCGTTCCAAGCGAGGCGTCGTCTTCCTGCATGGTTCGGCGCTGCGGACGGACATGTGGCACTACCAGATGGATGCGTTCGAGGGCCGGCGCCTTCTCTTCTACGACCTGCGCGGGCATGGTCTGTCGCAGCCGAAGGGCGAGGGTGACTACACGATCGAGCGGCTTGCTCAGGATCTTCTCGCGGTCATCGAGGACGCGCGCCTCGAGGAGGTCGTCATCGTCGGGCACTCCGTCGGAGGGATGGTCGCCCAGCAGTTGTGCCTTGACCATCCCGAACTACAGGGCGCCGTCATTAAGGGCTTGGCTCTGCTGAACACGACGTACGGTCCCGCGATCGAGACCGTGCTCGGCGGAGCTACGGTCGCTCGCCTCGAACGATTCGTCCGGCGGCCCTTCGACCTGCTGGGCTCTCAGTCGGTTCGGTTGGACAAGCTGCGCGCGGTCATCAAACCCTCGGATGCCATGTTCTGGGGCGTGGCCTTCGCCGCGTTCGGCCCTCAGGCTTCGGCTCGCCAAATCGACTTCGTGTACGACATGACGGCCGAGACGGCGAGCGGTGTCCTGTTCGATCTCATCAGGTCGTACAGAGTCTTCGACGCCGCCGGACGGCTCGACGAGATCACGGTTCCGTGCCTGGTCGTGAGCGGGTCGGAGGATCGCCTCACCCTGAGCGATGCATCGGTCTACCTCGCCGACCACCTTCCGAAGGCCGAGCTCCAGCTCCTGGAAGGTGTCGGGCACATGTCGATGATGGAGAGACACGTCGAGGTCAATGAGATGCTTGATCGGTTCTTCGCCGACGCGCTGGGTCGGCGTAATCGGAAATCAAGCAAGGGGCGCAAATGAAGGACTCGAGGGCAGAGAGGCTCGCCGACATCCTCGTCGACTATTCGACCGAGGTGAAGGAGGGCGACCTCGTGATGATCAGCGGGTCTTATGTGGCCGAGCCACTAATTCTTGCACTCTACGAACGCTGCTTGAAGCGCGGAGCACACCCAACCATCCGGGCTTCCATTCCCGCCGCCGAGCCACTGCTGTACCGCCACGCCGAGGACCACCAGCTCGAGTACATCTGGCCGACGGATACCTGGATCTACGACCACATAGACGTGAGCTTCTCGATCATCTCGGACTCCAACACCCGCCAGCTTTCCAAGATGGACCCTGCCCGGCAGGTGACCAGAAGCAAGGCGCGCGAACCACTGCTCGAACGTTTCTTCGACCGAGCGGCCAAGGGCGAGGTGCGCTGGAACGTCACGCTGTTTCCCACCGAAGCGCACGCAATGGACGCGGAGATGAGCCTGGCCGAGTACGAGGACTTCTTCTACGGAGCGTGTCTGATCGATGCGCCCGACCCGGTGGCCGAGTGGAAGAAGACGGCCGAACGTCACGCCCAGCTCATCGACTGGCTCAAGGGACGAAACGAGGTTCACATCAGCGGCGAGGGTACGGACCTGACCCTCGAGGTAGCGGACCGCATCTTTCTTCCGGCCGACGGCAAGGAGAATTTTCCCGACGGCGAGATCTTCACCGGCCCGATCGAAACCGCGACACGGGGGCATGTCACGTTCAGCTTTCCCGCGCACTACGGGGGCCAGAGCGTCGAGGGCATCCGGCTCGAGTTCGCCGACGGCAAGGTCGTCGATGCGACCGCAACCAAGAACGAAGAGTTCCTCATCAAGACGCTCGACACCGACGAGGGCGCCCGGATCCTCGGCGAGCTCGGCATCGGCAGCAACTACGGGATCACGAACTACACCGGTGAGGTGCTGCTCGACGAGAAGATCGGCGGCACCGTCCACCTCGCCCTGGGAGCCTCGTATCCGGAGTCGGGTGGCACCAACAAGTCGGCCGTGCACTGGGACATGGTGTGCGACCTTCGGCGCGGCGGGCGCGTCACCGTCGACGGAGACCCTCTGCTCGAGGACGGCGAGCTGCTCGTCTAGCCGGGGCTTTTCCGATTCTTGACGTTGACAAGCCCAGAGGCGGCGTCGAAGGGGAGATCGGCGCGCGTCTGGACCGGTTCGGCCCGCTCTCCCGACCAAGAACCACCGTGAGCGTCGGCTAATGGTCGAAACCACGTGATCACACGGGCATGAGGCGGCTACCGGCCGCCAGCAGCAGCGCTGCGGCCGTCATCACCAGCAAGCCGACGGGCAGAGAGGCCGCACCGGCAACTCCACCCACCAGCGCGGGACCGACGACGAAGCCGAAGTAGGCGATCGTCGACACGCGTGCAATAGAGCTCGCCTGGCGCCCGGGACCGCCGACTCGGCCGGCCACCCCGAAGATCAACGGAGCGACTACGGAGATCGCCAGTCCCGTGAGAGCGATGCCCGCCAGACCGAGGGTGGCACTCGACGTGAGCGCGAAGACCGTCGCTCCGGCGGTGCCGAACAGCCCGGAAGCACCGATCAACTGCCTCTCGCTAAAGCGTCGGGACACCGCTTGCGTGAGAGCCCGGCCGGCGACCATCGAACCCGCAAGAACGCCGGGGCCCAGGCCCCCAACGATCTCGTTGCCACCGAGCGTTCTCTCGAGGTGAATCGCACTCCACGACAAGAGCCCGTCCTCGATGAGAAATGCGAGCGCGCACAGAGTGCCGAGCAGCATGAGCTGGGGTGTCAAGCGAACGCGCGCCCGGGATTCGTGTGTGGAGGTGGGAAGGTCCACGCCGGGGAGGAACAGGCCGACGATGACGACGAGCACCGCAAGCACCGGGAGCACTTCGGCCGGCCCGGCCCCCATTTGGCGCGCGACTCCGACCAGCGGGCTCGACACCAGTACCCCGGCAGAGAAGAGCGCGTGCATCCCACCCATGATCTTGGCGTCGTAGATCGTTTCGTAGACCGACGCAGACCCGTTGATGAAGACGTCGTATGCACCCGAAGCCGCGCCCATCACCGTCAGAGCGACCAGAAACGTCGGAAGGCTGCTCGGCAGAATCAGAGGAGGGATGGTCACCGCGAAGGCGAGCGCGCCGGGGAGGAGCGTCCTGGCCCGGAACCGGTCGGCCACCCTTCCCGCGAGGAGCATTCCCCCGATTGCGCCAAGCGCGATAAACAGCAGCGCTCGGCCGAGAGTGGCGTCGGTGGCGCTCACCTGTCTCTGCACGTCGGGAAGCAGCGCCCCCCAGCCGCCCCAGAAAACGCCGAAGATGCCGAACGCCGCCCACAGGCGAGCGACTATCCCGACGCGCGTTCTCTCGTCAGCCCTCTGCCGCATGGAGGAAAACAACAGGGCGTCGCGGGACCTTCGTGGACCGCCCCACAGATGCAAATGTGTTTTGGCGCTTCGTCACGTACTTCAACCGGTACGTCACCTCAACTCCGAGGGCGTCGTCGCCAGATGAGCGTGCCGATCGGCCCGATGGGGCACCCGCCGTCCGTCCGCACAATCAGCGCGCCTCTTCGAGAACTCTCATCGGATGAATCTCGCACCCCAGTCGATTGAAGGCAACCAGTCTGGAGCGGTGGTGCTAGCTCGCGGACAGCCTGTTGTCCGGCAGATTGATGGTCGGCTGATCGGCCTCCACTTCGGTGCCCAGAATGTGCTTCTCCGCTCGTTTCAGCTCGGTAAAGGTGAAGAAGAACAGCGGGATTATCAGCGAAACGCCTCCGAGGATGGCGTAGATCTGATCGGGCCGGCCGGTCGCCTCGATTGCCAGCCCACCGAGATAGGAACCCAGGGGGATGGCCGACCACGCCAGGACCGCGGCGATGGACATGACCCGGCCGAGGATCTGATTCGGAGTTATCAGTTGCCTGAGGCTCGAGGTCTGTACGTTGAACAGGATTCCGTGACCTTGCATCAGGCCGAACACAATCATCGCGAGCCATACGTTGGTCATCAGCGCGAAGACGACGTACAGGCAGCTCTCGATAATGAGCGCCCACTTCGCAACGGTGCTGAACGAGAAGCGCTTCCTGATTCGGCCCGCCATCAGCCCGAAGAGCATCATCCCGAGCGCCCCGGTCGCGTAGATGAACGCGGTCTCGGATCGGGATGCGTTCAGCTGTACGTCGGCAAAGAGGATGACCTGCGAGTAGATCGGTGCCGCTAGGAGGTTGGCGAGCGCCAACATCAAAGAGATGTCTCGCAGCACCGGATGGCGCATAACGTACCGGAGCCCCTCCATCACGTCGCTCCACAGGCTCGAAGGAGACGTTGTGTCTCGCTCAACCAGGTTGAATCGTTTCTTGATCGCCGCCAGCGAGAAGGCCGAGATCAAGAAGGTGGACGCGTCCACCAGCACGACGCCGGAGATGGGCAGGACCGAAACGAGCAGTCCCGCGGCAAGGGGGCCGGCGATCTGAGCACCGGCAAAACTCGCTTGAATCCTTCCGTTCGCGGTCACGAGGTCCTTCTCGGAAACGAGGCTTGGAATCGCGGCGAACTGAGAGGAGTCGAAGAAGATCGTCAGGATAGACATCACGAAGCCGGTGCCGTAGATCCACGACACGGTCAGAGAGTCGAGAGCGGCCATCAACGGGATGGTGCTGATCACGACGACACGCAAGAGGTCGACGGTGATCATCAGTTTCTTGCGATCCAATCGGTCGACGTACGCGCCAATGATTAGGCCAAAAAGTAGGTGAGGAACAAACTGCACGGCCGTCGTCAAGGCCAGGTTGACCGCGGAGCCGGTCAGCTCGTAAACGAGCAGCGGCAGGGCGAAAAGCGTTATAGAGCTACCCAGGTTCGAAATGGACTGCCCGACCCAGAACTTCCCGAAGTCACCACGAACCGGGCCGGATGCCGAAGCTGTTGCCTGCACTGGCGAACCCTGTCCCCCGACGTCGTCGCTGACGCCGCTGCTTGACGAAGCATTGCAAGTAACCGGATCTCCGCACCGGTTCAGGGCCGATCATGTCACAGAGTTCTCTGTCCTGTTAAGTCCGTTGTACCCGAAAGTTTGTAGCTATTTCGCACGATCTCAGGCGCAATTTTTGTTAGCTAAGGGGGACGAGCGCACCCGGGCCGATGAATGAAAGACTGAAGCCCCAATGGACATCGAAGCCATCAGATCCGAGGCTCTGACCTGCACGAAGTGCCGCCTGGCCGAGACCCGAACCCAGGTCGTATGGGCCGACGGCAGCCTGGACTCCGAGGTCTGCATCATCGGCGAGGCTCCCGGTTTCAACGAGGACAAGCAGGGGGTGCCCTTCGTCGGGGCGGCGGGGCAGTTGCTCGACAAATTGTTGGCCGAGATCGATCTTGATCGGACACAGGCGGCGATTGTCAACGTGATCAAATGTCGCCCTCCCGGCAACCGCGATCCCCAAACCGACGAGATCGAGGCGTGCAGGCCCTACCTGAGCGCTCAGCTGAACTACATGCGGCCCGAGGTGATCATCACCCTCGGGAACTTCGCAACGAAGTTCATCCTCGACTCTCCGGTAGGGATCACTCGGGCACGCGGTCAGGTGTACGCCCGCAAGGGTGCGTCGATCGTGCCCACGTTTCACCCGGCGGCGGCTCTTCGCGGAGGCCGGTTTGGAGGCATCAGCACGATCGACGCGATGCGAGAGGACTTTCGGTTGGTTCGCAACGTCCTCGACGAGCGACGCGCCGCTGCGGAGGCCCGGGCCGACACCTCGACCGAATTCACAGCCGCGGACGGCGCCGAGCAACTGGATTTCTTCGGGTGATCCCTCCCTCGGGCCCTTCGACGGGCGGGCCTCGCACGTGACGTGGCTGGTCGACTCGCGTTCCGCCGAGGAGACCCGCATCCTCGGTGCCTCGCTCGCGCCGGTTCTTCTTCCGGGTGACGTTCTGAGCCTCAACGGGGACCTGGGCGCGGGCAAGACCTGCTTCGTGCAGGGACTTGCCGGCGCTCTGGAGGTCGACGGGCGAGTGACGAGCCCCACTTTCACTCTCGTGCACGAATACAACGGGCGGTATCCGATCGTTCACCTCGACGTCTATCGCCTGAACTACTTTCAGGAAGTGTTGGATCTTGGTTTCGAAGAGCTGCTCGATCCCGGAGCGATCCTCGTTGTGGAATGGGGTGAAGCCGTGGCGCCGCTGCTTCCCAACCGTTATCTCGAGATCGAGCTGCGCCGGAGCGACGACTACGAAACGGCGGCGAGCGATGACGAAGATCTCGACGAGTTCCGGGCGGTCGCCTTCAGGGCGAGGGGGCCGGGGTGGGAACGCAAGCTGGACACCATGCGGGTCACCGCCGAGGCGCTGCTCGACGCGCTGTCGCCCGACGAGTCGTCGGGCGAGCGGTTCACGAGGGTTCCTGATCATGTGTCTCGTCACCGTAGGCTTGATCTGCCGGATGATTCGACCGGCAGTCAGTAGCGCCAGGAGAGTTTCTTGTTAGTGCTGGGAATCGAAACAGCGACGCCTCAAACGAGCGTGGCGATCGGCTCAGAGCAGGGAGTCGTGGCCAGCGCGCTCGTGTCGCGCGCGGCCCTCGACGGTCCTCAGCACAAGAGTGGAGCCATCTACAACGAGTGGCTGATGCCGGCCATACGGTTTTGCCTCGAGGGCGCGGGCATCGGCTTTCGCAATATCGGAGGTGTTGCCGTCTCGCTTGGGCCCGGCCTCTATACGGGCATGCGGGTCGGTGTCGCAACCGCAAAGGCCCTCGCCCAGGCGCTGTCCGTGCCGATCGTCGGAATGGCGAGTCTCGATCTTCTCGCCTACGAGGTTCGCTACTCGCCCCGGCCCATCTGCGCGGTTCTCGACGGACGCCGGAAAGAGGTCTTTCACGCGTTTTATCGACCCTCGCCGGGCGGGATCCAGAGAATGACCGAGTACACCGTCGAGCGAGCAGAGCAGCTGGCCAACGGGATCGCATCGAAGCCGGGGGAGGTCCTGCTGGTCGGCAACGGAGCGCTTCTGTACCGCGAGATCTTCGAAGAGCTTGGAAGCAGCGTGGAAATCGGAACGATGGGGCATGCTTTCCCGCGCGCTGCCGCACTCGTCGAGCTCGCCCTTCCGAGGTTGTACCGGGAGGATTTCGACTCGTTGGACGGCTTGAAGCCCTTGTATCTTCGTCACAGCGCCAAGCGCATTCAGTGGGAACGAATCCGAGAGAGCAGGAGCGCGTAGTGGCCGTCGCTCATCAGCCAGACGACCGCAGGCCCTTGGCCGACGTGGATCTCGTGCGCATGCGGCGCCGTCATCTGAAGCGCGTCATGGCGATCGAGTCGATGGTATACCCCCGACCCTGGAGCCTCACGCTCTTCTTGTCCGAGATCGCTCAACGCAACACGCGGACCTACCTAGTCGCTCGCCACGATGGCTACGTCGTTGGATATGCGGGCATGATGTTCACCGGACGCGAGGCGCACGTGACGAACATCGCAGTCGACCTCGCATATCACGGCAGAAAGGTCGGAACGCGACTGCTACTGGCTCTGATCACCGAGGCGATCGCGCGAGGTGCCGATACCCTTTCTCTCGAGGTGCGCGTCTCGAACATCGGAGCTCAGAACATGTATGCCAAGTTTGGATTCGAGACGACGAGCGTCCGGATGGGTTACTACGTCGAGACCAGGGAAGACGCCTACGTGATGCTGGTCGGCGATGCTCGGTCGACCGAATACAGGCTGCGCCTGCAAAGGATTCGCAACGAGCTGGACGCGACATTCGGCCCGGCGTCCGGCGCCGAGTTGCCTTCTGAGACGGAACGCGATGGATAAGGACGACTGGTCGTTCGGCGAGAGTTGGAGAGTCGAGCCCAGCGATCCGACGTGGACCGGCACCCAGACCGCGATCAAGGAGCAACGCGTCGAGGAGTGGGATGACGAGACGCTCGTCCTCGGCATCGAGACCTCGTGCGACGAGACGTCCGCCTCCGTCGTGCGGGGGGGCCGGGACATTCTGTCCAACGTCATCGCGTCCCAGACCGAGTTGCACGGTGAGTACGGCGGGATCGTTCCGGAGGTGGCCGCCCGAGCACATGTCGAAGCATTGACTCCGGCGATTCGCGAGGCGCTCGTGCGAGCGGATGCAACTTTCTGGGACCTGGATGCCGTGGCGGTGACACTGGGGCCGGGCCTCATCGGCTCGCTGCTGGTCGGGGTCGCCGAGGCCAAGGCCATTGCCTCGGTCCTGGACATCCCGTTCGTTGGTGTGAACCATCTCGAGGCGCACATCTACTCGAACTTCCTCGGTAACTACTCGGCGAAGTGGCCGGCGGTGGTGCTCGTCATCTCCGGAGGTCACACGATGCTCGTTCACGCGCGGGGGCACGGCGACTACGAGATCCTTGGTGGGACGCTGGACGACGCGGCCGGCGAGGCCTTCGACAAGGTGGCGCGTTTCCTCGGCCTCGACTATCCGGGAGGGCCGGAAATCGATCGACTGTCACTACTTGGAAATCCGGACGCGGTTCGTTTTCCTCGCAGCATGGTCGGGGAACCGGGTTTCGACGTCAGCTATTCGGGCTTGAAGACCTCGGTGACGAACTACGTGCGAAGACTCGAATACGAGGGAAACGAGATCAACGTCGCCGACGTCGCCGCCTCGTTCCAGCAGGCGGTGGTGGATATCGAGGTCGCCAAGACGCTGGCGGCCGTCGATCACACGATGGTCGACACCCTGTTCCTTTGCGGTGGAGTTGCGGCGAATTCTGGATTGCGCACGGGTTTGGAAAAGGCGTGCCTGGATCGCTCGATCACCTTGCATGTGCCGCCGATAGAACTATGTACGGACAATGCCGCTATGGTTGCGTCCTGCGGAACGGCACTATTGCGGAGAGGGATCTATACGAGCCTTGATGCAGCTCCCGATCCAAACTTGCCGTTGAAGTAACAAAGAGCAGAGGCGCAACACCGAACGTCGAACGGCGGATGCCATCTTGTCCCACCATGTAGCTACCAAGCGAGTCGCCCGCAGTACTTTGGTCTTCGGCGCTCTGGCTGTCTTGGTCGCTTCACTATTGGTCGTATCTGCGAAGCCGACGGCGGTTGGCAGGACGTCAGGATCCGGATCCGCTACCGCTAGTGCGGACGCGCCGAACATCCTCATCATCGTTACCGACGACCAGCGCGCGGACCTGATGAAATTCATGCCTCGAACGATGAAGCTTTTCGGTCGCAAGGGCGTGCGGTTCACGCGCGCATTCGCCACGACGCCACTTTGTTGTCCTTTCCGAGCATCCCTCATGACGGGGCAGTTCGCTCACAACTCGGGCGTTCGACGTCAAAAGGACGGACGAAGAATCAATCAGGAACACACCATGCAGCGCTATCTTCACGAAGCCGGGTATACGACGGCGCTTCTCGGTAAATACCTCAACCATTGGCCCAAGGAAAATCCGCCGCCCTACTTCGACCGTTTCTCCGTGGGCAAGCTCTACAAAGACAGGGTGTTCCATGTCGACGGCAGGATGAAGGAGATCAAGGGATACGCGCCCGACTATCTGGCAAGCAGAGCCTCCAGACTCCTGCGAAAATTCGAAACGGATGACGAGAGGCCCTGGTTCATGTTGCTGGCTCCCTCGAACCCACACGTCCCCTCAACTCCCGCTCCCAGGCACAAGGACGTTCACATCCCTCGGTGGCGGGGGAGCCCCGCGGCCAAAGAGAAGGACCTGTCCGATAAGCCGCCGATGCTTTACAGAGGCAATATTATTCCCAGCAAAGCGACGCCGAGAAGAGTCCTCTACGGAAAGATGGCCCGCAATCTACTGGCGGCTGACCAATTGGTTAATCAGGTCGATCGAACGATGCGCAGCCTCGGTGAACGCTCCAACACACTCGCGTTCTTTGTTTCCGACAGTGGCTACACCCTCGGCGAGCACGGGCTGCTCAAAAAGAATAAGCCTTACCCGGTGGTGTCACGAGTGCCTCTCTACATGCGCTGGCCCCGAGGCCCGGTAGAAGAAGGAGTTCGTGATCGCCGCCTCGTGGCGAACATCGACATCCTGCCCACAGTCCTGGAGGCCGCCGGCCTGAGCCCAGTTGACGGACACACCATTGATGGGCGCAGTCTGCAAAGCACGCAGGCGCGATCCCGAATGCTCGTGGAGGCTTTCGCATCTTCCGGTGCACACTTCTGGGCTTCGCTGATTAGGGACGACGAGCAGTACACCGAGTACTACCAACTCGATGGCGAGACGAGGGCCTTCACGGAGTACTACGACGTGCTGAGAGATCCCTGGCGCCTGACGAACACGCTGGGCGACGATGACCCGCGGAACGATCCCGACCCACAGACGGTCCGGGGGCTGTCGACTCAGTTGGAGGCCGATCGGGATTGCGCCGGCAGCGACTGCCCCTAGTCCGGAGCCTGATCGGCGGCCATCTTCTCGAAATGCGCCGAGGCCTCCTCCGAGGATGGTGGCCGTTTCAGAATCTCGATCAGTTCCTCCGACTCGGGGAAACCGGTCGCCCCGATGAGCGTGGCGGCTTCGTCCAGGTCGTACTCGGTGCGCCGGAGCTCGATGTCGTTCGACAGAAGCACCCAGAAGGCCCCCGGCTCGTCCTCGTAGGGCAGGCCCACGCTTCCGGAGTTGACGACCCGTTTCCCGCCAATTGATCTATCGAATTGGACGTGGGTGTGCCCGCAGACGACGACCTCCTCGTCGACGTGGTCCAGCATCGGGCCAATCCGCTCGGTTGGGGTCAAACGAGTGATGATCTCCTCGTCGCTACGTGGAGAACCATGGCAGAACAGCACCGAGCCCAGGCCCTGGACCTCGACGGTCAACGAGAGCTCGAGCCCGGCGAGCCAGGTCCTCTGCCCGTCGTCGAGGTGAGTGGTCGTCCACTCCCAGAACGGCAGGGCCGCCTTGCTCTCGGGCGCAGGGACTCCAACCGCCAGCTCCCGGTCGGCGTTGCCTCGAATGAAACGAGCGTCGCTGCGGGAACGTAGCGCGTCGAGCGTCTCGCGGGGAAGGGGGCCGCTTGCGATGTCCCCTCCCACTACGACGAGGTCGATGCCGAGCGAGTCGATCTCGGCCATCACGGCGTCGAGCGCCGGCAGATTCCCGTGGATGTCGTACAGCGCCGCCACGCGGGCCGCCCGGGTCGCCATTGGTCCCAGCCTAGTCCGCGGGTGCCAGTTGACCGTTATCGGGAAGCGCGCTACTTTTAGCACTCAGGCATTAGGAGTGCTAAACTCACCGTTCTGACCCCTCAGGAGGTTACTGATGGCCACTGCTGCGAAGACGCTCAAGCCGCTGGAGGACCGCATCCTCGTTCGCCCCGAGGAGGGCGAGGAGACCACGGCGTCGGGCATCGTGATTCCCGACACCGCCAAGGAGAAGCCCCAGGAGGGCACGGTGCTCGCGGTCGGTCCGGGCAAGCGTAGCGAGACCGGCGACCTGATCCCCATGGACGTCAGCGAGGGAGACAGGGTCATCTACTCGAAGTACGGCGGCACCGAGATCAAGTCCGGGGGAGAGGACTTGCTCATCCTCTCGGCGCGCGACGTTCTCGCCATCGTCGTCTAGGAGCTATCGGCTCGTACAACGCACGACCGCAGAACATCCACTAGGAGGGAAGCTCAGCAATATGTCAAAGCTGCTCAGATTTGATAGCGAGGCCCGGAAGGGACTCGAGTCCGGTGTCGACAAGCTCGCCAACGCCGTTCGGGTGACGCTCGGCCCCAAGGGTCGCAACGTCGTGCTCGACAAGAAGTGGGGCGCGCCGACGATTACCAACGACGGTGTCTCGATCGCGAAGGAGATCGAGCTCGAGGACCCGTGGGAGAACATGGGGGCCCAGCTCGTGAAAGAGGTCGCCTCCAAGACCGACGACCTCGCGGGTGACGGAACCACCACGGCCACCGTTCTGGCTCAGGCGATGGTCAAGGCCGGCATCCAGCGCGTAGCGGCCGGCTCCAACCCGATGGCGCTGAAGCGCGGCATCGAAAAGGCCGTCGTGGCCGCCGTCGACTCCATCAAGAGTCAGTCGCGCGACGTCGAGGGCCGTGACCAGATCGCCAACATCGGGTCGATCTCGGCCAACAACGACCCCGAGATCGGCGAGATGGTCGCCGAGGCGATGGACAAGGTCGGCAAGGACGGCGTGATCACGGTCGAGGAGTCGAACACCTTCGGTCTCGAGCTCGAGCTCGTCGAGGGAATGCAGTTCGACAAGGGCTACATCTCGCCCTATTTCGTAACCGACCAGGATCGCATGGAGGTCGTCTTCGAGGACCCCTACATCCTCATCGCTCAGCAGAAGATCTCCGCCGTTCAGGATCTCCTGCCGGTGCTCGAGAAGGTAATGCAGACCGGCAAGCCGCTGGTCGTCATCTCCGAGGACGTCGAGGGCCAGGCTCTGGCTGCGATCGTCGTCAACAAGATCCGCGGCACGTTCCAGGCGGCCGCGGTCAAGGCCCCCGGTTTCGGTGACCGCCGCAAGGCCATGCTCCAGGACATCGCGATCCTGACCGGCGGCCAGGTCATCAGCGAGGAGATCGGCCTCAAGCTCGAGAGCGTCGACGTGGCCATGCTCGGCCAGGCTCGCAAGGTGGTCATCACGAAGGACGACACCACCATCGTCGAGGGCCAGGGCAACCAGGACGAGATCGCCGGACGAATCGATCAGATTCGGGCCGAGATCGACCGCACCGACTCCGATTGGGACCGCGAGAAGCTACAGGAGCGTCTCGCCAAGCTGGCCGGTGGTGTCGCCGTGCTCAAGGTCGGCGCCGCGACGGAGGTCGAGCTCAAGGAGAAGAAGCACCGCATCGAGGATTCGGTCCAGGCAGTTCGTGCGGCAGTCGAGGAGGGCGTCGTTGCAGGTGGAGGGGTCACGCTCGTGCGTGCCCGCGAGGCCGTCGATGCTCTCGACCTTTCCGACGACGAGGCGGCCGGCGCTCGCGTTGTGTACGACGCACTCAAGGCGCCACTGCACTGGATCGCCGCAAATGCCGGGCTCGAGGGTGGCGTAGTCGTCGAACGAGTCGCAAACGAGAAGCCGAACCACGGCCTGAACGCTGCGACCGGCGAGTACGGCGACCTGTTCGGCTTCGGAATCATCGACCCGGCGCGCGTGACCCGCGGCGCACTGGAGAACGCAGGGTCGATCGCAGCCCTGCTGCTGACGACCGAGGTCTCGGTCGTCGACAAGCCCGTGGAGGAAGAGGCCGCGCCGGCCGGTGGTCACGACCACGGCATGGGCGGAATGGGCGGCATGGGCGGCATGATGTAACTCGCTTCATCAAGAAGCCCAGGGCCCGGTCTTTGCGACCGGGCCTCTTTTTGTGACCGGGGCGAGAACCAAAAGGTGGCACCGAAGGGTGAGTGGGTGACAAGCTGCTTGGGAGGGCCCGCTCCGAGTCGGTCCTGGGCACGTGGGAGGCCGCATCTGCCAAGTTTGAGGAATCGGTACCGGTATGCGGTTGCCACGCCGCAGACTTGGTCGAATTCCCTCGGCGGAACCGCGCTAAGCACTCCCTTTCCATCTGGGTGCCGCCCAGCGAACGCCAGATAGCAAGCCCGTGAGAGCGGCCGCTGGGAGCCGGCCAGAGATCAACTTCGCCCCGTCGGTGCTCGGTTTTAGAACCCCGTGACCAAGCCAGACGCCGCGCGCATCCGCCCTGGCCCACTCGATTCCCGTTTTGTTCCCCCCCAGCCCTCAGAGGACCGCGGCCGGCTCCGAGCTCAGGTGGGTAACGGGGACGTTGAAGCGGCGCTCGACGCGGTGCGGGAGATCCTGCTTCAGCCACTTCGAGACCCCCGGGGGAAGCGTCGAGAGGATGATCTCGTCGTAGCTGGTTGCGATGAACTCGTCCCCGATGGCCTCCATGGGCGAGGGATCCCCGACCGCGCCTCTGATGTCGGCCCCCAGACCCGCGAGCCCCTGCAAGGCGACCCCCAGTCTCTTACCGGCGAGCTCGTACGCCTCTTCGTCCGTCCACACCACGTGCTCGCGCGGCGGGGTGGCGGGGACGAGGAGCGTGAAGCTGCAGGGGCCCTCCTCGACTCTCTTGCGGACCTCGGCCTTCAAATGCGATCCGGCAGCGGTTTGGTTCGCCACGATGAGAATGCGCTTTGCGTCCATGAGGCACCTCCACGGCTGACTTCGGACCAAAAGGACGTTCTATCGTTGTACGCCCGGAGGCGCGGGGGCACAAGTCCGCAGATTTGCCGGGCGGAAAGCGCGAGAGGGCGAAGTTACGGCAGGTACTGCATCGGATCCGTCGGACTTCCGTTGACCCGCACCTCGAAGTGGAGGTGGTCACCGGTGCAAGAACCCGTGCAACCGACGTTGCCGACGTGTTGGCCTTGCCTGATGGGGCCTCCCGACACGGCGATGCTCGACATGTGCGCGTAGAGAGTCGAGATTCCGCCACCGTGATCGATGACGACGGCGTTTCCATAGCCTGACATCGAGCCCGCCTGGATCACGTTTCCACCTTTGGACGCCACAATCGGCTCGCCCGTGGTTCCGTCGATGTCGATACCGGTGTGCATGCGGCCCCACCGCGATCCGTAAGGGGACGTGACGGCGTTGTTGAGTGGCCAGATGAAGCCGGCGACGGACGGACCGCTGAGGGTCACTCCAGGAGGAGCCTGAGCCTGCAGGATCTTTGCCTTGAGTTCGGCGTTCTCCGCGAGCAGGTCGGCCTCGTGCGATTTGTCCTGCACGAGCTTCTCGCTCACCTGCGCGAGTTTGGAGTCGAGCTCGGCCTTTGTATCCGCGAGTTGGTTCTGGATCTTGGTTTGGCTGGCGAGGTTCGCGTCGAGCTCGTCGCGCTTGGCGAAGAGTACCTTGTTAACAGCTTGAATTTCGGCCTTGAGTCGCGAGTAATCGATCAGCGCGTCGGTGTTCTTCTCGGCCGCGACTCCCATCATCTCGAGACGGTCGTTCAACTGCGAGATCGTTTGAGCCTCGAGCAGTGCTTCGACGGTCTCGACGCCTCCGCTCTTGTACAGCTCCACGGCCTGCTCGGTGGCCGCATCCTCGACGACGTCGATCTCTTCCTGGATCGCCGCAATCTCTGCCTCTGCCGTCCGAATCTCGGCCTGAACCTCGGCGATGCGCGCGTCCAGCTTGTTGATGGCCATCTGTAGCTCGGTGATGTTCTCGTTGAGAACGTTGATCTCACCCTGCAGTGATTGCTTCTCGGCCGTGTTGGCGTCGATGTGTTCCTGCAGCTTGTCCAGCTGTTGGTTGTTCTTGTCGATCTGATCGTTCGGCCCGGCAAACGAAGCAACGGCGGGGACGACCAGGGTGAGTACGAGAGTGCCAGCAAGCGCGACGCGTCGCAGCTTTACATGGAGCAAAACCGTGTTCTCCTCCGCTCGGCATTTGGGTCTGAAGGTCCCGCGAAAGACCCCTGGCCGCCTCAACGAATTCCCCCGAGGCGAGCCGTCCGGCATCATTTCATACTGCCGGACTAGTAATCAATTAGCAGCCCGGTAAAGAACAAGTGAATGGTAAGACCCGGAGCTACCAACCAGCCGGTTCCTCTTCCCTTCCCGACTTCCTTTTATGCAAGGACCACAATCGAAACGCGAAAACTTCGACGAGAGCGCGAAGATTTGTCCGTTCTGGGGGTTGCCAGCCCCCGGCGGCGGCAGATAACTTCCCCTCTGCACCCGTTGAGTCGTAAACCGGTTTCGGCCGGGAAGAAGGTTCGGCGGGTGCATTTTTTGTGCCCTCCCGCCGCTCCGGGATCGAGGCTTGGCAAGAACCAAAGGCGGCGCCGACGAGGGCCGATCCGGGGGAGTGGTGGACCGGGTTCCTGCCGGTCCGGGTGCGGCGGCCGACGAGGGCCGAGATCCGGGAGTGGTCCGCCGTATTCTCGCCGCTGAAGTTGAGCCAGGGCCCAACCTTTCGCCGGTATGGTCGCTATCCGACCACGGGGGGCGAGAGAACGGGCCGAGCGGACCGCGCGGGCTCTTGCCGGCCACAGTCTCGACCAAAAACGACGCGAGGCGTCGTCGACGGTCGAAAGTCCGCGCCGGGGCCCGAGCGGGCCTCGGAAACGGGATCACGGCACCCAATCACCCCCGTCGATGCGGGTTTGCCTTTGAACCAGCTCCGGCGAAACAGTCAGCGGGCCCCGAAACCGGATCACGGCACCAAACTCCCCCCTCTGGATCTACGGCGCTTGGAGGGTAGTGATCGGCCACGGGATTTGCTATCCTGCGGAGTGCTATAGGAGTGCGCCGGGGGTCAACCCGGAGTGTTTTTTCCTCTACGGACACAGACACCGCTGCCCCGCGCCTTCGTTTGCACCCGTCCGTAACGACTGGAGGAGCACTTCATGCCCACCACCCTCAAGGACCTGGCCGGCTCCGCCCCACACGGCGGCGCACTGGAACTTCGGATCGCCGGCCCGGAGGAGCTCGAGACCCTGCGTTCGGAGGCGGCCGGCCTTCCGACCATCGAGGCAAAGGCCCGCCGAGTTCTCTCGGATCTCGAGTTGCTCGCCGTGGGAGCGGTGAGCCCCAATAGAGGCTTCATGACTCAGGCCGATTACATCTCGGTCGTGGAGGACATGAGGCTGGACAACGGCCTGCCCTGGAGCCTTCCGATCACGCTAAGCGCCACGGACGAGGAAGTCGCCGCTCTGGAGGTCGGGAAGCGAGCGGCCATCGTCCACGAGGGTAAGCCGGTGGCCGTCATCGACATCGAGGACATCTACGACTACGACCCGAAGCGCGAGGCCGAGCTCACGTACGGCACGACCGACGACGGACACCCAGGAGTTGCCTACCTCTACAGCCAGTCCCCGCACTATGTCGGCGGCGAGGTAACGGTGCTCGAGAATGTCTTCGCCCACGAGTTCCGCGATTACCGCCTGACCCCGAAGCAGCTGCGCGACAAGATCGGCGCCAACGATTGGAAGACAGTCGTTGCATTCCAGACTCGTAACCCGATTCACCGCGCGCACGAGTACCTGACGAAGTGCGCGCTCGAGATCACCGACGGCCTCGTCATTCACCCGCTCGTCGGCGGTACCAAAGGCGATGACATCCCCGCCGACGTGCGCATGCTGTGCTACGACGTGCTCATGAAGGACTACTACCCACGGGACCGAGTGCTGCTTAGCGTCTTTCCCGCCGCGATGCGCTACGCCGGTCCGCGCGAGGCTATCTGGCACGCGCTTCTCCGCAAGAACTACGGCATGACTCACTTCATCGTCGGGCGCGATCACGCGGGCGTCGGTGACTACTACGGAACCTACGAAGCGCAGGAGATGTTCGACCGTTTCGAGCCCGGCGAGCTGGGAATCGAACCTCTCAAGTTCGAGCATTCCTTTTGGTGCAACAAGTGCGAGGGCATGGCCTCGGGCAAGACGTGCCCCCACACCAAGGAAGACCACGTGTTCCTGTCCGGGACACAGGTCCGCCAAATGCTCACGGACGGTATCGAGCCTCCTCAAGAGTTCACTCGCCCCGAAGTGGCGCGCATTCTCATCGATGCCGCCCAGAAGCAGCCTAGTTAGGAGTCCGCGACATGGGTTTACTAGACAAGTTGAAGAAGAAGAGGGACGAGGCTTCGCCGGAGGGACAGGTCGCAGGCGAGAAGCGTCAGAAGGTCATGGTCATTGGGCTCGACTGCGCCCCCCCGGAGCACGTCTTCGACGAGTACACCGACGACATCCCGAACCTCACGAAGCTGCGAGAGAACGGCCTCTACGGCCCCCTCGAGTCGATAACTCCGCCCATCACGGTCCCCGCTTGGATGTGCATGATGACGTCGAAGGATCCGGGCACGCTCGGTATCTACGGGTTCCGCAACCGCAAGGACCACACCTACGACGGACTCAGCTTTGCGACTTCGTGGGCGATCAAGGAGCCGACCGTCTGGGACATCCTGAGCGAGGCCGGCAAGGAGTCGATCATCATGTCGGTTCCGCCCAGCTATCCGCCCAAGCCGCTAAAGGGTGTGCAGATCGGCTGCTTCCTAACCCCCAACGAAGACGCCGACTACACGTACCCCAAAGAACTCAAGGAAGAGTTGAAGGGCGCGGCGGGCGAGTACATCTTCGATATTCGCAACTTCCGCACGGACAACACCCAGTACATCCTGGACGAGGCCTACAAGATGACCGAGTCCAGGTTCCGCAACGCCGACTGGTTGCTGGCCAACAAGCCGTGGGATTTCTTCATGATGGTCGAGATGGGCCCCGACCGCCTCAACCACGGGATCTGGAGCTTCATCGATCCGAATCACCCGCGCTACGTGGAGGACAACCCGTACAAGGAGTCTCTCCGCGACTACTATCGCTTCCTCGACGGCAAGATCGGTGAGCTGCTCGACCGTCACGCCGACGACGACACGGCAGTTCTCGTGGTCAGCGACCACGGCGCAAAGGCGATGGTCGGGGGAGTCTGCTTCAACGAGTGGCTCCACAACGAGGGCTACCTGGGATTCACCGGCGAGCTGCCCACCGAGGTCACGGCTCTTAACAAGATGGAGCTCGACTGGTCGAAGACGAAGGCCTGGGGTGACGGCGGCTACTACGGTCGTCTGTTTCTGAACGTCGAGGGCCGTGAGCCGAACGGGATCATTCCCAAGGCCGACTACGACAAAGTGCGCGACGAGCTCATCGCAAAGATCGAGGCAATGGTCGACCACGAGGGCAACCCGATGGGAAACAAGGCCCTGAAGCCCGAGGAGATCTACGAGTCGAGCAACGGCGTGGCTCCGGACCTCATTGTCATCTTTGGCGGGCTGCGCTGGCGCAGCGTTGGCTCGTTGGGCCACGGAAGCACGTACACCTTCGAAAACGACACCGGTCCAGACGAGGCCAATCACGCCGAGAAGGGGATCTTCGTACTCAACAACGCTCCCGGCCAGGCGACCGGGACGAAGGACGGGCTGCATCTGTGGGATGTCCACTCCACGATCCTGGACATCTTCGGGTTGCAGCCCGCTCCGGGCGCGCTCGGAACATCCGTCTTCAAGAAGTAGCACTATCTCCGGCCTTTAGCCGGGACGAAGCAACCGACAAACACCTTGAAAGGGGTTCGTGTGAAGCAAGTTGATAGAGACCGCGGCGTAGTGATCTGGTTCACGGGGCTTTCGGGCTCGGGTAAGACCACAATCGCTCACGTTCTCGAACGGAAACTGGCCGACGCCGACGTACCGGTCGAGCTTCTCGACGGTGACGTCGTGCGCGAGAACCTGTCGAAGGGCCTTGGTTTCAGCAAGGAAGACCGCGATACGAACATACGTCGTATCGCGTTCGTCGCTCATCTCCTTCAGCGCAATGGCACGTTCGTGATCACAGCCGCCATTTCCCCCTATCGCGCGATGCGTGAAGAGGCGCGCATGATGGCCAAGGACTTCGTAGAGGTGTACGCCAATGCTCCGCTCGCGGTCTGCGAGGAGCGCGACGTCAAGGGCCTCTACGCCAAGGCGCGCGCCGGAGAGATCAAGGGCTTCACCGGAATCGACGACCCCTACGAGCCGCCGCCCGCCCCGGAGGTCGAGGTGCGTACGGACCAGCTCAGCGTCGAGGAGTCCGCAGAGAAGGTCATCGACAAGCTGATCGAGTCCGGCTACCTAAAGTAACCACGAACACGTGATCGACCTCCACGCGCATACGACCGTCTCGGACGGTGGAGATGACCCGCGCGACCTCGTTCACAAGGCATCTTCCGCGGGTCTGATCGCGATCGCGGTCACCGACCACGACAACGATGCGGGTTGCGCGGATGCGATCGACGAGGGCGCCAAGCTCGGCGTCGAGGTCGTCCCCGGAGTCGAGATCTCGTGCGACGTCGAGGACCTCGCCGAGCGCGGCTTCAACCCGTCGTCGCGCCCGACGATGCATCTGCTGGGCTACTTCATCCCTCGAACCGGCAACCCGTTGTCCAAGGGCCTTGCCGACCTTCAGTACCACCGAGCGAACCGCAACCGGATAATCGTCGACCGGCTCAACGAGCTCGGCGTCAACATCACGTTCGAAGAAGTCGAGACTGAGGCCGGGGGCCCGGGTAGTCAGATCGGCCGGCCTCACTTCGCTGCGGTGATGGTTCGTCACAACGCGGTGCCCGACTACCAGACCGCGTTCGACGAGTACCTGGCCAAGGGGGCCAAGGCCTACATCGGCCGCAAGCTCTATCGTCCTGTCGAGGCCGTCGAATTGATGATCGAGGCGGGAGTCGTTCCGGTGCTTGCGCATCCCATGACCATGAACATTTCGTTCGATGAGGTCGAGCGTTTCGCCGAAGAGTTGGTTGACGTCGGTCTCAAGGGCATCGAGGGGTATCACGGTGATTGGACGCTGGAAGAGCAGGCGCCACTGCGCGGCTACGCCGAGCGCAAGGGCCTAATCGCTTCGGGCGGGAGCGACTACCACGGAGACATGCGGCCAGACCGCGCTCTGCCCGGTGGCAAATCGGGAGTCATGGTGCCCGGTGAGGTGCTCGACCAGCTGAAATCGGCCTCGAAGGAGCTGAAAGGCTAGGAGTGTTCGTCACACGCGCCGGGCGCCATGACAGGTCCGACCTCAAGGAGTTCATCGAGTCGCGGCGCGGCGGTGAGGTCGACCTGGCCGAGGGCACGGCGATGATCGCACGCGAGGGCTTGATCATCGGATGCATCCGGCTCATCGAAGTCGACTCCGGAACGCTCGTTTACGACGACGTGCTCGTCGCCGAGGGCCGCGACGAAACCGTCGCCAAGCAATTGGTCCAGGCGGCGATGAACAACCAGGGCGGGACGATCTTCGCCGCCATCCCGGCCGTCCAGACCGACCTCTTTACCGAGTTCGGGTTCGCCCCTCTCGATCCCACGGACGCGCCCGAGCCCGTAGCCGCGTACTGGCGCCTGCATCCCGGCGCGAGCGACGAGCTGGCCCACCTGAAGGCCCGTTAGGCGGGACCAAAACGGAGCGGGACGTAATCCTCGTGCCCGCTCGGCGTGCTAACCTCTCTGCAATCCTGTAATTAAGTAATAAAGCCCCGGAAAGGAAGCGCAGAGAATGGACGACGAGAAGCTTTTGGGATGGTTCGCCGGGCGGATCCCGGACGATTGGTTCACCGAGGGCCCGAAGGTCGCGACCGACCGCGACGAGGTCCTGGTCACGGGCACGCTCGGCCCCCCGAAACTCGACGACGACCTCTCGGAAGAGGCCCGGTCGGCGGCGCTGCGGTCGCGGGTCCAGGGCTGGCGTGAGGACACCAGGGGGGCTCGCATGAAGATCGCCCGCGAGGCCGAGCACCGCTGGGGGCGGAAGGTCTCCTGGGGGGCCTCCATCGGGGACGAGACCTACCTGTTCACGACGGCTGGGGTTCCAGTGATGACGAGGCTCCGGATGACCGAGCGCAAGGTGCTGGACACGTTGATCGACTCGGGGGTCGCGCGCAGCCGTAGCGACGCGCTGGCCTGGTGCGTGCGGCTGGTCGGCTCGAAGCAGTCGGAATGGCTCGATGAGCTCCGCGACGCGCTGGTCGCCGTCGAAAGGGTGCGGTCCGAAGGACCGAATCCGGCCTAAGGGTCTCGAACCACCAAGCAACGACCTCCGATCAGCGAGGTGTCTCGCAAGCCGTCGGCGCCCAATCGCGCCGAGGTAGTGGCGAACGCAGGAAGCTGCACCTCCACGATTCGCGGCTTGGGGTCGCGGATATGAGCCGCACCTTCGGATAACCACGCAATCCCGTAACGGGCTACTTGGCCGAAGCGCCGCCTCGGAGCGGCGGCCCGACGTGCACCATCGCGGTTCACATCGTCTAATCAGCAGATCGCATCGGTAGGCCGGGCCTCCCCTGCCCGGCTGGACGCAGCGCTATCAACTGGGTTCATCGATCTTGGGCCTCCGGCGGAATTCAGGGCAATTCCCCACCCAGGTTCAGGGACTTACCCGATGATCGAGCTGCCCCGGCGGCTCACCGTGGAGCTATGACCGACGGTGAAGACCGACGCTGGTGATAGAGACCCGCCACAGACACGAGCCAGAAAACGATACTCGGCTCGAAATCGACGCGGCAATGCGGGCGCGGCGGGGCCTCGCTGCCTTCTGGTGCTCCTTGGGGCCGCGGCCTGGTTTCTATCGCCCGCCCTCCGCTCCGAGCTTTCGGAGATGGTTCGGATGATGGCCGCCGGGCGAGTGGATGCCCTCGGCGAACGTCTGGCCTCCTACGGTCTGTGGGGGCCCCTCGTTTCCCTCGGCATCATGGTCTTGCAGGGCATCCTGGCGCCGATCCCCGCCTTCGTGGTCACCTTCGCGAACGGGCTGGCTTTCGGTGCGTTCGCGGGATGGCTGATCAGTCTCGCCGGCCATGCCCTTGCGTCGTCGGTCTGCTTCGCTGTGGCGCGCCGGTTGGGACGCCGTCGCGTCGAATCGCTCGTCACGAAGAGAGGGCTGGGCGCGGCGGATCGGTGGCTTGAACGATGGGGTCCTCAGGCAGTATTCCTATCGCGGCTCGTGCCTGGGATCAGTTTCGACGGGATCTCGTACGCAGCCGGACTCACATCGATCAGCTTCAAGCGCTTCCTGGTGGCCACCACGCTGGGCGTCATCCCAGAGACTCTTCTATTCGCCTACCTCGGCCATTCGGCGCACGAACACGCACCGCTCGTTATTGGTATCTCGTTCGCCGTTTGCTCTGCTGGTCTGGTCGCAGCCGTGTTGCTCGGCCGATCGAGGAAGGGGAAGCCTTAAAGGTTCAGAGCCCGTCGCACGTCGTTCGATTTCAGCGAGTCGGCAACGAAGTGTGCGTCGGGCAACTCGATGCCGTCGAAGGATGGAACGCCGATGACGAACATTCCTGCGGCTCGAGCCGCTCTGACACCGTTGGGCGAGTCCTCCAGGGCGATGGTGCGCTCGGGAGCGACCTCTAACAGTCGCGTCGCCTCGAGGTAGATGTCCGGAGCCGGTTTAGGGTGCTCGACCTCATCCCCGCAGACAACGACGTCGAACGAGTCGGCCAGCTCCGCTGCGTGTAGTGCAACTGTTATGAGTCGCCGCCATGAGTTCGAGGCCAGCGCAACGGGAACCCTGCCGCGCAACTCGGCGACCAGGTCGGCGGCCCCCGGCATCGGCTCGGAGGCGACCATCGCTTCTTCCACGAGCTCGATCATCTCGGTGTTGATCTCTGCCGCCCGGCCCGGTTGTTCGAGGAGCTCCTCGAGGATCACGCCCGTCGCCTGCAACGACGATCCGATCATTCGAAGTTTGTGATCACGGCCGAAGGTCTTGCCGTAGCGCGCGAAGAGCGTGGTCTCGGCCTCAGACCAGTGGGTCTCCGTGTCGAGCAGGAGTCCGTCGCAATCGAAGATCACGGCCTCGAGGGGACGCGGAGCGGCAGCATGCTCGTTCATCGCGGGCATCTTGGCACGACCCGGGGGCCTAAGCGATGCGGACTGGATTCCAGCAAGAGGGCGGGGTCTTGCCCCGGTCGCCGCCCGCTCGAGGCGCGCAAGGTGATGCCCAGAACGCGCCCCAGGCGTCGCGGGGTGTTTGGGAAAAGTTGTCACGAGTCGTAGGCTTTTAGCCCCAGCGACCGATAGGGCGTGACAGCTATGCGCTTCGAGGTGTCCGACGAGACCCGTGGTCCCGCCAAGCCCGTGGTTTCTCGTCTCGACGAGGCGGAGTTCGACTCGCTCGAGGAGGTCGACGCCGTGGTCCGTACGCTGCGACGGATCGGGATTCAGTACGGGCTCGTGGTCCTGGTGATGCTGCTGGCGGTTCCCCTGCTTGCGCTCGGAGCCCCCTGGTGGTTCGGCCGACCCGTCTGGGGCGGGCTCACCTTGAACTTCATCACCGTCGCGGTGGCGCTCAACGTAGCGTTCCTTGTGATCGCTCTGGTCCACACCCGCGTGGCCAACCGGAGCGAGGACGAGATGCTCGGCAGGCTGGATGACGACCTCGAGTGGGACGATGTCTGATCCGAGCTCGCTGCTTGCGACTCTTGGGCTCATTGCAGCGATGTTGGGGGTCTCTTGGGCGGTGCGACGTTCGACCTTCACGACCCTGGACTTCTATCTCGCTCGCCGCCAGGTCGGACCCTTTCTCAACGCCTGCGCGATCTGCGGCGACTACTTCTCTGCCGCATCGTTCCTGGGCGTCGCAGGAGCCGTCTACGCCGCGGGTGCGGACGGCATTTGGTTCGCGACCGGCTTCACCGCGGGTTTCATCGTCATCCTGTTCTTTCTCGCCGCGCCGTTTCGCCGCGCCGGGCAGTTCTCGATTCCGGACTTTCTAGCCACACGTTTTGACTCGACCCGAGTGCGACTGACGGCCGTCTGCATCGTCCAGTTGATCGTGCTTCTCTATCTGGTTCCCCAACTCGCCGGAGCGGGATTGATCTGGGAGGTCTTCGTCGGCCGCGGTCTCGGAACCCTGTCGCCCTACACCACGGGGATCGTGCTCTCCACCGCTGCCATCGTCCTGCAGGCAGTCGTCGGCGGCATGAAGGGCACGACCTGGAACCAGGCCCTGCAGTTCGGCCTCAAACTGTTCACGGTCATCGTCCTCGGCCTCGTCGTTATCGCCGCCGGTTTCTCGTATCCCTCGGCGGTGGAGGATGCGTCGCGTGGTCCGCTGACCTTCTCGGCCTCTGTGGCGCGATCTCGATTGATGTCACCCGACGGCGGACCAACGGCGCTGCTCGAGCGGGCTCAATCGGTCATGAGCCCCCAGGGTTACGGCACCGTGCTGAAAGAGCTCGAATCGGGTTCCGCGCGCGTTGACGTGCTGCTTCCGGCGAGCAACCGCATGCACCCGGAGCGCGACCTGCGCTTCATGGAACCCGGATTCCGATTCACGTTCGTCGAGCAGATGGCTCTGATCGTCACCCTGTTACTGGGTACGGCGGGACTCCCGCACATCACGCACCGCTACTTCACGAGCTCCTCAGGTCGCGCCGCACGTGCATCGACCGTCTGGGTCCTCGGGCTCGCAGCCGTCTTCTACTTCTTCGCCGTCCTTCTGGGCGTGGCCGCCCGCTCGGAGCTCGCCGGTTACCTCCCCGGCGGTTTGACGAACTCGGACTTCATCGATGGCGTGGTGCGCGTCCCCGAGAAGGCCCTGCTCTTTCTGGCGGCTGAAACCGGTGGCGCACCATTGCTGACGCTGGTCTCCGTGGCCGCCTTTGCGGCCGTTTTCTCGACGGTCGCGGGACTTTTGATTGCGGCGGCCACTTCGTGGGGACGAGATGTCTATGAGCAGTTCATCAACCCCGAAGCGAGCGAGGCCCGGCGAGTCCGATTCGCGCGTATCGCGGTGTCGCTTACGGCGATCGTCGCGGCTTCGTTGAGCATTGGGGTCTCGGTGATGGGCGGGGCGGACGCACCAGGCGTGGCGTTGATGGTCACTTGGGCGTTCGCCGTCGCCGGATCCTCGTTGACTCCCGTCTTCCTGTTGTCGGTGTGGTGGCGAAGGACGACCGCCGGGGGTGTCCTCGCCGGCATGACGATCGGAGCGGTTCTGTCCGTGGGCGCCATCTCGTTGGCGGTCGTGGCCCAGCAGTTCGGTTGGGCGGAGTGGATGCAACTGGGTCACTTTCCGAGTTTGGTCGCCGCACCCCTGGCCGCCGCCGGCGCCGTGATCCTGTCTCTGCGCCACGTCGTCCCCGCCGCCGCGCCGTCATGGCGGTTGCGGATTCACGGCACCGCTACGGAACGCCGTCAGGCGCTTCTCATCAGGCTTGCGGCCCGGGAGGAGAAGATCGGATGATGGTGTCACTGATACTCAGCCTCGCGGTAGGGGCGTCGGTCGCCCTTGCGGCGCTGGCGAAGCTCGAGCTCACCTCGCCCTGGACCGTGGTGATGATCGTGGCGGGGTCCAACGCGGGTCTCCTGCTCGCTTTGCGAGTCCGCGCGGTATCCCTGCGCACCGGCAAGGCATTGCCACAGCGACGCATGGTGTCGCTGGTCGAGCAGACCCTGCCGCACATGCGTCTCGGACTGAATGAGGACACGGCCTCGAGAACCGTGCAGTTGCTGCACGACGTGATGCGCCTCGAGGCCGTGGCGATAACCGATCGCGAGCAAGTTCTTGCATTCACCGGCCCCGGCGCGGATCATCACCGGGCGGGCGATGAGGTTCGCTCGCCGGTGGTGAGAAAGGCGATGGAGTCCAACCAGATCCTCGTTACGCGCGACTCTCGTCATCTCGGTTGTTCCCCCGATAGGAATGGAAATTGCCCGCTGACCGGGGCGGTCGTGTCTCCGCTGTCTTGCGATGGTCATCCGGTGGGGTCCCTGACCGTCTATGAGAGTGCGGACGGGACGGTCGACGATTCGTTGGTCGAACTCACCAAGGGTCTGGGTGGCATGCTGTCTCTTCAGCTTGAACTGGCGCAGGCGCACCGCGAGGCCCAGATCGCGGAGACCGCAAAGCTCGATGCGCTGCGAGCTCAGATCAACCCCCATTTCCTCTTCAACACCCTCAATACGATTTCGATGAAGGCGCGCACGGATCCAGAGGAAGCGCGTCGCTTGCTGGTCCGTCTCAGCGATTTCCTCCGCTACGCGATGAAGTATTCGGGCCACGCGGCCCCATTTGGTGAGGAGTATTTCTTCGTCCGCACCTATTTGTTCCTCGAGAAGGCTCGCTTCGGAGACCGGCTCAGGATTCGGTACGACGTGGACCCGCAATGCCTGTCGTTCCCGGTTCCCGTGCTGACGATTCAGCCGCTGGTCGAGAACGCGGTGAAGCACGGGATCGCTCAGCGACCGGATGGAGGGCTCGTAGAACTACGGGCACGCATGGAGCCCATCGGGGGCGTGCTGCGCGTCAAGGTGGTCGACAACGGCATTGGTATCGAGTCGGAGCGCCTGTCTTCCTTGATGACGATGAACGGGGGCGAGATCAGCGCCCTCTCGAACATCTACGAGCGTTTGATTCGGCTCTACGGGGGACGGGCCTCCTTCGACATCTCTTCTGTTCCGGGGAAGGGAACCAGTGTGTCGCTTGGTCTGCCCGTGGGAATCAACTCGCAATGAGTCCAGAAGCGAGTGCGCGGCTGCGAGCACTGATCGTCGATGACGAGTACCCGGCGCGCGAAGAACTGCGGTACCTGTTGCGCAGCTTCCCCGAGGTAGAGGTCGTCGGCGAGGCCGCAGAAGCCGCGGAGGCTCTTCAACTGATACGTAACATCGACTACGACCTCTGTTTCCTCGACATCAAGATGCCGGGGGGGTCGGGTCTCGAGCTGGTGCGCGAGCTTTCCAAAGTGCCGCATTCTCCATCCGTCATCTTCGTCACGGCCTATCCGGATCACGCGGTCGAGGCCTTCGATCTAGACGCGGTCGATTATCTGCTCAAGCCGTTCGACGAGCCGCGGCTGGCGCGAGCTCTGCAACGGATCATCGAGCGGGTTCCCGACGCCGGGAACGGGGACTCGACCGAAGCACCCCATGAGGATGCCCACTTCGACAAGATTCCGGTCCCGATGCGGGATCGAACGATCCTCCTCGAGCCCGACCGGGTGCTCTACGCGGTCGCCGCACACGGAGGCTCTCACGTCGTCACCGGCAAGGCAAAGCACCTGGTGCCCTACTCGTTGGCCGAGCTGGAGAAGCGTCTCGAGGGACGTGGGTTCTTTCGCACCCACCGCGCGTATCTCGTGAATCTTCGTTACGCTCGAGCGATCGAACCGGACTTCGCGGGCGCGCTCCAAGTCATCTTGTCCGAGTCCCAGGAGCGAGTGCCCGTCTCGCGTCGTCAGGTGCGCGCGTTCAAGAAGATGATCGGCCTCTGAACAGGCCGAGGGCCTGAATCAGCGCGAACACTCCCGCCGCTAGCAACAGCACCAGACCCGGGCCCGGCAGGCACTGGGTCGAGAGGCAGGCCTTGAAGAGCGTGGTCGCTTGCCAGGTCGTCAGATAGATAGCTCCGCCCCCGCCCAAGACTGCCGACAGCGTGGCGATGTTGCGCCACCGCACCGATGCGCCCGCGAGGGTCATCAGGCCGGCCCATAGGGCCCACGACAGCGCGAGGGGGGCCGCGCGGAGGGATTGACCGAGGATCATCACCCAGGGAAGCAGCGCCCCGATCCACATGGCGATGCCCGCTACCAGGAGCCGCTTCTGGGGTCGCCCGAAGTAGGGCCACCTCTCGTACGCGCGTGCACCGGAAAGCGCGTGTCTGAGCTCGCGTCGAGTTGCCATCCTCGCAAACGTAACGGCAGGATCAAAAGGGACCAAGTAGTGACGTCTCGACGGTCGTTCCCGCCTTCGAACGGTCGGGTGGGGCTTCCGAGCGGTAATCCTCCCCTCGAGTTGCTCGAACCTCGCCCCCGGCCCCTCCGGACTCACCTTTCGGGTGGATGGCCCGACCGTCTGAGCCTCGACCATTTCCCCGCAAAACCTACGCCGTCATCATGAATATTGAGTTATCGGACCAACCGAGGGCCAGGGCCGGGGGGTATGTCATATGGCAGATGCGTCGCATGGTCGATTAGCTCGAGAGCCCGATGGGAGCCAAGTTTCCGATCGGTCCCGGGGCTACTGGCGGGCCAATGTGAGGGTGAAGGTCCCCCTCCTGGTCACCTGGGCGATCTTCGGCTACGTGCTGGCAATCCTGCTAGCCGAGCCGCTCAACGAGATCACCTTCATCGGGTTCCCGCTGGGTTTCTGGTTCGCGCAGCAGGGGGCAATCGTCGTGTTCGTCGCCTTGATCTTCATCTACGCAAAACGAATGGACCGAGTAGATGAGGAGTTCGACGTGCACGAGGAAGAGCTGGGCTCGGCGCGCAAGCGAGTGCAGCGCTCAGGGGGGCGGGCATGAGCGATATCGAGCTTTGGGCGCTCATCTTCACGGTTCTCACCTTCTCGCTCTATATCGGCATCGCCTTCCGCACGCGCGTCAAGGACACCGAGGGCTTCTACGTCGCGGGTCACGGGGTGCCGGCCGCCGCGAACGGTGCCGCCATTGCGGCCGACTGGATGTCCGCCGCTTCCTTCATCTCCATGGCGGGGCTCATCTCGTTTCTCGGATTCGACGGGGCGATCTATCTGCTCGGCTGGACCGGTGGCTACGTGCTCCTCGCCCTGCTACTTGCACCATACCTGCGCAAGTTCGGCAAATACACGGTCCCGGACTTTGTCGGTGACCGCTACTCGGAGTCGGCTCGTGCGGTCGCGGTCGTGGCAGCCGTTTTCGTGTCGTTCACCTACGTTGCGGGACAGATGGCGGGCGTCGGCATCGTCTTTTCCCGCTTCATAGGAGTGACCATCACGACCGGGGTGATCATCGGCATGTGTGTCGTGGTCATCTATGCGGTCCTGGGAGGGATGAAGGGAATCACCTGGACCCAAGTGGCCCAGTACTCGGTTCTCATCATCGCGTACCTCATACCGGCGTGGGCCATTGCCGCGCGCCTTACCGACGTTCCCGTGCCTCAGATCAGTTTCGGAGAGATCGCGACCACACTCGACCAGCTCCAGACCGACTTCGGACTGAGCTCCTATACCGAGCCGTTCACGAACCGGCCGATGCAGGACGTGTTCTTCGTTGCTCTCGCGCTGATGATCGGAACCGCCGGTCTTCCACACATCATCGTGCGCTTCTACACCACGCCGTCGGTCCGAGCCGCGCGCTACTCGGCTGGGTGGGCGCTGTTGTTCATAGCACTGCTGTATACGACGGCTCCGGCGGTTGCGGTGTTCTCCAAGACCAACCTTCTTGAGGACGTCGCCAACCAGCCGTGGAGTGAACGTCCCGACTGGATCCGGAACTGGGAGGCGACGGGCCTGATGGGGTTCGAAGACGCCAACGGCAACGGGCTCGTCGACAGCATCACCTCCAACCCCGAAACCGCCCCCGGCGAACTGGTGGTGAGCCCGGACATCATGGTGCTTGCCAATCCCGAAATCGCGGGGCTCCCGGCCCCAGTGGTGGGCCTCGTCGCGGCCGGGGGCCTGGCGGCGGCGCTATCGACCGCCTCGGGCCTGTTGCTGGTGATCGGCTCGGCCATCGGCCACGACCTCTATTACAAACGCTTCAGACCCGAAGCGACCGAGAAGCAACGGCTTGCCGCGGGCCGCATTGCGATCGGAGGTGCGGTCTTGGTCGCCGGCTACTTCGGGGTGAACCCGCCGGGGTTCGTGGCGCAGGTGGTGGCCTTTGCCTTCGGCCTTGCGGCGGCGTCGTTCTTCCCGATCATCGTGCTGGGCATCTTCTGGAAGAAGACCAACGCTGTCGGCGCGGTTTCCGGCCTGGTCACCGGACTGACACTCACGGCTCTGTACATGTACATGACCCTCTACGGGGGCATGGAGCCGTGGTTCGGGATCTCGCCGGAGGGCATCGGAGCCATCGGAGCGATCATCAACTTCGCGGTGACCATCACGGTGTCGAATTTGACGGCACCGCCATCGGACGACATACAGCTGCTGATCGAGGAGGTTCGTCATCCGCGCCTCGGCGGCGAAGCCGTCCGCCTGCCCGACTCGGAGCGCGTGACCAGCGGCCCAAGCTAGGGCGAGTTACCGACAGCTCAACAACGGACGAAGCCAAAGAGGCCCCCCACAAGGGGGGCCTCTTTGCTCGCCGTCGGTTTAGTTAGTTAGGCGCAGTTCGGCCAGCGGCTTGCCTCGCCCGCCGCGATCAGACGCCCTGCGGTACGAGACTGGGCGCTCGCGTCCCAGATCGAGCCGTACCCGTAGGCACCCCAGGTGTGCTCGTCGAATTGGAACAGCCCGTAGTAGCCGGCCGCGTTGTAGGCGCTCGGGTCCAGCCCCGACTCACACGAGGCGACCTCAATCAGGTAACCGGGATCGAGACCGAACTCAGTCGCCGCTGCGCCGATGATCTCTTCGATCGAGCCGGCAGAGACCACGGCGGCGGCCTCCACCACCGGTTCATCGGTCTCGGCCGGAGCCGGCTCGGGCTCGGGCTTGACGGGCTTCTTGCGCTCCTTGAAGACCTCCCGCCGGAACCTCACGATCGATGCGTGACTGTCGCTCGCCTCCACGCCCTTGGCGGGCTTCGTCTGGGTCGGCGGCGAGTCGGTCCGGAACACCCCAAGAGCGTTGAGGGGCCCCATCCCGGCCGGGATGCCGATCAGCAACGACGCCGCAGTTGCCAGTACAGACACACCCAGACGGCGTTTCAATCGCTCGCGTCTGCTGGCGCGCGGACCAAAGAAAGTTCTTCTCACTACTTGCCTCCTAATGCTTGTCCTGGCGGGGGCCGCGGCGAGGCCGCCTGCCGCGAGGTCAGGGCTGCTCGAAATAGAGCGGAGCCTTCCTGTTTCCCTCACGTTCGGGCGCCCCTTCGGGTGCCTTCCCGCTTCCCTGAGCTCGTCCGGGATGGTGGTGCCCGCGAGTCCCGGAATTACGTTCCTGTGAGCTATCGGCCAGAAATACCCCGTCGCGGACTAGTTAACACCTGCAAGCAGATGTGAAAGGGTTCACAATCATCGCGTTTGGGCTGGTCAGAGGGCTGAGGTGGGGCGCACCCATAAGAAATGGGCATTTTCTTTGTGGTGAGGGGAGAGGGCTGGGTCGGCTATATCCTCCTCGGCATGAAGAAGGCGCTGATAACCGGGGTCACGGGCCAGGATGGCTCCTACCTCGCAGAGCTGCTCCTCACCAAGGGGTACGAGGTCCACGGGCTCATCCGACGAGCCTCGTCGTTCAACACCCATCGCCTCGAACCGATTTACAGGGATCCGCACGAGAGCAACGTGCGCTTCTTCATGCATTACGGGGACCTGTCGGACTCAGGGTCGCTCGTGAATCTCGTCCGTAACCTCGAGCCGGACGAGGTCTACCACCTGGGGGCCCAGAGCCACGTCAAGGTCAGCTTCGAGATCCCGGAGTACACGGCGGACTCGACCGCTATGGGCACGGTTCGCATTCTGGAAGCCATCCGCTCGTCCGGCATAGCTACGCGCTTCTATCAGGCAGGATCGTCAGAGATGTTCGGCACCACCCCGCCGCCGCATTCCGAGGACTCGGCCTTTCATCCACGAAGCCCTTATGCGGTCGCCAAGGTCATGGCTCACTGGATGGCGGTCAACTACCGCGAGGCCTACGGCATGTACGCGTGTAACGGAATCCTCTTCAACCACGAATGTGTGACCGCAGAGACTCCGGTAGTAGTTCGCAAGCATGGTTTCGTGGACGTTGTTGCCATCGCTGATTTGGTGCCACATCGCACCGACCCCAGTAAGGGCAAGCGGCACACGAGCGACGGCGGCGGCCTCGAGGTCTGGGATGGAGATGACTGGGCGACCTGCACCGCGCGCACCGCCACCTGGCACGAGGAAGAGATCTTCGCGATCCATGGCCGAGGCGGGATCGTCGAAACGACCGGCGACCATGTCGTCTATCTCGAGAGTGGGGAACGAGCCGCTGAGGATGTAGAGGAAGGCGATCGGTTGCGGCTGGCAAATCAGCCGGATCACACGTTCGCCTGCACGATGACCACGGATGAAGCCTGGTTGCTGGGAATCCTCGTATCCGAGGGCTTCGTTTCCCCCGAGGGGAGCGCGCGTATCGCGTGCGGTGATGAGGAGTTACTGGCGGAGGCGGGAATCTGTTGGTCGCGAATCGCGGCCGGAAGGAGCAGGAAGACAGAAGGACCACCATCTGCGTTCCAGGCCAAGCGAACCCCGACGCTTGAGCTGACGGGAAACCCAGGGTATCTGCGGATGATTCGCAACGAGATCTATGGCCGCGACGGCCACAAGCGAATACCGAAGCGGATCCTGAACGCGTCGGCCGAGGTCCAGCTCGCCTTCCTTACCGCTTACAACCTCGGCAACGGACTTTGGTCCGCACACGGTAACGGCATCTTCAAGTCCTTCCGGACTTCGTCTCCGGTGCTTGCAGCGGGACTGATTTGGCTTGCCCGCACCACCTTGGGGCGCCGCGTCGGCGTGTATCTCGAGCCGAAACACAGCGGGATAGAGAGGCGCAACTACCTGATGGACCTCAGCTCCGGATCGTTGACGGGCAAAGGTCAACGCCTCAGGCCTCAAGCCGAGGTGCGTAAGGTCGAGGCGCGCCGATACTCGGGATGGATGTTCGATCTCGCGACGTCGTCCAACCGGTTCGCGGCGGGGCCCGGCCTCGTGGTCGTTCACAACTCCCCCCGTCGGGGGGAGACGTTCGTAACTCGGAAGATCACGAGGGCCGTTGCCAGGATCAAGGCCGGGATTCAAGACAAGCTCTATCTCGGAAACCTCGATTCCAAGCGCGACTGGGGCTTCGCACCGGAGTACGTCGAGGCGATGTGGCTCATGCTCCAGCAGGACGAGCCCGAGGACTTCGTCATCGCAACCGGCGAGGCACATAGCGTGCGCGAGTTCTGCGAGGTCGCGTTCGGACACGCGGACCTCGATTGGGAGGCTCACGTCGAGATCGATCCGAACTACTACCGGCCGGCCGAGGTCGATCACCTGCGAGGGAATCCCTCGTTGGCGCACGAGAAGCTCGGCTGGAAGACCCGAACGAGTTTCACCGAGCTCGCTCGGCTCATGGTCGATGCCGACATGCAGTTGCTCGACGACGAGAGGTCCGGTCGGTTGGTTCGCCAGGACAGAGATCACTGAAAGAGGGCATGGACGGGAGCGACGGAGTTAGGTTGGTGGCAGGGCCAGCGAACGACTAACCGACGATCGAGATTATGGTCGCCGTAAGTAGACAGGGAGCTCAGGTGGAGATCGAGATCGGCATCGGCAAGTCAGGTCGCAGGGCCTACGGGTTCGACGACATCGCTATCGTCCCGTCCCGACGGACTCGGGACCCCGACGACGTCGACATCTCTTGGGAGATCGACGCCTTCAAGCTAGAGCTTCCACTCATGGCGTCGGCAATGGACGGCGTGGTTTCGGTGCGGACCGCGATCGAGGTGGGGCGGCACGGGGGCCTGGGGGTTCTCAACCTCGAAGGACTCCAGACCCGCTACGAAGACACCGACTCGGTGCTTGCCGAGATCGCCGAGTTGTCTCCCGACAAGGCCACCGCCCGGATGCAAGAGGTCTATGCGGAGCCCGTCAAGGAAGAGCTCATCTACAAGCGCATCAGAGAGATCAAGGATGCCGGCGTCGAAGCGTGTGCCTCCCTCACTCCGCAAAAGGTCGAAAGCTTCCACAAGATCGCCCTCGAGGCCGAGCTCGACATCCTCGTCATCCAGGGGACCGTCGTGTCGGCCGAGCACGTCTCGACGCGGACCGAACCGCTCAACCTGAAGCGCTTCATTTCGACGTACGACATCCCCGTGATCGTCGGCGGTTGTGCGTCCTACTCGACCGCCCTCCATCTCATGCGAACGGGTGCGGTCGGCGTACTGGTAGGAGTCGGCCCGGGGGCCGCATGCACGACGCGCGGCGTCCTGGGCGTGGGTGTTCCTCAGGCGACGGCAATCGCCGACGCCTCCGGCGCGCGTATCCGGCATCTCGACGAGACCGGTCGCTACTGCCACGTCATCGCCGACGGCGGCATGCGGACCGGTGGCGACATCGCGAAAGCGATTGCCTGCGGGGCGGACGCGGTCATGATCGGCTCGCCCCTCGCCGCGGCCGAGGAAGCCCCGGGGCACGGGTACCACTGGGGGATGGCGACCTTCCATCCGACCCTGCCGCGCGGGGCACGGGTTCAGACCCGAACGATCGGCACGCTCGAGGAGATTCTCGTCGGCCCGGCCCACGAAAACGACGGACGGCTCAACCTGTTCGGGGGTCTGAGGACGAGCCTTGCAACCTGCGGCTACGCCAACATCAAAGAGTTCCAGAAGGCCGAGGTGATGGTCGCTCCGTCACTTCAAACGGAAGGAAAGGCCCTCCAGCGGTCCCAGGGCCTGGGGATGGGAGCCTGACCAAAGTTTCCTAAGCATACTACCCGTTCGACCGAAGAAAGTTAAGGAAACCCCCGTTTGGTCGGGGGTTTCTTGCTGCAAAAGGACTTGATTCCCTTGGAATAGTTTGCCCTCGAACGGGTTGGACGATACAGTTCCTTCAGTTAGTTGAGGGATTGGCCTAGAAAGTTGGTGGTGAGAATGTTCATCAGCCTAATAATCGTAGCCGCACTCATCTTGGGCTTCGACCTCCTGGCCTCCCGGTTCGGCTCCGAGGGGCGCGATGGCTCCGATTGGGTCACGCACTCGGACGGGATCGAGCTCGCGGCCTCCCAGGGCCGGGTGCATCTGTGATGTCGCCCGTCGCCCTCTTGAACCGCCATCCCCCGGCGCCGGTTAGTACGTTCCCCCCGGCTGAGCGGCGCCGTCCCCCGCGTCGCATCCGGCGAGGTCGGTAGTCAATGGCTGCCGGCCTTGACCGGATCGACCATCACATCCTGTCCCTGCTGCGGACGGACGGTCGCATGAGCCATGCAGCGATCGCCAAACAGGTGGGACTGTCGGGGCCCGCCGTGCACGAGCGAGTTCGAAAGCTCGAGCAATCCGGCGTCATCGCGGGTTACACGGCCGTCATCGACCCGGAGAGGGTCGGTCTTCCCCACGTCGCCTTTTGCCAGGTGACGCTGGCAGGGGGCAACGAGTTTGCGATGGACGAACCCATCGTTGCCCGCATCTGCGAGGAGCCCGGAGTACTCGAGTTCCACCGCGTCGCGGGCGAGGACTGCTATCTCGTCAAGATCCGCACCTCGACGAGCAAGGAACTCGAGCAGGTACTGCGACGCATCCGCTCGATCCGCGGAGTCGATCGAACGCGCACCACCATCGTTTTGTCCACCGAGCACGAGCAAGCGAGCGTCGACTTGCCCGAGTTGGCCGAGCCTCGGCAGGAACTCGCCGACCGCTAGTTACGAGCAGTGTCCCTACCGGACGAAACCTTCGGACCTTTCGACGGGCGCGTCTGGCTTAACGCGGCTCATCAAGGCCCCCTCCCGCGAGTTGCCGTTGAAGCAGCCCGGCGCGCCCTGCAACGTAAGGTCCAGCCACATCTGATCCGCGACGAAGAGTTTCATCTCGTTCCGGCGCGACTCAGGTCGGTCCTGGCCCGACTCGTCAACGCTCGGGAGAGTGACATCGTCCTCGGAAACAGCGCATCCTTCGGCCTCCAGCTGATCGCCAACGGTCTTGAGTGGAAGCCGGGCGACGAGGTGCTCGTCCCGGACGACGACTTTCCCGCATCGATCCTGCCCTGGACCGTTCTGAAACACACAGGGGTTGTGGTTCGGCGGATTCCCACCAATGACGGCGCGATGACGGCCGGTGCACTCGCGTCGCAGCTCAACGAGCGCACGCGCGTCGTCTGCGTCAGCTGGGTGAACTCGTTCTCCGGGCGGGTAAACGACCTGAGATCGCTGGGCTCATTGTGCAGGAACGAAGGGGTCCTCTTCGTAGTCAACGCTACGCAAGGCCTGGGTTCACTCACGCTGGACATGGGCGCGTTGCCGGTCGACGGCGTGACCTCATGTGGCTTCAAGTGGTTGTGCGGTCCCTACGGGACGGGATTCTGCTGGCTCCATCCGGATCTACAGGCGCAACTCGAATCCCGTCAGGCTTACTGGCTAACACTGGCGGGAGAGCGCTGGAATGAGATGGATCGACGCGACGATTCGTCTCTTGGCGATCTCGGCGCCGCGCGCTTCGACGTCTTCGGGACCGCCAACTTTCTCAACTTCGAGCCGTGGACCGCTTCGCTCGAACACTTCCTCGATGCCGGCCTCGGCACTATCGAGCAGCACAACGCGATGCTGCTCGATCGTCTTGTCGCAGGTATCGATTCCGCTGAGTGGTGGCTCATAAGTCGCCGCGCTCCGTCAGAGAGATCGACCATGGCGGTAATCGAACCCCGACGGGGCTCGGCAGGAGAGGCGATGAGTCGTCTGTCTCGCGCTCGGATCGATGTCGCCGAGCGGCGGGGGCGCATTCGTATCTCGCCCCATCTCTACAACTCGATTGATGACATCGACCGGGTACTCGCGGTTCTCTAGCGCGGTCTGACAGACTCGTCTGATGGACGCGGACCAGGTCCTTGAGAGACTGCGGGCGCTCGAGAGTCCGAGGGACCGAGAGGGCATGGCCCGCTTCGGGATCAATCCCCACCACGCTCTGGGGATCAGCGTCGCCAAGATGAGAGCCATCGCGAGGGAGATCGGCCGCGATCACGATCTCGCCCTCGGGCTGTGGGCCCCCGGCATCCACGAAGCTCGCATTCTGGCAACGATCGTCGACGGCCCGGAGCTCGTGTCCAAGGAACAAATGCAGTCGTGGGTCGAGGACTCGACTCGTGGGATCAACTGGGCTCTGCGCGGGATCGGAAAGCGCAACGCCCATCTCAAGGAACTGGCCATCGCGAGCGCCGAGCGCATTCGCGGGCAGAACACGAAGAGCGCTCGCTGGATCGCAAATGACGCGCTGCGAGAGCTCACCTCGGACGGGGTCAAGGACCGTCTGCGGCAGGCCTCGTGAGCGAGGACGGGGCGCCCCCCGGAGGAGCGGGGCGGCCCGCCGCAGCGGAAGGGCCGGTCGCGGGGTGAACGAAAGATAAGGAGATTCTCGGCCAGAAATACGTCGGAGCGAGCCGACGGCGGTGCATCATTGTCCGCAAATGCTGAGTGGTTGGGTGGATTCTTGCTGCTGCTAGTCCTACCGAGGCAAGCACGTGTCAGACACACCCGTATGATGCGCCGTCATGGAGCCAAAAAAAGTCGGCGCACTCCTCGACCTCGCCGAACGCGTACTTAACGATTCGACCCAAGTCTTCGACGACCACGACCACCGCAGCGAGGCCGAGGAGCTCATGGCATCGGTTCTGGAAGTCGACGAGGACGACCTGGATCTCGACGAGCAGGTGCCGCGACGCGGTCGCGAGCGCTTTCTCTCCCTTGTCGCTCGACGAGCGGGAGGTGAGCCCTTCCCCCTGCTGATCGGGTTCATCAATTTCTTCGGCTACGACCTCAGGGTGAAGCCGGGCATGTTCGTGCCGCGCCCCTCCTCGGAGTTGCTGGTCGAGCGAGGCCTCAAGAAACTGACGGGGAGAAAGAATCCGGTGGTAGTCGACGTCGCCACCGGCACCGGCCCCATTGCCCTTGCCATCGCTGCCGAAGTGCCGAGCGCCGAGGTGTGGGGCACCGACATCGCTAAGGACATGGTCAAGCTTGGGCGTAGCAACGCCCGCGAGCTCGAGATCGACAACGTGCGCTTCAAGGTCGGTGACATGTATGGAGCGCTCCCCCCCGCTCTGGAGGGGCGCGTGGACGTCATCACCGGTCATGTGCCGTACGTTCCGAGGGAGGAGCTCGAGGATCTGCCCGCCGAGGTGCGCGAGTACGAGCCCGTCTACACCCTCTCGGACGAGACCGACGACGGGCTGTTCCTGATGCGCATGGCCATCGGCGGAGCGGCCCGCTGGCTGAAGCCGGGCGGGTGGCTCCTGCTCGAGCTCAGTCACGACCTCGAGAAAAAGGTGCGCCGCATGAACATGAAGGCGGGCCTCGAGGACCAGGGTGCGGCGACGGACGAGGACGATCTCAGCATCGTCGTCGAGGCGCGCAAACCCAAGTAGCCTCCCTTTCGGTTAACGGCAGGTGCCGCTCAGTGCGCGATCTCGTAGCGCAGTTCGACCATCCCACTGTCGAACGCACTCGTCCCCGTGAGCTGCATCGGGCCACCCGGCAGACGGCGGTCAAACAACGGCTTGCCGGCACCGAGAACGACCGGGACGACGGTGACCAACACCTCGTCGAGCAGACCCCGGTCGGCGAACTGCGAGGCGACGTTGCCGCCGCCGATGATCCACAGGTCGCGCTCGGCAGCGGATGCGATCATGTCCTCGTAGAGGTCCGACACGCTGGCGTCCCTCATCCGAACGTCGACGCCCTTGCCGTCAGGCACGGGCAGATCGCGCGAGGTCAGAACCCAGGCCGGCTTGCCTTTATAGGGCCACTCGCCGCCGAGTGACGGCTCGCCGAGAACAAACTCGTAGGTCGCCGATCCCATAACCACGGCTCCGACGCCTTCGTAGAAGCGCTCGTACGCTCCCTCGGCCGGCTCGACCCGCTCGCCATCGAAGCTCCCCCTGTACTCGAGGAGCCACTCGAGCGTGTCGTCGGCTTCGGCGATGAAGCCGTCCAGCGAACTCGCGCAGTAGTACTGGGACTTGCTCACGGCTCCAAATCTTACGAGAGCAGACTCATCGATTAACCCCCGACCACGTGCTCCAGGGGGCGGGGGTCGAAATCTTGTATATGACTGTGCGAGAATGCCTCGGGGGACTCTGCCGAGCACCGAGTTGCAGGAGAATCGATGCACAACCAGGAAACGGCAGAGGTGCGTCCCGCGGACGCAGCGAGCGGCGGCGGTGACCTCGTTACGGCTCGAGGGCTGACCAAGCGTTTCGATGATTTCGTCGCGGTCGACGAAGTCGACTTCTCCATTGCTCATGGGGAGGCCTTTGGTTTCCTGGGTCCCAACGGCGCGGGCAAGACCTCGACCATGCGCATGATTGCGTCGGTATCGCCGGTCACGGAAGGGCATTTGCGTGTCCTTGGGATGGAACCGGCGTCGCAGGGCCCCGAGATCCGTGCACGCCTCGGCGTGGTGCCGCAGGAGGACACGCTCGATACCGAGCTCACAGTCAACGAGAACCTCTACATCTACGGGCGCTACTTTGGAATCGGCGGCACGGTGTTGAAGGAGCGCATCGACGAGCTCCTGGATTTCGTTCAGTTGACCGAGCGTCGCGACAGCAGGGTCGAACCACTCTCCGGGGGCATGAAGCGCCGCCTCACCATCGCTCGGGCGCTCATCAACGAGCCGGACGTGCTCATACTGGACGAACCCACCACCGGCCTCGATCCTCAGGCGCGCCACGTGTTGTGGGACCGCCTGTACAGGCTCAAGCAGCGCGGAGTCACACTGATCATCACCACGCACTACATGGATGAGGCGGAGCAATTGTGCGATCGCCTGGTGGTTATGGACCAGGCGAAGATCGTCGCCGAGGGGTCGCCGAAGGCACTGATCGATCAGTACTCGACACGCGAGGTGGTCGAACTCCGCTTCGCAGTGGGGAGCCAGCAGAATGTCGGTCATCTTCTCGACGACCTCGCGCAGAGGATCGAAGAGCTGCCCGACCGGATACTGCTCTACACGCACAACGGCGACGACGCGGTTGGCGCCGTCCACGAGCGCGGACTGAATCCAGAGAGCATCGTCGTGCGTCGGAGCACGCTGGAAGACGTGTTCCTGCGTCTAACGGGGCGGCGGCTGATCGACTGATGGTGCAGTCTCTCCGAGTGGTCGAGGCAAACGCTCGCGTGTACAAGCGCACCTGGAAGGGGAGCGCGGTCACCGCGTTCCTGAGTCCGGTGCTGTTCCTTCTCGCCATGGGACTCGGCCTCGGCTCGATCATCGACAGCAATCCCGGGGCGGATGGACTGGGCGGTGTGCGCTACGTCAGTTTCATCGCCTCCGGGCTTCTCGCAGCGACCGCGATGCAGACCGGAGCCGTCGAAGGCTCGTGGCCCGTGCTCTCCGGTATCAAGTGGATGAAGAGCTACCACGCGGCTCTTGCCACACCCGTGCGGGTGAGCGATCTCGTGACCGGCAATCTGCTGTGGATGGCGGTACGGGTGACCCTCTCCGCCGTCGCCTTTGCCATCGTCTCCGCGCTTCTCGGAGTCCTCGCTCCGATCGAGGTTCTCGCGGCGCTGCCCGCTGCGATCCTCACGGGCATGGCGTTCGCCGCTCCGGTAACCGCGTACACGGCCATAGCGAAGGACGAGACTCGCTTGTCGGCTGTTTTTCGCTTCGCCATCCTCCCGATGTTTCTTTTCTCCGGAACGTTCTTTCCGATCGAGCAGTTGCCCGGCTGGCTGCAGCCGGTCGCCTACGTCACTCCGCTGTGGCACGGAGTGGAGCTCTGTCGCTCCAGCGCGATCGGCTTCGACACGGTCCTCGACCCGATCGCCCACCTGGGATACCTCGCGCTGTGGGCGTCGGCGGGGTGGTGGTTCGCGCAACGGAACCTTCGTAAGAGGCTGCAGCCGTGAGCGCCCGTACGCCGGCCTTGCGCATAACGCCCCAGTTCCTGCTCGATCGGTCGAGCGTTCGTTACGTCCTCGAGCGCAACCTTCTCGTCTACAGGCACATCTGGCTGGTTATCTTCTCGGGGTTCATCGAGACGCTCGTCTATCTGTTCGCCGTGCGAATCGGCATCGGTGCGCTGGTGGACGGCATCCAGCTCGGCTCCGGAGTGACCGTCGACTACGCGACCTACGTGGCCCCCGCCCTCCTTGCAGCCGCGGCCATGAACGGCGCGGTCTTCGAGTCGACGATGAATATCTACTTCAAGCTCAGATTCGCCAAGACCTACGACGCGATGCTCTCGACTCCGATGCAACCGTTCGACATCGCTCTCGGCGAGATCGGGTGGTCGCAGATCCGAGGCTCGATCTATGCGGTCGGCTACATCATGGTTCTGCTCGTGATGGGTCTCGTCGAGTCGCCCTGGTCGGTCCTTGCCCTGCCCGCAGCCACCCTCGTCGGCTTCGCTTTCGGAGCGACCGGCATGGCGGCGACGACCTACATGCGGAGCTGGCAGGACTTCGAGTTTGTCAATCTCTCGGTGCTGGTGTTGTTCCTGTTCTCGGCGACGTTCTATCCACTGAGCGTCTACCCGGGATGGCTCCAGATCGCTGCACACCTATCGCCGCTGTATCACGGAGTTGCCCTCATCCGGGGGCTCATGCTCGGCGACGTCGGGCTCTACATGTTGGGGCACGTCGCGTTTCTGGCGGCCATGGGGGTGGCGGGCCTGGCGGTGAGCAACCGGCGCCTGGTGGCCTTGCTGACGCCTTAGTCCGTCTGGAGTTTGACTCACCCTGGGAGGCGGAAATGTCCTCTCGAACATCGAGCGTGCGCGGAATTCGGAGGCGATCCAAGGGACTGGTGGGAGGGCGCGGTACCCTGCGTTATGGACAAGGTTCTGGTCATCGACTTCGGGGCTCAGTACGCTCAGCTCATCGCGCGCCGGGTGCGCGAGTGCCACGTCTATTCCGAGATCGTCCCCCACGACACGCCGGTGGCGGCCCTCGCCGACATGCGCCCGAGCGGCATCATCCTGTCGGGGGGCCCGAAATCGGTCTACGAGCCGGGTGCTCCCAGCGTCGATCCCAGGTTGTTCGATCTCGGCGTCCCGGTCCTTGGAATCTGCTACGGGCAGCAGGCGATGGCCCAAGCGCTCGGCGGCGAGGTAGGGCACACCGGCATCGCCGAGTTCGGGAAGACGGACCTCCGGGTGAGCGAGCCGAACGCAGTCCTATTCGTCGAGGCTCCCACCGAGCAGACGGTGTGGATGAGTCACAACGATGCGGTCGTCAGGCCCCCCCAGGGCTTCGTCGCCACTGCATCCACCACCGCTTGTCCGGTGGCCGCGTTCGAGGACCGTGAGCGCGGCCTCTACGGGGTTCAGTTCCACGTCGAGGTCAGTCACACGCCCAAGGGGCTCGACCTTCTGAAGAACTTCCTCTACGAGGCGTGCGACCTACTTCCGAGCTGGACGATGACGTCGATCATCGAAACCGCTACCGAGCAGGTGCGCTCGATGGTTGGCGGCGAGAGGGTTGTCTGCGCCCTTTCGGGCGGTGTCGACTCGTCGGTTGCCGCCGCTCTTGTTCATCGCGCGGTCGGCGATCAACTCACCTGCGTGTTCGTCGACCACGGCCTTCTACGCGCCGGCGAGGGCGAGCAGGTCGAAGAGACGTTTAGCCGCCACCTTAAGATGAACCTCATCCATGTGAAGGCATCCGATCGATTCCTCGACAAGCTTGCGGGGGTCACCGATCCCGAGCGCAAGCGCAAGATCATCGGCGAGACCTTCATTCGCATCTTCGAGGAGGTCGCGCGCGACGAGGTCGAGGGGGCGCGGTTCTTGGTGCAGGGCACGCTCTATCCCGATGTGATCGAGTCGGGCACGAAGGACGCGGCCAGGATCAAGAGTCATCACAACGTCGGGGGCCTGCCCGAAGACATGCGCTTCGAGCTCGTCGAGCCGCTGCGGAACCTCTTCAAGGACGAAGTGCGGAGGGTCGGGGAAGAGTTGGGGCTGCCCGAGGAGATCGTGTGGCGTCAGCCGTTCCCGGGTCCCGGTCTTGCCGTGCGGATCATCGGAGACGTCACGCTCGAACGGCTCGAGATGCTGCGCGCGGCCGACGCGATCGTCCTCGAGGAGATGAAGCGAGCCGACCTGCTGCGAGACATCTGGCAGAGCTTCGCGGTCCTTCCGGCCGTTAGATCGGTCGGCGTCATGGGGGACGAACGCACCTACGGTCATCCGATCGTGCTCCGAGCCGTGACCAGCGATGACGCGATGACGGCCGACTGGGCGCGGCTTCCCTACGACCTTCTCGAGCGCGTAAGCAACCGGGTGGTCAACGAGGTGCCGGGAGTCAATCGCGTGGTCTACGACATCACGAGCAAGCCGCCCGGCACCATCGAGTGGGAGTGAAGTCTCGGCTCTGAGGAGCGAGATCGAGCGCCGGTTGCGATCCTGGAGGAGGGACTCCGGGGGTATTCGGTTCCCTTCAGAAGAAATTCTGAATTGTCCCGAGTACCCGGGCGAGACTCTGTTGCCGAAGCTGTCTCCCCCGACGGGGTTAGGCTCCCTTCATCCATGAGCGACTCAGATCCCACTAAGCGCGTCGGCCCTGCCGGTAAGGACCTCGGCGACTACCGAAGCATCCTGTCGGGCACCAGCCAGAACATCGCCGGCCTCGCGATCGCCGGTGTCGCTCAGTTCGTAGCCAACGTCTTGATTTCCCGAACTCTCGGTGAGTCGTCTTTCGGCGTCGTCACTGTGCTTACCCAAGCGATGTTCGTCCTCAGTTTCGCCACTCGTTTCGGTATGGACATGGCCGTCCTGCGCGATGTTGCGATCGACGCGGGGGAGAGCCGGTACGGGCGGATCCGAATGCACGTCGGCCGGGCGACGTGGATCGCTCTGGGAGTCTCCTCCGGGATCGCCCTGCTCATGGTCGTGTTCTCGGGTGCTTTTCTCGACCTGTTCTCGGTTAACGAAGAGTTTCGACCCGGCATGGCCGCCGCGGCGGCGGTGGCTCTTCCCGGTCTCGCTCTTACGAACGTGTGGTTGAGCGCGACTCGCGGGCTCAAGATCATGCGGTACACGCTCTATCTGTTCTGGGCGGGCCAGCCGATCCTGTGGATCGTCTTCATGCTCGGCCTGTGGCTATTCGAACAGAGCGCGCGCATGGCGGTGCTCGCCTATTCGCTCTCGTGGCTCGTGGTCGCGCTGCCGTCATGGTGGTTCTGGCGCAAGGAGAGCCGTGGCTGGGAGCGTGAACCCCTACAGCGAGGAGCGATGGCGGCGTTGTTGCGGTACGCGGGGCCCCGCGCTCCGGCCGCGCTGTTCACCCAGTTGCTGTTCTGGACGGACCTGTTCGTGCTGACCCGTTACGCAAGCCAGGCCGAGATCGGGGTCTACTCGGCGGCTCTGCGATCGGGACAGGTGTTGTTGCTGCTCCTGACGTCGGTGGCGCTGATGTTCAGTCCGTTCGTCGCCGACCTTCACAACAGAGGAGAGACCCAGCGGCTCGACGGTCTCTACAAGACGCTGACGCGCTGGACGCTCGTCGCCACGATGCCGGTCTTCCTCCTGCTTGCGATCGCCCCGAGCGGTGTACTGGAGATCTTCGGGGCCGAGTTCGCCGGCGGCGAGACGGCGTTGCTCATTCTCATCCTCGGGCAGTTCATCAACGTTGCCACGGGGAGTGTGGGCTTCGTCCTGATCATGGTGGGTCGCACCGGTTGGGATCTCGTGGTTCAGGGTGGGTCTCTTGCTATGAACCTGGGACTGGCTTTTTGGCTGGCGCCCCGCTACGGGATGGAGGGCGCAGCGATCGCAAACGCCGCGACGTTCGCCGCGAGCAAGTGGTGGCGGCTCGCCCTCGTTCGCAGGTACGTCGGGATCTGGCCCTACGACCGTCAATATCTGAGGCTCGTCGGGCCCACGGTCATCGGAGGGGCGGTGATGTGGTTCGTACACTGGGTGGTGACGACCGGCTTCCTGGTCGACCTGATCCTGACCGGCCTGGTGGGGACCGCTGCCTTCGCCCTTGCCTACCTGGCCTTTGGTCTCGCTCCGGCGGAAAGGCGCGAGCTGGCGGCGCTCATGGCAAGGCTGAGGAGCCGGGGCGAACTCGGCTAGCCATCACTCGTGACGCCGATGCCGCGGGCGAGGACGACCAGACCAAAAAGTCGCCGCCAAGAGAATCTTCAGCTTCTTTATCCGCCCACCCGGATACAGGCACCGAGCGGGGCTAGCTCGTTATGGACTTTCGCAGGCGCCCCGACGCGATCGCGAGCAGAATGACGGCGAACCCCAGAAGCACCACGAGCTGCAGCGCGATTTCGGCGAGGCCCGCGTTGGTTCTGATGATTTCCGTGAAGCCCTCGACCGCCCACGCATGGGGCGTGATGTGAGCGATCGTCTGCATCGTCGGAGAGAAGACCTCGAGCGGCACCATGCACCCGCCGAGCGCCGCGAGACCGAGGCTCAGCGGCGTGAGAGCTCCAGCCTGCTGCTCGTTCGACAGCACCGCGCCGAAGAACATGGCCGCGCCGGTACTCACCAGCGCGAACGCCATAACGAGAGCCGAGGCCGCCAACGGGTCGCCCCAATCGACCCCGAACAGAAGTGAGGCGGCAAAGATGATGAAGACGCCCTGTCCCATGGCCACGACGAACCGCCCCAGTGCCTCGCCGGCGACGATCGTTCGTGCCGATGTCGGAGTGGACAACATCCGGCGAGAGACCCCGAGACGGCGGGTCTGGATCAGCGCCACGGTGGCGGCCAGCGAGTTCACGAACATGAACAGGACGAGTTGCGAGGCGGCTCCCAGGTCGAACTGGCCGAGTCCCTCGAAGGTGGATTCACCTTCCTCCATGACGACGACCTCGATTCCGGGTGACTGGTCTTGCACCAAGCCCGCCGTCTGGATGGCTTCGCCGAAGTCGCCGGCTCCTCGCTCGGATGCAAAGCGCGCCGCTCGCACGCGCGCGGCCTGGTCTACGACGATGGCCTCCACCGTCGTTCTGATGGCGGCCGTCGTCGTTCCGGCCGGCTCGATGAATTCGATCTCGGTCCGTTCACCGGATCTGAGCTGCCGGTCGTAGCCCGCCGGTACGACGATGCCCGCATCGACGCCTCCGCGCTCCACCGCGTCGATGAGTTGCTTCGCCCCGTCCAAGCGGTCGATCTCGATCACATCTTCATACGCGAGCGCGTCGACGAGTTCCGACGCCAGCGGGCCGCTCCCGGTGGATACGACTCCCAGGGTGGGCTCGAAACCGCCTCCGAACGACACGCCGAGGAGCAGTATCAAGACGATGGGGAGCACGAAGAGAAAGAACAGCCCCACGCGATCGCGGGCGAGCCGCGTCGCGTTGACGGTCGCGATCGAGAGCGCCCTGTTCATGACGCCGCCACCAGCGATCGAGAGCGGTAGAGGGCGACCGCTCCCGTGATCGCGCCGAACAAGAGCAAAACGGCGACGCTCGGCAGCACGTCGGCGAGCGTCCCTGCGCCACCCGACAGTTCCCCCAGAGAACGCATGATCCATCGGTGAGGCGAGACGAAGCTCAATCTTGATATAAGCCCAGGCCCCTGCGCGATCGGGAAGAACGTGCCCCCCAGGAGTCCGAGCGTCACACCGACGATGGCTCCGTAGCCGGCCGCCTGCTCGTCGGTGCTCGCAAGCGTCGCTACGAGGGACTGGAGTCCCATCGCGGCGAAGACCGCGCTCAGTACCACCACGGCGACCCCGAGGGGATCTCCCCATTGAGCCCCCATGAGAAAGGTGGAGGCCACGATGAGGATGGTCATGCTCAGCGCTCCGAGGACGAAGCTGTAGATCGCCTTCGCACTGACGATCGTGGCCCGGCTCACCGGCGCTGCGAGCAGACGAGCGAGGGTGCCCTCCTTTCGCTCCTGCAAAAGGCTAACGGCCCCGAGCTGCACAGTGAAGAACAGGAAGAACACCGCGATGCCCGCCGCAAAAAACGTATTCGAGTCGAACTGCCGGCCGCCCGCGGAGCTCTTGACCAGCCGCGTGGGCATCGGGACATCGGAGGCCTCCTGTTGCAACCCTTGGATCTCTGAGGGGTCGGCTGCCCCCGAGGCGATGACGGTGCCGATCGACAGACGAGCCGCGTTCAGCTCGGCGGCGAAACCCTCGGCGACACCTCTTGCGATCTGACCCCCGATCTCGGCCTCCGGGTCGGCGATGACGGTTATCTCCGCGGGCTCGTTGGACTGCACTGCCTCGCTCAGTCCCTCGGGGAGCACGAACGCGGCCGCGATGTCCCCGTCCTCGGCCATGCGGCGAGCCCCCTCCACGGAGCCGGCATCGACGAGCTCGGCCCCTTCCTGCTCCAGGGAGGGAAGGATCTCGTCGATCAAAACCGTCGACACGGGCCCGCCATCCTGGTCGACCGTCGCGAACGTGACGTTCAAGGAGCTGCCGTCCTCTCCACCGAGCACAGTGCTCAGGATGAACGCAAGCGCGAAGGGTGCCACGATCGCGGTAACGATGGCCGATCGATCGCGCACGCTGCGCATCAGGTCCTTCGACGCAATGATGAACGCGTTTTTCATTGGTCAGTCCCTGAGCGCCTTGCCGGTGAGCTTCAAGAACACGGCCTCCAGGTCCGGTTCCACGACGTTCACGCTCGTGACCTCGGCATCCGCCTGAGCCACCGTCTCGAGGATCTGCGGGAGGTGACGACTTGCGTTGGCCAGTATGAGATCGATCCCCGACTCCCGGTGCGTGGCCTCGGCGATGGTCTCCAGGCTCGCCAGCGCGCGAGCTGCACCGGTTAGATCGCCCGTCGCATCGAGGCTGACATGGTCGTGCTCGCCGAGGATCGCGACGAGCTCGCGTCGCGTACCCTCCGCCTTGATCTCACCCTCGTCGATGATCCCGACCCGGTCGCAGAGTCGCTCGGCCTCCTCCATGTAATGAGTCGTGTAGAGAACGGCCATGCCGGCGCCGGATAGCGCCTCGACGTTTCCCAGGATGGCGTTGCGGCTCTGCGGATCCACGCCGACGGTTGGCTCATCGAGCACCAGGAGGCTCGGCCTGTGAAGAAGGGCGATTCCGATGTTGAGGCGGCGCTTCATACCGCCGGAAAACTCATCCGTGCGCTCGTCGGCTCGATCCGCGAGACCGGTTATCTCGAGAATCTCTTTGCTTCGCTGCCTGATATCGACGCGCGCCATTCCGTAAAGCCGGCCGAAGAAGGTGAGGTTTTCCTTCGCCGTCAGATCCGGGTAGATCGCCAGGTCCTGCGGGACGTAACCGATCGCCGTCTTGGCATCGGTGCTGCTCGGAGTCAGGGGTTTGCCGTTCACGACCACCTCACCCGCGTCGCGCGACAGGAGCCCGCAGACCATCGAGATGGTCGTGGTCTTGCCCGCGCCGTTCGGGCCCAGCAGACCGTAGGTCTCGCCCGCCGCGATCTCGAAACCGACGCCTGCCACCGCGCGTCTGTCGCCGTACGACTTCTCGAGACCGCGGCAGTCGAGGATCGGGCGCGCGTCGGTGCTCGAGGGAACCCCCGATTCGGTCTGAGCAATCGCAGTCATGCGTCCTCCCTTTCCCGTAGCGCCTCGAGAGCCTCGTCCGCCCATCGAATCTCGGCCTCGCAGTGCGCGAGTCCGGACTTCAGGGTGAGATACGGAAAGAGGAGGCTCTCGTCGTCTTTGATCTTGGTCTCGGTAGCCCTCAGCTCCTCGAGGGTCCGCTCCGCATTTCGCCGCAACTCTTCGACCTGAGCCACGATCGACGATCGCGCCGCGAGGTTGCCGAAGAACATCCTCACCGTGAACGAGGAGCGCACCTGGTCGGGCTCGTAGGGCCCTTCGGTCAACCACAGCTCCAGGACGCGTCGGCCCTCCTCGGTGATGGTATAGACGCGCTTGTTCGGTCTCTGCTCCTGCTGAACCAATTGCTCGGTGGCGAGCCCGAGACGGGCGAGGCGCCGCAGCTCCGTGTAGACGTGGCTCCTGGCGGGGGACCAGAAGTGGGCGATGCTCTGCTCGGCGAGCTTGAGCAGCTCGTATCCCGACATGGGCCCGAACGTCAGAAGACCGAGGGCCGCGTACGACGTGGTGCCGAGCTTCTCCTCCATAGGCCTCTCCGGCATAGTTCTGTTAGGACTAATCCGGAGATGACCATAGTGCCGTGACAGATGTAGTACAAGTAGGAATCGTGGAGTTTCCCGGGGTGTTCAGCCGGCGCGCTCGCCTCGACCCGGCCGGGCGAAGGTTCGGAGGTAGCTCCCCACGACAGCGGCCGGCGGGAGAACTCCGTTGTTCCGGTTTCGGCCGCCGCCGTTGTTGTCGCCGATCCTGATGTTGAAATCGACCCCGACGAGCAGGAGAGGCCAGAGGACGATCGCAAGCAGCAGGTTGACGGCGTCGCCGAGACCACCGATGTCACCGAGATATCCCTGGGCGCTCGCGACGATCACGCCGATCACGAGATAGACGATCGTGATGATGCTTCTCAATTGGGTCCCCCTTGGCCGAGTCGATACGAAAGCCTGCCTGCCTCATTCCCACGAGACCGGCTTGTAACCGAGGAGGATGAGCAGCCGAGCATCCGGTGAGTCACACGAGAACCTCGAGCGCCCCCCATGCGAAGGGTCCCAGTCAGAAGACTCCCGCCGCGCCGAGCAGCGCGCGACCGTAGATGTCCACCGTGGTGGCGGCCCACAGGTCCCGCACCGTCGAGGAACGAACCAGGAGGAAGCCGGCCGCGAGGAGGACCGCCAGGGCAACGGCGACCGGTCCGCCGATCAATCGCCAGAGGTAGCAGGCCCGCGGTCATTACCAGAGTGGTCGCGATCCTCGAGCGAGGCTTCGTGAAGAAGGGCTCGAGCCTCGCCTGAAGCGGCACGACGATGAGCCCGAAAGAGTATGGGCAGCGCGGCGAACATGGCGATGCCCAGCGAGGCGGGGTCCAAGAGGGCGAAGTCGACGTTGTCGGGACCGACGAGCAGGCGACCGGACACGGCGAGCGCCAGCAGTCCGAAGACGAGGCCGGTTCCCCGGCTTGGTAGCCAGCGCCTGAACGCCACGTAGGCCAGCCCCCTCCGATGCCGAGCAGGGCGCCCGCCGCCAGCAGGAAGAGCGTGCCGTCCAAGGTGATCTCGCCGACGACTTCCCCCGCCTCGGTAATGGCCCCCCGAGCGTCGGGACTCGTGAGAGAGAGGATCCGCATGGCAAGGCGTGACCCGAGTCCGCCGGCGATGAGGCCCGAGAGGAGGCCGGCCACGGTGGCCGAGGCGATCACCCCGAGAGTATGCGTGACGCGGGGCGCCTCCGTGCTCAGAGGGTCGTCGACGACGGCCATTGGCTAGATCACGCGCCGGCGGCCGAGCTCGATCAACCCTTTGCTCGGCCGCCATGAGCCTTTGCGTGCCGGCAACCTAGAGCTCTCAGACTCAATCATCTTCCGTCCCGACGGATCGAAGGCGCGCCGTGTGGACGTGTGTGCGGCGTCCGCGGGAGAGCACTCGATGCTCGACTCCCTCTTTCTCGAGGGTTACCAACCCGACGTTGTTCTCGCCGATGAGCACCGAGCGGTTGCGACCCGACGGCCGCACGTAGACGCGGCGCTCCCTGTAGTCGGGCGGTGTCTCGATGCCGAGCACCTTGACGTGGCGTGGAGCGAGGAAGACCGGCGAGTCATCCGCCCACTCGTCGGTGTTGGGTGGACGATTGATCAGCTTCTGTCCCGCACCATCGGGCGCTTTGTGGTCGGGTGGCTTGTTCCAACCGAGGCGCTCGTGTGTCGCTCGAAGCAGGTGTCCGAAAAGATAGAGCCCGGACTTCGCAACAAGGTTGGCGTGCTTGAATCCGCTGCTCACCAGTTGGATTACGGCAATCTCCTTGTCGTCGACGGCAAACGAGCTCTGCGCGTTCACGCCGTAGTGAACGTCTCCGGACAGGATGATGCAGGGATCGGGTTGGAGATCTTCGACGAGAAGTCGCATGAAGTCGACAAGTCCGTGCATGTTCGAGTGCCACGCTTCGAAGTCGATCTCGTAGGGGCCGAGCGTTCCGACGAGGTACTTCTGACGGCGCTCTTGGAACTCGAACCCGAATACGGGCACCGGCGAGATGAGCATGAGCGGCCTCCCCGGTTCGTGCCCGGCGTCGGTGGCGAGCATGGCTACGCGTTCGAGCTCGGTTTCGTTGATGAGACGCGCTCCACCCTTGGGTGAGTCGTAGTGCCGTTGTGTTCTCGTGTCCAGGATGATCGTCGGCGGATCGAAGGGGGCCGTGTAGCTCCAACGATCGAACGACCACATGGTCTCGTCGAACTCGTCGCCGTCCAACGACCCGGAGAAGAAAGACGAAATCTGCTCCCGCAGTTCTCGATCCGACTCGTCTGGGTGGTTGCCCCATCCTTGAAAAACCCAGTAAGCGGCCAGAGCGTTCGAGATGACCCGACGTCCCATCGCGGTTCTGCGCGCGCCCTCGCACCACTCTTCGGTGATGTTCCAGTCGTCGGTGACGTCGTGATCGTCGAAGATCATGTAGGTCGGAACATTGGCGAGCACACGTCTGACCGATGGCAGTGCGACGAGGGCACGCTCGAGGGCCTTTCGCTGACTTGCCGCCTTCCGGCGCTCTTTGGTAACGCCGGCTTTGTTGGCCTCGTCGTCTGGTATCAGCTGTTCGGCTGCAGGAAGAGATGGGGGCCAGACGTCTGGGTTCCAGGCCGTCACGTACATCGCGGCCCACTCACCGAAACTCATCAGATGGTTGTCGGCCTTCTGGGATGTGAAGCGAGCCCGCTCGGCGATGATCTCGGCTCGGCCGTTGACACCCAGCTTGTCGAGTGAGTCGAGTTCGGGGATCGAGGTGACATCGCCTTCACCCATCAGTTCGGTTGCGAGCGCCCGTACGTGAGCGATCAGCGGCGCGGCCACGTCATCGGCGTAGATCTGGTCCCCGGTCAGGAACAGCGCGCTCGGTCGGGTGTCGATGTCGTCCGACGACTGCGTCAGCGTCTCATCGGCGGCAAGGAAGGCGTCCTCACCTCCCCCATGCAGTTGCCGGCAGGACCCGTGCATGATGTTGCGTGCGACCTCGTTGGAGGAGACGAAGAAGGTCGGAAGCTTCGCCCGGCCGAGAGTGATCCGGCCCTCGCCCTGGAGCAGGCCGAGATCGCGCAGCCTGCTCACTCCGTCCTCTCTCTCGAGCGCGACGTCGTACGACAGAAAGGTGTCGGTCGGGAAACCCCGTCTCGTCGGCTTCGCCTCGATCAGATGCACGAAAAGCCGGGGGCCGAGCTTCACCATCTCGCCCTCGCCTCGTCCGACGGTGTCTGATTCGTCCGCGTGCGAGATGTGGGCGCTCGCCTTGCAGGTCTCGCTCGTAGCTATCCAGATGAATGCATGATCGGGCGTCGTCCGGCGCAGAATGGGGCCGGCGAGCAACAGCGGCAGTTCGATGTTCCCCCCAAGAGTGTCGATCGTCGCTCGGCAACCGAGCCTATCGGCCTCTTACCCAGACAGCGGCAAGACGAGTCATGGGTTCTTGACGCTTATCCGCGGGTATGCCGGAACATGGGGGCGGATCTGATTCACCAAACCAGTCTGAGGAGGAGCCGTCGTGGAGTACACACAGTTGGGTCGCAGCGGTCTCAAGGTCTCGCGCCTCGTGCTGGGAACGATGAACTTCGGGCCCCAGACGACGGAGGACGACTCGCACGCAATCATGGACCACGCTCATGAGGTTGGCATCAACTTCTTCGACACGGCCAACGTCTACGGCTGGAAGAAGGGCGAAGGTGTCACCGAGCAGATCGTCGGGCGCTTCTTCGCGAAGGGCGGAGGCCGTCGCGAGCGCACCGTCATCGCGACCAAGTTGTACGGGTCGATGGGAGAGGGGCCGAACGAAACTTTCTTGTCCGCACTCAACATCCGGCGAGCGTGTGATGCATCTCTCAGGCGGCTTCAGACCGACTACATCGACATCTACCAGATGCATCACGTCGATCGGAACACCCCCTTCGATGAGATCTTCGAGGCCATGGAGGTGCTGCGCGCCCAAGGCAAGATCATCTACACCGGGTCGAGCAACTTTGCCGGATGGCACATCGCAAAGGCGCAGGAGTGCGCGCGCCGGCGCAACTTTATGGGGCTCGTTTCCGATCAGTCCATATACAGCCTCGTGAAGCGCGAGATCGAGCTCGAGGTCCTGCCGGCATGCGAGGACTACGGACTCGGTGTCATTCCATGGAGTCCGCTCCACGGTGGGTTGCTCGGCGGCGTTCTTCGCAAGGAACGTGAGGGCAAGCGCCGGTTGACCGGACGGGCCAAGGACTCGTTCGACGAGGTGCGCGAACAGGTCGAGGCCTACGAGGAGTTCTGCGAGGAGATCGGCCGCGAGCCGGCGATCGTTGGACTGGCGTGGTTGTTGCACCAGCCGGCCGTCACCGGACCGATCATCGGGCCGCGCACCATGGAGCAACTCGACTCGTCGCTCGACGCCCTCGAGCTCGTGCTCAGTGACAAGGAGCTGCTCCGGCTCGACGAGATCTGGCCGGGCCACAGGACCGCGCCCGAGGACTACGCCTGGTAGCGAGCGAGAGCGCCGCTTGGCCAGAACGTTTCGTGCCGGGGCGATGACAACAGAAATGGCCCCCCCGGCTAGTAGGTGAGCACCCGGTCCGCCTCGAGAGAGAGCTTCAGCAGATCGTGCGGAGTCGCGAACTGCGCGGAGCCCTCGAGCTCGGCCTCCCCAACTCCTCTTGCCTTGCTCGACATGCCCGAGAGGTAGAGCCTGCCTCCACCGTCCACTACCGCTTCGAAACTCTCGCGCAACTCGCCCGTTCCCAGGCCGACGAGGCCGTCGAGGACCGGTGCGCGAACGAGCTGCACTGCATCACCGGCCAAGAACATCGACACGTCGTGACCTTCGTCCACCGCGGCGCGGGCAACCAGAAATCCGAGAGCCGCCTGGGTGGGGTGCTCGGGCCCATGGGTCAGATGAATCAGGAAATGCGCCACCGTCAGACCGGCTCGGCCATCGCCATGATGTCGTCGCGCGTCATCTTCCCCTTCAGCTCGGGATGGGTGTCTGCGACGTGCTGCTCGACCTGGAGCACGAGCGAGTCTTCCTTCTCGGCTCGAATCTGTGCTCCGCATTCGCAGTTGATGAGATAAGCCATGCCAACCCTCCTGTATCCGGACGCCGACAACGCGATGATAGGAGAGCCCGTTTGGGCAAACCTTGGGGGGACCTTGGCGCAGCCTCATCGCATCTACCTGTGTGGGCGGCTCGTGGTGTCCTTGCACGGGCACCGGGTTGAGGATGCGATGCCCGGCCGCCAGGGGCGCCTCACCTTTGCCTATCTCGTGGTCAATCGTGGCAAGGCGGTCGAACGGGACGAGCTCATCGAGTCTCTCTGGGGCGATGCGACACCATCCGACCCCGAATCGGCTCTCTCGGCGATACTTTCGAAGCTGCGCCGAGTGATCTCACCGGCCAGGCTCGAAGGTCGTTCGACCCTCCGACTCGAGCTTCCCGACGAGACCTGGATCGACCTCGATGCTGCATCGGAAGCCTTGCATCGTGCCGAGGCGGCCGCAGCTCAAGGTCGATTCTTGGACGCATGGACCCCGGCGCGCACAACCCTGCACATCGCCGGCCGAGGTTTCCTCACGGATCACGACGCTCATTGGATCGATCCCCACAGGGCAAGGGTTACCGAGCTCTACCTGAGGTCCCTGGAGTGTTACGGGCGCGCGTGCTTCGAGATCGGTGGGGCCGAGCTTGCGGGGGCCGAGCGGAGTGCGCGCTCGTTGATCCGAACGGCCCCTTACCGTGAGAGCGGTTACCGCATGCTCATGGAGGCCATGACCGCAGCCGGCAACGCCGCCGAGGCCCTGCGCGTCTACGACGATCTGCGAGTGCTCTTGCGAGAAGAGCTCGGGGTCACGCCCGGGGAGTCAACGCAGTCGCTACACCGCGTCATTCTTGCGACCTGCGACGAGGATCTCGAAGACCTCGAGCGGGACTGACCAGTCGTTCAGATTCGGGCCGTACCTGAGACGAGGAGACGCAGCAGCAGCCCCTTTTCGATTGCCTGAATGATCTCGCCGCGCTCCTTCTGACGCTCGTCCCAGGTTGGGCCGATGATGTCCCGAAGTTCGCTCTCGTGTTGGGCGAACTCCGTGTGCCAGGCGCGCGCCGTCTCGAGGAAACTCGACGTCACGTCCGTGACCTCGACTGCGTCGAATCGAGCGGCTTCCACCAGCGTGTCGATGGGACGTGTCGAGTTCGTGGCGCGAGGACCGAGCCGCACGGCCCGCCTGTGCTCGGACCTCGAGAGCCCCGGAGCGGCGACGATCGTGGAGAGGGCCATCCGGCCCCCTTGCTTGAGAATCCTCCTACAGGCTCTCAGCACGGAGAGCTTGGGTCGCATTCAACAGAGCACATCGGTGTGGATGATCGCGTCAAAGGACTCCGGCGCGAACGGGAGAGCCTTGGCCGAGGCGACGACCGCTCCCGTGACGTCGAGGCGCTCGCGCTGGCCGCGCCTGAGTCCGGCCGCGAGCCCCTCGAGCGGCATATCGGTGAGCGTTGCTCGGCAACCCGTCCGCTTCGCAAGGTAGAGGCCCGGCCATCCCTGTCCGGTGCCTATGTCGAGCAGGTGCTTGCCCGGTGCAAGTTCGACGATCTCGCCGAGCCGGTTGGCCTGCCGAACGGTTGTAAATCCGTTCGCCGCCCAGGCCGCACCGATGACGCGTCGCTCGATGTCCTCGAGTGCGGTCGTTCGTTCTGTCGCGTATCTCTGGGAGAAATCGGCTCGTGTTCGTTGCTCATCCTTGCTCGAACCCACGAGTCACCCCCTGAACGTCCAACCGGTCCGCTCATGATGCACCATTGAGCGGGTACGGTGAACCCGCCCGTCGTGGGTAGCCAACAGGTGTCGGGCCCTCATCGAGGGCCCTATGATCGAAGGGTCTAGTCGAAGCAAGGAGCAGTGAGTGAAGTTCTCGAGGATCCGCAGGAACGCTCCGAAGATCGGGGCGTTCGCCTATGCCGGCTACAAGTGGTTCGAGGATCACACGGATGAAGTCGAACGTTGGTCGGGCAAAGCCGTCGAGCGGTCGCGCGGAAAGCGAATCGAAAAGCTCGTCGTTCCGGCCGCGGGGGCCGCGCAATCGGCCGTTCGCTGGATGCGAGACAACAACGACAGGGCAAAGCACAAGTCGGGCAAGATCGCGAAGCGCTAGCTCGGCCGTGGGCTGAGCAGGCCGGCTCCCGCGCATCGATCACGTTCATCGGAGCTGCGGCTCTGGTTTAGTGGGGGCCTTCGAAGAGCCGATCCGCAAGCTTGGTCAGGCCCTGGGTATCGGCGACGTTGGCGAGCCAGCGAGGCGGGATGCTGGAGGCGCCGTAGCGGGCTCCCATGACGGCCCCGGCGAGGGCACCGTTGGTGTCGGTGTCGCCTCCCTCGTTGACCACCCCGACCACGATCCGCTCGAAGCCACCCGCCTGTGCCGTGCACCACAACACCACCTGCATGGCTTTGAGCGTGTAACCCATGTCCACCGGGTCATCCAGCTTCAGCGCATCCAACGTGGCCCCCTCTACGCGATGTATTGCCTCGGCGACCTGCTCCATGGAGTCGGCCGGCCATCCCTCTCCACGAATGGCCTCGATGGCGATCGCCAGATCACCAACCGCCACAGGTTCGGTGCTCAGACAGGTTGCCAGAGCCACCGCGGTTACGACCGTGCTCCATTCGCAGCGCGCGTCGTAGTGGGTCACGAGCGCGCTGGTCCTTGCCGTCCGGATCAAGTCGGCTCCCGACCGTATGTGACGAAGGGCCACAGGCGGGCAGCGCATGACGGCGCCGTTGCCCGCGTTGCTCATCGCGTTTCTCTCCCAGGCAACGCGGGCCGCCTCGTGCGAGGTGCGGCCCTTGGCAAGCTCGTCGATGGCGGATCGAGTTAGCCCGCCGATGCCGCGCCCGTTCTCGCGAGCCCACACCACAAGCCGGGCGGCGAACGCCTCTGGATCGAGCTCCTCGGACTGGAGCAGAACCTCGGCGAGAATCGCAGCCTGAGCGAGATCGTCATCCCAGGGACGATCGTGCTCCTCGGTGCCGACCTCGGTTATCCCCCCCGGGAAGTGACGCCGAATCGCAGCTGCGGACTCCCCCTCGACGGGCAGGCCCAGTGCGTTGCCCACTGCTAATCCCAGCATCGCCCCTCGGAACCTATCCAGGAGAGCCTCGCGGTTGTCGTCGAGCGGCGTCGAGTCGACGATGTTCTCGAGAGCCGTTGTGTCATTGGGGCTGCTCAAGTCGAACCTCCACCGATTCAGTGAGAGCTGTTCGTGCGAGTCCCTCGTTGACTATCATCCTCGCGCGCGTCGCAAACGAAATGCCCTCGAGAGGTAGCTCACCCGAGCAGGTCGACGAACCTCCTTGCAACCTCTCGTCCGCTTTGCTGTTGCTGTTCCAGATAATGGTCGGCCTGGTGGAGGAGCTCTTGCTTGGACGTTCCCCATGTTGTCTCGAGATCGGGGGTGGCGTCGCACCAATTGGTGATCTCCGTTGGAGTGATCTCGAAGTGGAACTGGACGCCGTAGGCGCGCTCACCGGCTTTGAAGGCCTGCACGACGACGTCCTCGCTCGTGAACAGGAGCTCGGCCCCCTCGGGCAGCGTGCAAGTGTCTTCGTGGAACTGGAAGAGTCTCGACCGTGGTCCAAAGGGATCGAGCAGAGAATCCTTACCGACCGCCTCCACCTCGAGAAAACCGGTCTCCCTGACCGGCGCCATGTAGACGTCCCCGCCGAGAGCTCGCGAGAGAAGTTGAACGCCGAGACAGATTCCGAGCAGTGGCTTGCCCGTCGCCACTGCCTCGCCCATGACTTCTTTCACCTGCCCGAGGTGCGGGAACTCGACCATCTCGTCGGCATTCATCGTCCCGCCGAGAACGATCAGGCCCGAGACTTCTTTCAGGTCGGGTAGGTCTGCACCGTTCCAGCAGTCCGCGTAGCGCCACTCGACCTTCTCCTCGTTCAGCACGCCCTCGAGGATCCCTAGGGGGACGTTCGCCTGCTGCCGTATGCACAGGAGCGGTTTCATCCTCGAAAGTGTAGAGGTCGAATGTCCATGCTCGGCAAAGTCGTCGTCACGCCCTTTTGCTGAGTGGGGTGCGACCAGCAGAGGGAGGGCTCCTACATTGGGTGCGCTGCGCTAGCCGTACACGATTCGACCTCGTGAAAGGGGAGCCGACAGAACTCAGCGTCCACGCGGTCGAAAGTGATCGACATGATCTTGTCTTCGAAGGCATGAAGATGTGAGTAACACCCGGGGATGAGCGGTTGAGTCTCCCTTCTACCCCGGTCGAGCACCGGGGACTTCGTCATTGGATGGGCGAAGGCGAGCGATGAAGACAGGCGACACCGCGCGTCCGGCAGGAGCCCCGACCGGAGCCGGGGGCCCTCGTGAGTCGCTACCGGACGTTGATCATCTGCTCCTGGAGGTTCGCCCAAAGATTCGTCATCGCGACCCCACTCTTGACCACGTGCTCCGGGTGATCCCTCAGCATCTCTCGCAGCAGCTCGGCGTTCTCGGGGTCGTGGCTGATTGCCCGAAGCCAGAACTCCCGCATGAATGCGTTGTGATTGCTTGCCATCTCTCTTACCTCCTCCCTTCGTTGGCATCCCGTGAAAGTCGGCAACCTTCCGGATGGATCTCTTCCAAGGCGCATTCGGGTGGAGGGAGGGGTGTCGCACTTGTAACGAGCTATCTGGATTGCTACAATCGTGACAGGACTCGACTTAGGAGGATAAAGCCGTGGCCGCAAAGACTGCCGCAAGAACTGGGCGGGATGTTGAATTAAAGAGATCAGAGGGCGAGCGTCGAACCTCGACAGTATTCGCCACCACTGGCTCGGGGAAGGCGCACTCGGTGCTTGACGCCCTCGGCGGACTCCCTGTCGAGCAGCAGCGGTTCGCTCTGTTGCTGGTCCAGGCCATGGGGAGTATTGCTGATGAGACTGAGGTCTCTGAAAGTCAGGTTCGGAACGTGCTCTACCGGCTCGTCCAATCTGGCTTGCTCCAGGAGCGAAGAGCTCCGGAGGCACGTGAGGAGCTTGCTCGAGCGCTAGGCCCTTCGTTGGTGGACTTGGACCCTGTTCCATATGCAACTGTGGAGCAGGCTCGCCGACTCGCGACCCTGCGAGCTTCGTTGCTACGGGAAGGTGCGCTTTCTACGGCTACCATTGCGGAGGCTCGGAGCATTACCCCCAACAATGCTCGTCAGTGGATCTCTCGGCATCGAAAAGCGCATCGTCTGTTCACCGTGACCCACGAAGGGGAAACCCTTGTGCCTGCCTTTCTGCTTGATGAAGAACTTGAGCCAAAACCAGAAGCCCTGGAAGCCATCAAAGTGCTTGGTGAGGCCGGCGAGGACGGTTGGGCGCTGTGGGCGTGGTTTGCCACGCCATCCGCTTGGCTCGGGGGTCATGTGCCTGCGGAAGTCCTCTCCACCGACCCGGAGCGGGTGGCTGAGAGCGCGCTGCAGCGGGCAGCAGCGTCGGAGTGACCGCGCCGGGGTGCCTTGACCCGGTGAACTGCCCCGTTCCTGACCCGCAGAACATGGATCTTCGGCGGCTGAGGCTTATCCGCATTCCAGAAGGGGCATCCCTGCACACTTCTTACAATCGAGACCGCTGGCCAGCGCTCTTTAACGATTCGGGTAAAGGAAATGCGCGCTTCTCTCCGCTGCAGATCGGCGGAGCAATCCTACCCACGCTTTACGGGGCGGCCACTCAAACCGTAGCGCTCCTAGAGACGTCGTTTCACGATGTCCACGAGGCGGGAACGCGAATCATATCGGAGTCACTGCATCTCGAGCCTCGCGGCGTTGTCGCATTGAATGCGCCCGAATCCCTTCCGTTGATTGACCTCACGGACGAAGGGCTGGACCGTATTGGTTTGTCCCGTGCTTCGCTGGTGGCGACGACGCCCGAACACTATGCTTGTACGCGCGAATGGGCCGTCGCACTACACGGTCGGCGGATCGGCCCCATCGTTCCAGTGGGGCTGGTGTGGCAGTCGCGAATTGCCGAGCTTGCCCGCGCCGACTCCCTGCTCTTTGACGATCTACTCGGTCATGCGAGCGACGCGTGTTTGCTTTTCGGGGATCGTCTGCCCCTTGAGCATGTTGCCTGGCAGCCAGGAGATCCCCATTTCGACGATCTCTCGCGAGGCGATGGCCGCCTCCTTGCAGAACAGATCGCAGAACAGCTTGATGCTGTCATTGTCCCGAGCTAGTCGATACCCGCGAAGTCCGTCGTAAGCCTTGAGATCTCCAATCACCCGAGTTGGCGTAGAAACGTCCAGCGGAAGTGCGGTGGTAGAGGTGCAACATCCTTTTAACCGAACTGCAACAAGTCCGACACGATCCCGAAACAGCCCTTCTCTAGCTTCCCTCCAGGAATTGCCCACCACGCTCATCCAACCTGGTGGTACGGATGGAACAGCAGATCGTCATGGACACGATGTGGACGTTGCTCGCCGCGTTCCTCGTGTTCTTGATGCAGCGGGATTCGCAATGGTCGAGGCCGGAATGACCCGCCAGAAGAACGCGGCCAACATCGTAATGAGGAACCTGATCGATTTCGGCGTCGCCTCGGTCGCCTACTGGGCCATCGGCTTCGCCCTGATGTTCGGGGCGGGTAACGCCCTGTTCGGGACGACCGGGTGGTTCCTGGGGGGCGGCGAGGGCGCCTTCGAGTCGCTTAGCTGGGCAACGCCGCCGCTGACGGCGAAGTGGTTGTTCCAAGTCGTCTTTGCGGGAACCGCCGCGACCATCGTCTCGGGAGCGATGGCCGAGAGGACCAGGTTTCCCGCCTACCTCATCTACAGCGCGCTGATCTCCGGAATCGTCTATCCGATTTCGGGGCACTGGATCTGGAGTGGGGGCTGGCTCGCCGAGCGCGGTTTCCTGGACTTCGCCGGCTCCACGGTCGTGCACATGGTGGGTGGTCTGGCGGCGCTCGTGGGGCCCTGTTCCTCGGGCCCCGTATCGGCAAGTACAGCAAGGAGGGGAAGCCGAGAGCGATCCCGGGCCACAGCATGCCGCTGGCGATACTCGGGGTGTTCATCCTGTGGTTCGGCTGGTTCGGCTTCAACCCGGGTTCGACGATGACCGCGACGCTGTCGATAGCGGACATCGCGGTGACGACCAACCTCGCTGCGGCAGCGGGTGCGATCATCGCCATGGGTGTGTCCTGGGCAAGGGGCGGGAAGCCCGACGTCGGAATGGCGGGCAACGGGGCTCTCGCCGGACTGGTCGGCATCACCGCCGGTTGTGCCTTCGTCGAGAACTGGGCCGCCTTGGTGATCGGCGCGCTGTGCGGCACGATCGTCGTGTTCGCCGTGATCGCGATCGACCGGGCTCACGTCGACGACCCGGTGGGAGCGATCGCGGTGCACGGCGTGTGCGGCGCCGTCGGCACCCTGGCCGTCGGAGTCTTCGCCTCCCCTCGCCTGATCGAAGCCGCCGGTGTCGGAAGTGAGGGTCTCGTCTACGGCGGAGGTCTGGCGCAGCTGGGGAATCAGAGCCTCGGCGTCGGAGCCGTCGCGCTGTGGGTGGTTGTGGCGTCGGCCCTCGTCTTCGCCGCGGTCAACGCGACCGTCGGCCTCCGGGTCGGCGCCGGGGAAGAGATCGAGGGACTCGATATCGGCGAGCACGGAATGTGGGGCTACCCGGAGACCTTCCCTGGAGTCGACACGCTCGCCACGCCGGACGCGGTGGAGCAAGCGAGACAAGAGAGGCGCCCAGGGTCACCGGTGCTCACACCTTCGGTGAAGGAGGGCTAAAGAAGGAAGGGAGGGCCAACAGGGATCCTCTGCCGCCGGGTCGTCGTGCCCTCTTTCCAAGCTCGGGCCGGCGACCCGGCCACCCCATCTCGACGAAAGGAGAGCCCGTGAAGCTCATAACCGCGGTGATCAAGCCGTTCAAGCTCGACGAGGTCAAGGAAGCGCTCGCCGGCGTCGGCATTGCGGGCATGACGGTGAGCGAGGTGCGCGGTTACGGGAGGCAGAAAGGACATACCGAGATCTATCGCGGCGCCGAGTATCAGGTCGACCTGCTCCCGAAGGTGCGAATCGAGACGGTGGTCTTCGACGACCAGGTCGATGAGGCAATCAAGGCGATAGCGGTGGCTGCGAACACCGGAGAGATCGGCGACGGGAAGGTGTGGGTTGTGCCGGTCGAGAACGTGGTTCGGATTCGCACCGGCGACAAGGGTGAGGACGCCCTCTAAGAGGAAGACGAGCGGTTGCTTTCTGCGGCGAACACCGGCGGTCTCGACAACGACGCCGAGATCCAGCTCGGGCAGTTGCGGATCTTTCCGGCCCAGTTCCAGGCGAGTTACGCAAGCGTCCCTCTCGAGTTGACCAATCTGGAGTTTCGGCTTCTCACGTTGTTCTCGCGCAACCCCGGGCCGGGTGCTCAATCGAGAGCGCATCTCGCAACAGGTGTGGGGTGGAAGAGCGCGCGGGTGAACCATTGACATCCACGTCTCGCGCCTCAGGCGCCACCTTCCTCCCGAGACCATCCAGACCGTGGTCAAGGTGGGATACCGCATGGTGCTGGAGGATTAGCGCTCGGCAGAGGCGCCGGATATCCAAGTGGTCCCTAGCTGCTCGGCTTGACGGGCGGGCGACAATGGCCCTCGTTGGTCGCGTCAACGAGGGAGGCTGGTCCGATGCCCGAGTTCAGTGTCAATCCACACAGGTTCGATCCTTACAAGAGCTTCAAGTTCCGCGTTAAGTGGGACGGCCGCTACGTCGCCGGTGTCAGCAAGATCAGCGGTTTGAGGCGCGCCACGGATGTGGTCGAGCAACGCGACGGAGGAGACCCGAACTTCACTCGCAAGTCCCCGGGTGTGACGCGCTACGAACCGCTCGTCCTGCAACGGGGAGTCACTCACGACACCGAGTTCGAGGACTGGGCGAGGAAGGTCCTGAGGCACGGAGCCGGCTTGGGCAGCGAGGTGGCTCTCAAGAACTTCCGCAAGGACATCATCGTCGAGCTCAACAACGAGGCGGGCCAGCTCGTGCTCGCCTACAAGGTCTACCGGTGCTGGGTGTCGGAGTACCAGGCCCTGTCCGACCTCGACGCGAATGGCAGCACCGTGGCGATCGAGTCGATCAAGCTCGAGAACGAGGGCTGGGAGCGAGATGTCGAGGTTAAGGAACCGGTCGAGCCCTCCTAGCTATTCGGCTGTGACCACGAGCGTGCGATCCGATTCTGTCGTCGTCTTCACCTGTACCTCGCGGCCGCGCGAGGTGACGACCTCGTCGTAAGCGACGGGTGCACCGTCCAACGTGACCGACTCGATCACCGCGTCCTCGCGCACCGTATGTCCGATGGTCAGCGACCACTCGCCCTCCGTTGCCGAGACCTTGGTCACGTGTTGGTTGCCGTCGCGGCTCGCCTCGGCCGCCACAGTGCCCGGGCCCACGGCCAGGTCGGTAACTGAGAGGCCCGGCCACTCGTCCGGAACCTGAGGCACGACGTAGAGATGCTCGTCGGGCGCGTCCGGGCGCACTCCGAGGAAATGGTTGATCACCGGCCACTGCACTCCGTAGGACGACCACGCCTGCATGAACATCGCCCGATCGCGGAAATCGACGAAGGGATCGTATTCGGGGCTCGGGGCGATCTCCGGCAGAGCACCGGGCATCTCGAGATCGAGCTGGTCCGAGATCGTGTGCATGTAGAACTGGGCCTGGTCGTCTCCGACGCGACCGTGGTTGGCCTCGGCAACGGCCATTACCGAGGACGGAAGCGTCCAGCAACTGAGTTCGCCGGCTTCGGTTGGCCCTCCACCGATCCCGGTGTGAAAGAGACCGCACTCGCCCGTGAACCTGTCCGACTCGAGGTTGTCCAAAGCCGTTTGTGCGTGTGGCCGCGACGCCAGCTCGAGATCGCCGGTCGCCGGATCGAGTCCCTGTTGATCGAGCACGACCTCCATCGGGGTCGCGTTGATCCAGTGATATTGCTGAAGCTTCTGGTCCGGTGCGGCGCAGACGTTGGTGCCCTCTTCGCCTTCGTCGCCCGCGTTGCAGCGCGAATCCGCGAACAGGCCCTCGTCGTTCATCCACCACGCGTCCTCGAAGGCGTTCTCAATGGCGTCGGCCTCGGAGCCCGCCCAGGCTCCGGTGGTGAGGTCGCCCTTGCTCAGGGCCATATCCTGCAGGGCGCGTAACGCCTGCCACTGATAGGCGGTCACGTCGAGTTTTTCGGAACCCATACCGGTGCGCTCGACCATGCCGTTGCCCTCGGCCCAGTTGTCCTGGTCCTTGTCGCAGGTGACGACGCAGTCGTTGGACATTACGTAACGAAGGCCATCGACTATGAAGTCGTACATCTCGTCGCGGAACGGATCGTCCCCCGTCCAGCGCCACACGAGGTGCACCGCGGTCGCGAACTGCGACGTTTCATTCGTGTTCCCGGCGTGCTCGGTATTGCCCCAGTAGACGGAACCGTCCGTCATGACCTCGTGGACGACCTTGCCGGTATCCCCGTTGAGGATGCGCGAGACGTCCTTGATCGAGCGGAGGTGCTCGATGGCCGTGTCCCACTGGCCCGAAACAACGAGCGGGTGCGCGGTGTAGGCACCGTCGGTTCCGAAGTACCAGGGGTAGTCGGGATAACCGGCGCCGATACCCGTGAGCTCGGGCACGGTAGCCACGGGGGCCGGATAGTTGCGACCCTCGTCGACGTCGCGGATCTCGGCGTCGGTCACGGTTCGCCGGAGTGCCTGCAGGTTCAGCTTGCCCCAGTCGAATGCCGCCTCGAGCCCGTCATCGGGAAGCTCGACGTTCGTGCGGGCCAGCAGCTCTTGACGGTGGGCGATCTTCTCGTCGAGAAGTGTTTCCGGAGCTGCGAGCGCCGAATCCAGTGCGCTTTCGGCCTCGGCCTTCGAGGTGTGCGAACCCGCGACTGCGAGCCACAGGGTCTCGGTGGCGTTGCCCTCGAGCTTGATGGTCCACTTCAGGCGTCCACCCTTGCCCCGTCCGTGCTCCATGTAGTCGGCGCGCTCGTCTGGTGCAACCGGGCCCCAGACGTTGTCGTGCACCCGGCCGTTCTTGGGACGCTCCGACGTCCTCACGAGTGCGTGCCACGACCTGCCGGGCTCGTTGAACTCGAGTGTGCCGGTCGAGCGGTCGTAACGACCCTCGTCATCGCGGTTGAACTCGGCGGCGCTCGGCACGGTCCACCCCCACGGGTAGGCGGACAGAATGTCGCTGCGAGCGTCCATGCGAAGGGAGAATGCTCTGCCGTTCTCCTTGGTGTTGCTGAGCTCGACCCCCACCAAGACGACGGGGGAGCCGTCCGGCGAGAAGGCCGTCTGTGTCATCTGAATACCCGTGCGAGCGGCGAACTCTTGTCGGGCGTAACCGATGCCGGTCGTGTACTCGCCGGCGGTGGGGTAGCGACCGTTGATGGCGAACCAGTAACCGTCGAGCAACTTGATCGGGTGGGCCCATACGCCTCCCATCTCGCCGCGTATATGCCAACCCATCGGGGGGAAGGTCCCGTCCTGGGCGCCTATGGCGTAGGCGCGATCGCCGGACGCGACCCAGCGTTTCCCGGCCAGGTCGTCCCGGGTCGAGCGTTCGGGGGCGCTCTTGGGGACGGCGGCCACCGGGTCTCCGGCGACGAGCAAAGCGATCGACAGGAGCGCAGCGCTCACAAGCGCAGGCGCTCGGCGACGGTTGATGGCGTTCATCGCAACCCCCCCCAGGAGCGAATTTCGGGTTTGCTCGACTTGCCCATCGGAGATCTTTTTACACCGTTTCGATGGCTCGCGAGGGATCCTCGCTTTCGGTTCGGACCTCGCGGCAGTCATCGCTCGTCGAGGTGAGCCCTAAATGGCCCTTTCGCACCGATTCCGACTCCATCTTCGCTACAAACTCGCGAATTTGTGCCGTTGCTCGGTTTCGTCGGTCCGTCCGAGGGGGAAGTCTGGCTCAACTTGTTGTCGCCCGTTCCGGGGGGAGGGCCCAATTGATCTCTCATCACGCGCCGATCCCGAGGTTCGGACTCTTGAAGGGTGTGTGGGAGTTCGGGCTCAGGGTCGCCTTTGTCCTGCTGGCGACCTGGCCGTTAATCTTGGCCTTCTTCCTGTTACGCGAGGCAATGCACGCGCTCTTCTAAGATGCGCCGCCGAAGGCGATCTCGCCCATCCGATCTTCCGCGATCCTGATTCTCGCCGGCTCGGGACCGAATCCGGCACGACCGCGCAAAACGGGGAGATAATGCCGCCATGAACCCCACAGACGGTGTCATCTCAGAGGCGTTTGACCTCTACAAGAAGCACTTCGGCCACCTCTTCTCTGTGGCCTTCGTGATCTACGCGGTTATCGCGGTTCTGAGCGCTCTCCTGACGGCCCTCGGTGGGGTCGTCGGAGCTCTGTTATCGGGCATCATCTCCCTGATAGGTCTATTCCTCGTCCAGGCTGCCCTGGTCGAGGCGGTAGCAGACATCCGCGACGGACGGGCCGACCTCTCGATAGGAGAGACGCTCAGCCGGGGTTCGTCTCGGATCGGGTCGGTGGCGGGGGCGTCGATAGTCGCCGGTATCGCGATCGCGATTGGTTTCGCTCTGCTGATCGTCCCCGGTCTCATCCTCATTACCTGGTGGGCGGTCATCGTCCCCGTGATCGTGCTCGAGCGAGTTGGGGCGTTCGACTCCTTCTCGCGCAGCCGGGATCTCGTGCGCGGACACGACTTTCAGGTGTTCGGAGTGATCGTGCTGGTGTTCTTGATATTCATCGCCTTCGGAATCGTTTTCGGAATCATCCTGGTGGCGCTGCCGGATGCCATTCGCGGTTTCTTCTCGAGCATCGTGAGCGGCTCGCTGACGGGCCCCTTCGCCGCACTGGTGACGACCCTTCTGTACTTCAGGCTCAAGGCGGCGAAAGAAGGACAGGGACCCGCACCCGGCACAACCACGCCACCGCCGGCGGTTTCCTAGCACCACCGGGACCCAGGGACATGCTTCATGGCTGAGTTCAGCCATGGTGGTATCGGCCTCGGGAATAGACGTGTATCGTCATGCGCTGTAGCAATTGAATACGAGCGGCAGGTACGCCGCTCGTGAGATCTCTCTCGGTTCCTCCCATTCGGTAGGTCGTCGGGTTTCATGATCTCCCGGTCACCGGTAGCGGTTCCTACCGAAACAAGGAGTTGAATCACTTGTCATCTTTCGCCGAACTCGGCGTGTCCGCGCCCGTTCACCGGGCGCTGTCCCGCCGGGACATTCACGCCCCCTTCGAAATCCAGGCCCTCGTGATGCGCGACGCGCTCAGGGGCTGCGACGTGCTGGCCAAGTCCCGAACGGGATCGGGCAAGACGCTCGCCTTCGCCATTCCGATCGCCGAACGACTCGAGGCCGGCGCTCCACGCCCCTCGGCCCTCGTTCTGGTTCCCACTCGGGAGTTAGCAGTTCAGGTAACCGAGGAGATGGAGGACGTCGCTCGAGCTCGCGACCTGCGCGTCGCGCCGGTCTTCGGCGGTGTCTCGATCGACGCTCAGGCTCGCCGAGCCGCCAAGGCGCACATCATCGTTGCGACTCCCGGCCGCATGCAGGACCTCCTCAACCGCCGGGCGTTGTCGGTGGCGAGGATCAGCATTCTGGTCCTCGACGAGGCCGACCGGATGCTCGACATGGGCTTCCAGCCACAGGTCGACGGCATTCTGGCGGGACTCAGGAGCAAGCATCAGACGATGTTCTTCTCGGCAACGCTCGATGGGCGGGTGGGAAAACTTGCCCGCACCTATACGAACGACCCCGTCCGCCACGAGGTCGTGGAGAAGACTCTGGCAATAGAGGACGCCACGCACCGCTTCTCCCCGGTCGACGACGCAAGCAAGGTCGACGAGCTCGTTCGTCTGCTGAACTCCGATGAGCGCGACCTGGCTCTGGTGTTCGTTCGCACCAAGCGGGGAGTGGACCGGCTGCGCAAGAAGCTGACGGCTCGCCGGGTTGCGGCAGACGCGATGCACGGAGGCATGACCCAGTCCGCGCGCAAGCGTGCGTTGGACCGCTTCGCCAAGGGGCGAGTCGACGTGCTAATCGCGACCGACGTTGCCGCACGAGGTCTCGACCTGGACGGCATCACACACGTCATCAACTTCGATCCGCCCCACGACCACACGGATTACGTCCATCGCATCGGTCGCACGGCTCGAGCGGGCCGCACGGGTACGGGCGTGACCTTCGTCGGCGCGACCCAGCGTCACGAGATGAGTGCCCTGGCCCGCGAGCTGAAGCTGAGCCGCGAGTTCGAGGCCGACGGTTTGACGCTGTCCGAGCCGCGAGGGCATCGCTCGGCAACCGCAAGGCGCCCAGGCCGGCGACCTCAGCGCAGACGTCGCCAGTTTCACTAGATCCTTCTGCTCACGGAACAGGGTCCGCTGCGAGCGACACCGGGTCGTCATGCAGGTGCGGTGCGTGCGCGCCGCACCTCTTCGATTGACCGGTAATCCTCACTCTCGGCCTCGGAAAACTGATGGGCCACCGGATACGGTATTGCTCCCGGTATACGCTCGACAGGGGTGAGGGGGTGAGGGGGTCCGGAAGAAGATGACGGAGTGTCAGCGCGCCCGTTTTACTTGCGGGCGCAACCCGATGGGAGGGGATGCAATGAAGAAGTTGGCGATTGCGTTTTCTGTTGGGCTCTTGGCCTTGCTGCCTTTTGTTGGCTTGCAGGCCTCCAGCAATGGAGGCGGCAACCAGAGGAACACGTTCCACGCTCGGCTCATTGGATACAACGAGGTGCCTGCGGTGTCCACGGCGGCCAGCGGGCAGTTTACGGCCAGGATCGACCCCGGTGACCAAGAGATCTCGTACCGTCTGCAGTTCAGTGGCCTGGAGGCTCCCGTTCTGTTTGCCCACATTCACCTGGGTCAGAAGGACGTAAACGGTGGAGTGTCGGCTTTCCTGTGTGGTGGTGGCGGCACCGATCCATGCCCCCAGGAGGGTGAGGTCGAAGGAGTCATCGAGCCGGCCGACGTCGTCGGCCCCGCGAACCAGGGAATTGCGCCCGGGGAGTTTGACGAACTCGTCCGTGCCATGAGAGCCGGAGTGACTTATGCCAACGTCCACTCGGAAATGTTCCCGGGGGGCGAGATTCGAGGGCGGCTCGGTAGGCGTTAATGCAGCGCGTGTGCCGGTCCCGGCTTGGCGGACGTTCCGGGGCCGGCACCCCCTTCATGTATCGATGGCGGCACAGTTGCCTCCCCGACTGAGAAAGTGTGTCGGCGCCGATCTTCCTCCGCGTTTGCGTGTTTTGCGAAAACTCATCGTTCACATTGGGCGGCTGCTGTTGTTGCCAAGGCCATTGACGGCTATTGGCTTCACTGGGCAGGATTAATAGCAGCAGAGACACGTAGACCGACGCGAAGCGGAGAGAAGAGATCGCACTTAGGGGCTTTATGTTTGTCGGTGGTCCTTGCTTGCCCTGAAACGCGTGAAGTTCAGTGGTCTCTTACTCACTGTGGCCGCAATTGTCTCGATCGTCGCCGGATGCTCGAGCCGGGACCCGGACATCTCCGACGGCCTCAAAGGAAGCCGCGAGGATAACTTCGTCACCATCGCTGTTGCGGGAGATATTTGTGAGGGCCCAGGAGGGGCAACCGAGGGGTGCATGGAGACTGGCGATCTGATTCTCTCGCACGGTGCCGACTGGGTGCTCTTGGCGGGGGACGCTCAGTATGACGATGGAGAGCTCGAAGACTTCGAGGCCGTTTACGAGCACGCGTGGGGTCGTTTCAAAGCCCAGACGCTGCCGGTGCCCGGCAACCACGACTTGTACGACAGTGGTTACAGTACCTACTTCGCCGATGCGGGCCTGGGTAATCCCATTCCCCAGAATTGGATCAAGGATCTCGGTGCGTGGAGTGTTACCGGCGCAGACTCGAACGAGGTCGAGGATGCCGCCGACTTCATCCAAGACAACTTCCCCACACCCGACTTCGACATAGTTATGTGGCACCACGCTCGTTACAGCAGTGGATCAGATCACGGCTCAGATGACGAGATTGATCCGCTGTGGGATGCGGCTCGTGACGGAGGTGGATGCATCAATCTTGTCTCCCATGATCACATTTACGAGCGCTTGACCTACGAGGGCATACATCAGTTCCTGGTGGGCACCGGGGGTGGCGAGCAACATGACGACTTCATCGAATCCGATCTCGTCACCGGCAGCGAGCAGGCAATCGCCCAGGTGCACGCGGTTCTGTTCATGGACCTGTTCCGCAACGGCAGGTACGAGTTCGAGCTGATCGACGTGTCCGGCGAGGTTCTCGATTCCGGTTCGGGGACCTGCGAGGCCTAGCCAGGGCGGCAGTACTTCACGGCGTCGCCGAGACCCATTCAGCATGCTCCTGGGATATCAGTCCCTCAATACGCTCCGTCAAAAAGCTTGAACGTGCCGGACTTGACCAGAACGATTGCGGGGTCCCCCGATCGACGAGGGGAGGTTCGAGGGTTCCTTTATGGAATCACGAGCGGCCGGATTTGGGTCCGAAAGATTGCTAAATGTGTTGGGGTGCCCGGTTTTGGTTTCGCCGATACGCGTCGCTAGGGTGTGGTTCCCGCCGACCGGCGATGGTTCAATGTATCGGCGGCAGGGAGGGTATTTGAATATTGAACTCGGTGTCCCACCGACAGCTCAAATGAGTAGCGCACGATGATGCTGCTTCTTGGGGCTTGGGTCCTCGTTTCCCTCGCCTTCGTCTTGGGGTGGGGGATGCGCTCGGCAATGGTTGCAGATCGCGCCCCGCGTAAAGCTCGGCGCGCGTCCTCCCGCGTTACGAGGTTCGGACTCCTAGGACTCTTCACAACGCTGGCCGGAAAGCTAATGCTCGGGGGTGTGGCGTTTGCCGCGGTGGGCGGTCTCGCGATAGAGGGATCGCTACCAAGGCCCATGCAGAACGCGGTCTCCGCGGCCGCCGAGCGTGTCGGCCTAGAGATTCCCTCTAGTGATGATGCGAACGACCCTCGGCTCACCTCGTTGAGTGCATCGGAGGAATCACCCGCTGTACGTCGCAGGGTTCTCGAGGTTGTCGACAACTGGGAGGGAGAGAAGAACTGCGAGTACCTTCGCGCGCTTGCGCATGCAGCCGGCGCCGTGCATCCAGCAAGATGCCCCATAGAGGGCGGCGAACGAGCCAGGGTGGTGAGCAAAACGGAATCCGCGTCGTCGGACGTGGTGATCCCAGAGCCAGCTACCGCGGCGCAGCCGACCCCGCCCCCTGCAGAGCCCCCACCGGAAGAGCCGCCTCCCGCCGACCTTCTCCCCGAAGAGCCACCCCCCGCGGACCCGCCATCGGAAGGACCGCCCCTCACAGATCCGCCCCCGGACGATCTACCTTTCGTCGATCCGCCCGCGGCCGATCCGCCCCCCACCGACCCGCCCGCGGCGGGGCCGCCTCCTACCGACCCACCACCTCAGTGAACCGAGGCGAGCTCACCGAAGGTATTGACGAGACTTCTCATAAGTGACATCCCGACGGTCTTCATGCCCGATCGTGCGGCTACTCCCTTGCGCGGTGCAGCCCGTCGTGGTGCGCTAGTGCTTCAATCCGCCGTGCCGAGGGGAGAACGATATGGCCGACCATCCCAACGTAGACCTGCTGCGTAGGGGCTACGAGGCGTTCGCAAAGGGGGACATGGATACCCTGCGCGAGTTTTTCGCCGAAGACATCGTGTGGCACGTGCCCGGCAACAACATTCTCTCCGGGGACTACGAGGGCCGTGACGCGGTCTTTGGTTTTTTCGGCAAGCTCATGCAGGAAACCGGAGGCAACTTCCGGCAAGACATCCACGATGTTCTCGCCAACGACACTCATGGTGTGGCGCTCATCGACGTACATGCTGAGCGCGCCGGCAAGACCTTCGAGGCTCACAGCGTGCACGTCCTACACGTCGACAACGGCCAGGTCACCGAGTTCTGGAACCTCGTTGAGGACACCACCAAGGCCGACGAGTTCTGGAGCTGATCGGAGCCCGCGTTCATCCTCGGCGCCGCCGGAATGAATCTGACATGATTCCGGCGTGAGCATGCTCTTTCCGACTTCACTCGCCGGCAGCTACCCCCAACCGGAGTGGCTGATCGATCGCGCGAAGCTGGCATCGCGCTTCCCTCCTCGGGTGCGCGCACGCGAGTTGTGGAGAGTCGATCCCGAGCATCTCGCCGAAGCGCAGGCCGATGCCACCGTCATGGCGATCCGAGATCAGGAGGCTGCCGGGCTCGACATCATCACCGACGGAGAGATCCGGCGCGAGAGCTACTCGAACCATTTCGCAACGGCGCTGGAGGGGGTCGACATCGACAACCCCGGGACCGCGTTGGATCGCAGCGGTCACCCGAACCCGGTCCCGCGGGTGGTTGGCCCGATCAGTCGTCCTGAGCCCGTCGGTGTCGACGATCTCGAGTTTCTCCGCAGCCACACGAACCGGCTCGTGAAGATGACGGTTCCGGGCCCCTTCACGATGTCGCAGCAGGCGCAGAACGACTACTACTCGGACGACGAATCGGTTGCGATGGCCTACGCCGAGGCGTGCAACGCCGAGATCCGCGACCTCTTCGCCTCGGGGGCCGACGTCGTGCAGCTCGACGAGCCCTACATGCAGGCGAGGCCGGAGGCGGCTCGCCGCTTCGGCTTGACCGCACTGAACCGGGCGCTCGACGGAGTGGACGGTACGACGGCCGTGCACATCTGTTTCGGATACGCGGCCATTATTCACGACAAGCCCTCGGGCTACTCGTTTCTCTCCGAGCTCGCGGACTGCAGCTGCGATCAGATCTCGATCGAGACGGCGCAGCCGAACCTCGACCCCGGCGTGCTGGCCGACCTGCCCGACAAGACGATCATCCTGGGAGTCATCGATCTCTCGGACGCGACCGTGGAGACCGCCGATCAGGTTGCCGAACGAGCGCGGCGGGCCCTCAAGGTCGTGGGGCCGGAGCGTCTCGTTCTCGCTCCCGACTGCGGGATGAAGTACCTCCCGAGAGAATCGGCACGGGGAAAGATGCGAGCCCTGGCGGAGGCGGCCGCGCTGCTGCGCTCGGAGTTCGGAGACTGACTCCGAAGCGCACCCTCAACTGAGGCGTCAGGACGGGAAATGAAGAACGCCGCGCGCACGATCGTCGCCGGAGCCGCCATCGGGGTGGAGACGAGGAGCCGCTCCCTCGGGAACGGCTCCTCGCCAGTCCTTCGTCAGTCGGCGATAACGGCTCCGTAGATGTTCTGGTTGAGCCCTCCGGCATTGGGACAGGTGTCCGGCCCGAAGGACCCGTCCGGGTTCGGGGCCCTGCACTGCAGGACGTCGAATCCGTCGGTGCCGTCACCGTCGGCGTAACGAGGATCGTCGCCCGCAATGGTGTCCCGCTGATCGGTCCAGGTCATCAGCACGCTGTCGCCCGAGGCCGAGACGTAGTTGTAGTCGCCGAAGAACGGCACGTCGCGATCGCCGAACTGCTCGTACTGGGGCATGGTCGACTCGGTCGACACCATCTCTACGGCCCAGGAGTCGCCATCGTCGCCCGAAGTGGCGTAGAAGGTGTCGAGGCCCGTCGTCTCGGTCGAGACGCTGCCCGGTGGGTTGCTCGGAACCCAGACATTGGCCACCGGCACCGTGCGGAAGTCGCCCCCGTCGGGTCCCGAGGCCAGGTCGTTCCGGCTGTCTTGCCAGACCGCGTGCAGCGAGCCGGAGTTCGCGTCGATGTCGGCGAAGTACTGATGTCCCTCGGATTGCGGGTCGATGCGCTCGGGATCCGACCAGGTGGCACCACCGTTGTTGGTCTTGGTGAAGTAGACGGCCCCCTGGCTGCCGATTCCGGATTCGATCGTGCCGTAGGTAGACCCGGTGGGTGTTTCGGATCCCGGAACGGACCCGTCGTAGACGACGTACACCGAGTCCTCGTCACCGGCCGCGGTTGGGTCCGCGGTTATCCGTATCTGGCTCGCCTGCCGGTGAAACACGTAGCCAGAGTCACACACCAACGGTCCGTCGCCGCAGTCGCGCGCCGGTATCTGAGGCTCGGGCGAGCGACAGGCGCCCGGCGTCATATCGGCGTTGCGGCAGGAGTTGAAACGCGCCCGTCCGGCGGCCTCGGGGTTGGAGAACTCGTCGCCGACATCCCAAGCGGTGAACTCAGCCGCGATCCGCGGGTTGGTGAAGGATCGCCCACCGTTGGTCGACTTCACGTAAACGACCGCGTTGTCCTGAGCTCTGGCCCCTCGGCCGGTGTTTTCGAACTGGCGCCAGCCGACGTAAACGTCGCCGCTCTTGGTCGCAGCAATATCACAGAACTGGCTCCCGGCTACGGTCCGCGAGATCCTCCGGACCGAGAAGGAGCGACCGTCGTCGGTCGAGCGAGCAAAGAAGATCGAATTGCTGTTGACGTTTGCGTTGAAGCGCGCCCAGCACATGTACACGTTGCCCTCGTGGGGGCTCTCGGCACCGCGATCGACGCCCAGCTGAACCTTGTCTTCGAAGTTACCGATGAACAGCGGGCTCGAGGCGCCGCGCGACACGAGCGTTGTGAATTCGTAGTCGGGTGCCGCTCCCGAGTCCCAGTCGTAGCGCGCGAGCCAGATCGAACCCCTGGCAGGCTGCGTGCGATTGAAGGCGATGCCTCCGTAATAGACCTTGCCGTCGTTGTTCCACTCCTGCACCGGGTCGCCGGCCGCCGACGTGAACTGGAACAGGGGCGAGTCTTGACCCTCTGCCGAAGTGTCGGTCGAGTAGCCGGGCAAGAGACTGTTGGTCCAAGAGGCGCCGCCGTCGGAGGAGTAGTAGAAGCCCGCCCACGTGTCACCCGCGGTGTCCACCGTGCAGTAGTCGTTGGCTCCCGAGACCATGAGGTCGGGGTTCGTCGGTGACACCGCAGCGGAGGGTTCGTTCTGCTGCCGCTGGTTGGTGGAGCAGGCCCCGATCGACTGATCCGATCCGCCGTCGTGACGAACGTAGACCTGATCGCTGACCGCCACATCGCCCCCGGTTTGAGCCACTCCGGGCGGCGCCCCCGCCAATGCGACTGCGTAACACAGCAACGCGACCAATAACGCACGTTTCATGCGCACTCCCCCCTTACCTCAGCTTTCCTAGAGGAAACGCTACCAGGTGAGATCCCTCAACTGAGCGGCCAGGACAGGGGAATGAAGATCGCCGCCAGCACGATCACGACGATCGTGAGCGGGAAGCCCACCCGGGGGAAGTCCATGAAGCGGTAGCCCCCCATCCCGTAGACCATCGTGTTGGTCTGGTAGCCGATCGGAGACAGGAACGAGGCCGACGCTCCGATGGCGACCGCGATCGCGAAGCCGCGCGGCTCGAGCCCCGCCTGCGTGGCGGTGGCGAAGGCGATGGGAAACATCAGCACCGCGGCCGCGTTGTTGGTGATCATCTCGGTCAGGATGATCGTCGCCAGCAGCACCCCGAGCAGCAGGCCGAGGTCGCCGAAAGGATCGAAGATCGAGACGAGCCCCGACGCGAGGGACTCCGCCAGTCCGCTCTCCTGCAGGGCCGCGCCGAGTCCGAAGCTGGCCGCGATGAGCACGATGACGTTCAAGTCGACGGCGTTGCGCGCCTGATTGGGAGTGAGCACTCCCAGCGCGACGATCGCCACGGCCGCCAGCAGCGAGAGGTCGAGGATGGACATGAGACCGGTGGCCGCAAGCACCAGCACGGCCAGCAGGACGACGCCCACGATGGGAGCCTTTTCGCGGCGCGGCGGGGCTCCGCCGTCGAGCGACGCGATCAGCAGGAAGTCGGGCTCGTGGCGCCACCTCCGCCGAAAGCCGCTCTCGCCGAGCACCAGCAAGACGTCCCCCGGCCTCAGACGCACCTCGCCGAGCTTGCCCGGGACTCGTTCCCCGGCCCGGTGGACGGCCACCACTGCGCCCCCGTAGCGCCCTCGGAAGCCGGTGTCCTTCAGCGTCGAGCCGGCCAGCGAAGAGCCCTCGGCGACGACGGCCTCGAAGAACTGGCGCTGCGCCCCGGCATCCAGTTTCGTGTAGTGGCGCTCCTCGGCCGAGCTCAGTCCCGGAATCCGCTGCAGGTCGACGATCCGGCTCACGTTGCCGGCGAAGATCAGCCGGTCGCCTCCGGCCAGAACCTCGGTCGGCGGCACCGGAGCGATGCGCCGTCCGTCACGTTCGATCTCGATCAAGAACACTCCCTCGAGGCTTCGCAGCCCGCCCTCCGCGACCGTGTTGTGCGCCAGCGGACTGTTCGCCGACACGACCATCTCCACGGTGAACTGGCGTGCGTCCTCCCGGTACTCCTCGCTCGGCGCCCTGCGCACCGGGAGCAAACGGGGGCCGAGGAAGAGCAGCAGGGCCAGGCCCGCGAGCGCGACCGGCAGTCCCGCCCGGCCGATCTCGAACAACCCCAGGGGCTCCTCTCCCGCCTCGCTGAGGAGGCCCGACACGACGAGGTTGGTCGACGTGCCGATGAGCGTGACGACTCCCCCCAGGATCGCGGCGAAGCTCAGTGGCAGGAGGTAGGGCGACGGCGAGCGCCCCGTGCGGCGGGCCCAGGTGAGCACCGCGGGCGCCACCATCGCAACGATGGTCGTGTTGTTGAGGAAGGCCGACGAGACGGCGGTCGGGCCCAGCACCCGGGCCATGCTGCCGATGCCGCCGGAGCCTCCCTTCTTGTCCTCGCGCAGCAGGGTGGAGGCCACCCGTTCGAGCGCCCCCGTCCGCTCGACTCCCGCGGCGAGCACGTAGAGCGCGGCCACCGTGATGGGGGCCTCGTTCGAGAAGCCCGAGAAGGCCTGCTCCGGTTCGATGACCCCGGTGACGAGCAGGACCACGACCGCGCCGAGCACGGCGAAGGTGGGCGAGATGCGCTCGGTGACGAGTGTGGCGATGGTCAGCGCGACCACGACGAGTGTGAGCCACGCCTCCCAGGTCACTTTGGTCATCACCGCCTTTTGGTCTCTACCGGCCCCGGTCTCTACCGGCCCCCCGCGAGGGGGCCTTTCGTCTGCCGGAAAGGGTCCGAAGGACCCTAGGTCGTCCGCGGCACCCCTGACAAGCTCATCGAGAACCGAAGGTACCCCGTCGGGGAGTGCCGGGGATGGATGACAGATGGAGAGAACCGTGGAACGCAGGATGTGGGACCAGATCGTGAGTGGGGCGGGGGCCGTCGTGGCGATCGTGCTCCTGCTGCTCGGTGCGGCCGCCCTCTACGGGGGCAACTTCGGACAGGACAACGTGAGGGACCGGCTCGAGCCCCAGAAGGTGACCTTTCCTCCCCTCGAGGCGATGACGCCCAAGTAGAAGGCGACCGTCGGCGACTTCGCCGGACAGAAGGTCGACGACGGCGCTTCGGCCGAGGCCTTCGCGGCCTACATCGGACTTCACCTCGAGGAAGTCAACGAGGGCAAGACCTACTCCGAGACGAGCGCAGAGGCTCGTGCCGAGGGCCTCGACCCGGACACCGCAGCCGAACTGCAGGGCAAGGCCGACACGCTGTTCAAGGGCGAGTCGCTGCGAGCGATCCTGCTCAACGCCTACGGCTGGTGGACCGTTTCCACGATCGCCATCTTGGCCGGCTACGGCCTGATCGCAGCCGGCGGGCTGCTGGCGGTCCTGGCGCTGCTCGGCTTCCGTCACGCTCGCAAGGTGACGCTGAGGGCGGCGGAGCGCCCCTCGGTGGGTGCTGCTGCCGCTTAAGGCTCGGCGCTCTTCGGGCCACGAACCCCCTCCCCGTGAGGGGGTTCTTTTCTGGAGGGTTAGCCGCCATCAGGAAACGACAGCGAGATGCCGATACACACCTCATGTCATCTGTGGCGGGGCACTTCGCGAAACGGCAGCTGATCGAGCGCCGTCGAGATTTCTTACGGAAGCATTGGTGGCGCCTTGCAATCATTGTGGGGATGTTGACGGTTGTGGGGGTGGGGCTCCACTGGGTGTTTCCGACGGCTCAGATCCCGGTCTGGGCTGCAGTGCCGAGCCTCTTCTTGGCTTTGCTTTTCTTCGGGCGTGAGCTATTTGACGGGACCTATCATCTTGTAAACGCGCTGGAGGCAGAGGGATGGACGTCCAAGGACTTGCGGCGGTGGTTGGGCAGGGATTGGCACGTGGTCGATTGGATTTCCTTTGAGTTCCACGACGTTGATCACGTCGTCGTGGGCCCAGGCGGAGTTCTTGCGGTTGAAACAAAGTGGACGGATTCCAAGCTGGATCTGAGGTCGAGCAGAGGCAAAACGAGAGCCCATGAGTGGATCCAACAGGCGACCAATGGAAGCCGTTCGGTGCAGTACTTGCTCTCGAGCTTCGGCTACCGGCTTCGAGTTAGCCCCGTAGTGGTCGTGTGGGGACCGGAGATCTCAGGAGTGCCACTGGAAAGCGAGGTGCCGGTCTTGCGTCCCAAAGAGATGAAGTCTCATGCTTCCGTTTGGCGTAACTCTTCCAGCAATCTGTCGCGGGAGCAGATCGACGATATTCGGGCGAGACTGCTTGAGTATCGAGAGATGCGCGAGAAGCACGAACTGGGTCTCCAATAGCAGTCTGGCCGTCACCGGGCGGTAGGCGCTTTCGACATCTTCGGCAGAGCCCTCAGGAGCCCCGACGAGAATCTGTGCTGGAGCGGCTGGCGCGCGCCGAGCTGTTACCACCCGGCAACGAAGCCTCGGAAGATCGCACCCCTCTAGGTCAAAAGTGCGTTCCCTCTAGATGTCCTATTGCTTGCGCTAGCCTGATGTCCGTGCTGGAGACCGGAACCCGCAGCGAAAGCCAGAGACGGATCTTGGAGCGATTGAGATTCGAGTCGGCGGCTGGAGAACTCGCGAATCCCGCAGCAGACGATGACGAACTTCGAGTGCGACGGGCCGTTCTCGACGACGTTGCCTCTAATCTTCCTGATCTTGTTGCCGCCGCGCTCCTTGCAGCAGGAATTGGAGCAGCGGCTGGGAAGGCTGCTTCCAAGCGAAAGAAGAAGCGCTCCGCACAGGCTTCGATTCGCAGTAAGCAGGTTAGACGCCGTGATCGACCGGTGCAGAGTGATCAGGAATCGGAGGTGCAGGTCAATGATGGGAGGTAGTTCAATGTGGTTGGCGCTTGGTTTGCTGACGATTTTCGCGGTGGCCTTTGCCCTTACGTACTGCATCGACCGAAGGGTGCTTGACCCTCAGCCCGACAACGTCATCCCGCTGCAGTAACCGTTCCCGGTCACGACCCCTGGTTATCAGGTGGTCGCCGGGAACTTCGTCGCTCAATCAGGCCCAACCGGTCCTCGGGGTTGGTAGTCGCCGCCGAGCCACCGAAGGAAGATCTCCGTTCGATCAACGTACGTCCGAATCGTGTTTCGCTTCAATCCGGCTTGGGTCAATGCAGCTTCAAAATCTCGGAGCTCATATTGAAGTTCTGCAAGAGTCCATTCGCTTCTGCGAGCAGTCACAGTTACCTCCTCTTGAATGTGAGTCGCTCGTCAGCCGACTTCTCGGAAGACCTCGTATCGTTCCTCGAGAAAAGCTCGGTCGGGCTGCTGTGCCACAGCTTGAGGAACTATCAGGGAGCTGCCATGGAACCCTTGCAGACCGTGCACAAGCATCGGCCCATCAATCTCGTTGAGTAGGGCGGTACTTATCTCCACCACGAGATCGGGCCGGATTCCCATGATGTTCCGATCAAAGGCTGCGTGGTGGAGCTTGCAGAGCGCGAGCCCATTCGTAACGCTTGGATCCCCGCCGCTAGTGTCCGGGAGGATATGAGCGGCATCGAGCAACTCTTGATGCCGCAGGCGACAAATAGCACACGCTTCCCGATAGGCGCGGATCACTCGTTGTCTGAAGCTCGCCTGGTGCAGTCGCACGAGTTGCATCCTGGTTGCGTAGCGTCGCTCGAACGCACGGTCCAGCTCGGAGGTCGGCTGTGCCAGAACGGCCTCGGGCATGTCGACGGCAATGGTGAAGGTAAGGGACCTCGGATCGTCGTTGACGATGTACACCGGCCACGATGCCGCGTACTGGCCCGGGACTAGACCGTAGAAATAGATGAGCGGCGTCTGCGATTTAAGGGCGCGCCTCAAGCCAACGTTCTCATGGTGGCCGGGATCGGTACCTCGATAGCGATAAGCGATGAAACCGTCATCGGTCACCTGATCCTCGTATGGTCGCGTCTTGCCCTCGACGATCGGAGTGGTCGTGATGCTGAGCGGCATGTCGGACATCACCGCTGGCTTGAAGATGCCCTGGGGACCGAGTAGAGGAACGCGGCGGCCTTCGAAGGGGAAGCCGGCAGACAACGCGTTGCGGGGGAGCGCATCGCCGTGAACCTGCGTCAGCTCGTCGAGAAACTCGAACGCAGCTAATCGAACAGCAGCATCTGCATCCGCCACGAATGCATGTTTACACGATCAGAGCGAGCTGCGCCGAGAGGCCGGGCGCTATCGACCGCATGAAGGACGGCTCGGGTGCGGTCGGCATCCCGGGGGGCGGCTCGATCGTTACTCCAGGTCCTCCTGGATCATCCGGGGCGATGGGAGGATGCAGATGATGTCGAGCCGTTCGGTGCAGCTGCTCTTGAACTTGTGCGGAGTCTCTGCGCTCACCACCGCTATGTCACCGGGCCCAACCTCGATCTCGTCGTCGCCCGCCGTGAAGCGTGCCGTTCCGGACCGGACGAATCCAGGTCTCGGGATAGGGATGCCCTTTGAAGGTCCGGTCCCGCGCCGGGTTCGTTGTTGACGAGGAAGAACGAGACGCCCGAGCCGTAGGGCTCGCCTTGAAGTGTCACCATGCCTCCGGGGGGTGGGCTGCAGTTCGCCGGATCGGATAACTCTCTTGTTCTCGCTCATCAGCGACCGCCCCTCAGCAACCGGACCGCCATGATCGATGCCCATGCGAAACCGAGGACCATCGCCACCCAGAGCGGCCCGAACCTGCCCTCCGGATCCCCGCCGAGATTGGGCCAGGCGCTGAGCGCCAGGACGACCACGCCGACCAGCGCAGAGCCGACGGCCCATCCCCGCTCGCCGACACGGGAGTAGTGACGAGCGAACACGAACGAGGCCGCGACCAGCGCCAGGAAGCCCAGCACCGGGGCGATGCCGTGCACGATGCTGTGCCAACTGAGCTCCTCGGGCGTCCCCGGAGGAGTTCCGGGTGGAAAGCCGAAGGCCGGATCCGAGAGGAACACCCCGCCCGCAATCAGGCTCAACCCGAAGACGCCGATCAGGCGCGGTACCCAAGTTCCGCCGCTGCTTCGATCCATCGCGCGCCGCATTCCGACCGCGCACGCGCTGAAAAGCAACCCGGCAACAACGAAGTTGGCGATCTGGATCCATCCGAGGTCGCCCAGGCTCAGCAGACTGAGCGGGTGGCGTGAGAGGTCGAATTCAGAACGCGTGAACGCCTGCACCAAGGCCACGACGATGAACAGAGGTCCGGCTACGACACCGCAGGCAAGAAGGGCTCTGGACTCGGAGGTCGCGCTGGGTGCGGTTCGAACCGCTGCCGCTTGATCCATCTCCACTTTCCTTTCTCTCTACGAAGCTTTGTCACTTGGACCGGTCGAGATACCGAAACTCATCGGACGGGTGGACCGAGCCCCGATGGCATCGAAAGATCAGGGGGAGTCGTAGAAGGAGAAGACCTCTCCGCCCGGCGAGAGCCACTCCTCAACGAGGCTGCGCGCACGTTGTGGCTCGCGATGAAATAGGCCCACCCGGGCCGCGAACACCTTGTCGAAGCGGCGCTCGCCGAGATCCATGTCCTCGAGGCTCATGACGATGAACTCCGCTTTGCCAGCTTCGATGTGGGCCGCGTTCCGGCGTCTCGCCGCCTCGATCATTTTCGATGAGCGATCGATCGCAGTTAGACGTCCTCCTTGGAGGCGCTCGCAGACGAGCGTTGCCGCTACTCCGTGGCCGCATCCGATCTCGAGCACCCGGTCATCCGGCTGGAGGTTCAGTTGCTCCACCACGGCTCGCAGTCGCTCGCTCATCGGCTACGCCCACCCTGATTCACCCTCCGAAGGTTTCGTCGACCTGGGTCAGACGGATGTGGTTGCCGGAGGGGTCACGGAAGGACGCGTCGATCCCGTAGGGACGCTGCTCGGGCACCTCGACGAACTCGACACCGCGGCCCTTGAGCTCCTCGTAGGAGGCTTGGCAGTCCTCGGTCGTGAGGAAGATCGTCCCCGCGAAACCCTTCGCCATGAGGTCCCGCACCTCCTCGGACGTCGTCGTGTCCATGATCGGAGGGCCGGGGATCGCCATGAGCACGATCGCAACCTCGGGCTGACTCGCGGGGCCCACGACTAGCCAGCGAAAGTTCCCCATCTCGGCGACGGTCACATCGGCGCGTATCTTCATTTGAAGCTTCTGGGTGTAGAACGCGAGCGAGTCGTCCTGGTCGTGCACCCACAGCTGAACGTTGCCGATCTTGATCATTGGTCCTCCAGCCTCAGCTTCTGGTTTCTGCCGGCAACGCTAGTCAGGCGTCGAGCTGTTGTCTTCTCGAAACGTGCTGCGTTGCGGCCTCCCGTAGGCCCGCAGGACGCAGCTCGGAATCAGAGCGTGGTGAGCCGCAGATGGATACGCGGCGCGGTAGGCGGTGGGAGTCCTCCCGTAGGTGCGAGTGAAGCTGGTGGTGAACGAGCCGACGCTCTGCAGCCCCACGAGGTGGCATATGTCGGCGACCGAGCGGTCGGTCGTTCTCAAGAGCACCGCGGCGCGCTCCAGCCGCCGGGTGAGCAGATATGCATGCGGCGACTCGCCAAAGACGCGGCGGAACTAGCGACTGAAATGAGCGCGGGAAAGCCCAGCTGCGTCGGCCATGGCGGTCACGTCCAGCGGCTCGAAATACCTTCCGTCGACGAGGTCCTTGGTGAGAAGCAGGTGGCGGGCGGGAGGAACGGAGGCCATAAGTGCAGTATAGAAAGCAGGCACTCCGAGAAACGGCCGTGCCGGCGCGCTCCGAGCGTTCCCACGAGGAGTAGGCTCGGCTTTCAAACGCACCTCGAGCCGGGGGAGTGGATGATGGCCACCACGCAAGATCGCCTGCGGCAATCCGAGCGTCTCGAGGAGCTGTGGAAGCAGCCCTCCGCCGAGCCCGCCCGCACGCGGGTCGATAGTCACCCACCCGTCAGAGAGGCTTCTCGAGAGACCCGAGATTGGTCGCGCCCTCTGCTCGTCGCATGGATTGCGACCATGGTCGCTATCTACGTCTTCGAACCGAGACCGACCGATCCCACGGCCACCCCGCTGTGGGGAACGATCCTGCTGATGACCTTCACCTACGCGCTGTTCGGCTCGATCCTCGGGTTGGCAACCCGCCGTCGCTGGGGGCTCGGCGCCTCGGTGCTCGCGGGAGGCCTGGGCGTGATCGTTGCGGGAGCCTGTGCCGTCACGGGCCACCACACCGGTGGTTTCTTGATCGTCGAAGGCGTGGCCTTCACCGGCTTGGCCGCCGGCAGCCTCGCCGCCATGCGCGCTCGTCGCTGACCGATCATGAGCGGTGGCCCGACGCCGCGGAGGATCTCGTTGCGGTCCAGCAACGTTTCGGGCTCGAGTACCCCGAGCCGTGGCAGCCTCCCGACCGGCTCACCTTCGGTGCAGGGTGGGTTTGTTTCGAGCGCGGGCTCTCCGGCCGGGGGGCGCCGGGGGACAGAGCCTGGACCGCGGCCGTAACTATGCGGCGATGCAGGCTGCTTACGACCGCGGTGTTAGACGGTGTGGCCGGAGCGGCGTATCAACCGGGGCTGCTGGCCCTGCGCGAAGGGCTCTTGCTCGAGGATTGCGTGCGCGCGCTCGGATCGACGCCGGAGGTGTTGCTGGTGAACGCAACCGGCCGCGACCATCCCCGCCGAGCGGCCTCGCGCTTCACCTCGGTGCGGTCTTGGATCTCCCCACCGTCGGCGTGACGCACCGTCCCTTGATTGCCGAAGGCGACCCTCCGGGCGCGGCGCGCGGGGCGACCTCGCCTCTGGCGATCGACGGCGAGGTCGTGGCGACGTGGCTCCGGAGCCGCGCCGGAGTCCGGCCCGTCGTGGTTCATCCCGGGTGGCGAACCGACGTCGAGACCGCGGTCGAGGTCGTCGAACGAAGTCTTGCGCGTGCCCGCACGCCCGAGCCGCTCCGCCGCGCGCGCCGTCTCGCCCGGCTGGCGCGCGCGGGACTCGTTCCCGCCGCGCGCGCCGGGTGAGCCTGGTTCTGCGGAGCGCCGTTAGCGGGACTCGGGCGGCAGCGTCAGGACCTCGGCCCCCGTTTTCGTCACCACCACGGTGTGTTCGAACTGGGCCGTTCGCTTCAGGTCCGTCGTCACCGCCGTCCAGGCGTCCGGCCAGACTCGGTGGTGGTAGCTCCCCATCGTGATCATCGGCTCGACCGTGAACACCATGTTCGGCTTCAGCAGCGTGTCCGCCCGCGGCTCGTAGTAGTGCGGGATGTGGAGGCTCGTGTGGAAGCGCTCGCCGATGCCGTGGCCCCCGAACACCCTCACCACCCCGTAGCCCATCGGCTCGACGAAGCCGGCGATCGACTTGCCGATGTCGCCGATCGGTCGTTCCGGCTGAACCGCCCGAATCCCGAGCCACGTCGCCTCGCGCGTCGCGTCGATCAACTCCTGTGACTCGGGTGCGATCTCCCCGACCGGGTAGGTCGCCGACGTGTCGCCGTGCACACCGTCGACAAACACCGTCACGTCGATGTTGATGATGTCTCCGTCCCGCAGCGCTCGGTCGTCCGGGATCCCGTGGCAGATGACCTCGTTGACCGAGGTGCAGCACGACTTCGGGTAGCCCTTGTAGCCGAGCGTGCTCGGGTACACGCCGCGCTCGATGCAGGCCTCGTGCACGACCTCGTCGATGTGCTCGGTGGTCACGCCCGGAGCGACCTCGGCCGCCGCCAGCGCCAGAACCTCGGCCGCCATCCTGCCGGCTCGCCGCATGCGCTCGATGACCTCGGGCTTCTGGATCGCCGAGGTCGAGCCCGAGCCCGGCACGCCCCCCTCAGCATAGTCCGGGTGGACGATCGAAGTCGGCACCGAACGCCGGGGCGAGACGTTGCCGGGGCGCACCGGCTCGTCCGAGAGCTTGTGGCACCGCTTGTACTTCCTGCCGCTCCCGCACCAGCACGGGTCGTTGGAGCGGAGCACGGTCTTCATCGCCATGCCCCCATGGTCTCACCGCCCGGGGCATTCTGCGCACGAGCCGGGGGCCACGAGCCATGTACGCCTGCCTGATTGCTCCGAGTCTAGATTGGTCACATAGAAGTGGCTATTATGGCCAGATGAAGGTCGTCAGCATCTCGGAAGCGAAGAACAAGCTCAGCTCGCTGCTGCGGGGGCTTCGAGGCGGCGAGTCGGTCCTCATCTTGGATCGTGGCCGTCCCGTGGCGAGGCTCGAGCAGATTGATATGAAGGCCGGATCCGCCCCCAGGCTGGACCAGCTCCTGCGACAAGGGGCCTTGTTACCCGGCAGCGGCATCCCGCCGCACGTGATCTGGGAATCCCAGCCTCCTGCCCTCAAGGAAGCGGTCAGCGTTGTCGAGGTGCTCCTCGATGAGCGCTCAGCCGGCAGGTGAAGTTCTGGGACAGTTCCGCCGTGGTACCCCTTCTCGTCGCTGAAGCGAGAAGCGCATCCATGAGCCGGCTGCTGGAGTCCGATCCCGTCCAACTAGTTTGGTGGGCAACGGAGGTTGAGTGCGCCTCGGCGCTTGCCCGGCTCGAGCACGATGGGCAACTCGATGACTCCGGCGCACGTGAAGCATTCGATCGCCTGAACGTGCTCAGTAACTCGTGGCATGAAATACAGGCAACCGAGGCGGTCAGACGGATCGCTCGCCGTCTTCTGCGCACTCACAGACTCCGGGCGGCCGACGCGCTGCAGCTAGCGGGTGCGTTGGTCGGCTCCGATGATGCTCCGAGCTCTCTCGAGATCGTTACCCTCGACGAGAGGCTCGTGGGGGCCGCGGAGCGAGAGGGTCTTCGCATATCGACGACGTAGTCGGGCTCTTGACCTCGGATCTAGCGTGAGGAGGGGTGCGGCCTCCGATAACGTTGCCGGATGCCGCCAGCCGATCGGGGCTCTGCCGCCCTTGATTACGCCCAGAAACACCGCGACGAGCATCTCGAGATCCTGCTCGACTACGTCGCTCGCCCCAGTATCTCGACCCAAAACATCGGCATCGTCGAGTGCGCCGAGCACTCGGCAACGCTGCTGGCCTCCGCCGGGTGCGCCGTCTGGGTCATCGAGAGCGGCGGCAATCCGGTCGTGATCGGCGCCATGGTCGCCGAGCCGGACGCGCCCACCGTCCTGCTCTACGGCCACTACGACGTCCAGCCGCCCGAGCCGATCGAGGCCTGGATCTCCCCGGCGTTCGAGCCCGAGGTGCGTGACGGCCGGGTCTTCGGACGAGGGGTCGCCGACAACAAGGGCCAGCATCTCGCCCAC